>CAXUEL010000242.1:0-5228 GCA_964249915.1 uncultured Acetobacteraceae bacterium | reverse complement strand
ATGCAGGTCGGGCCGTCCTGGGCGCAGGCCGACGCCGCGCACGCGACCGCGCTGCTCAGCACGGTCATCGTCAACCACGGCACGCTGGCCGACCGGCTGATCCGGGTCGAGTGTCCGGCGTCCGGGCACGTGGCGCTGCGCAACGGCACGCTGCACGACGACGTCGCCACCCCGACCGCGTCGCAGCAGCACGAGGCCGACGCCGCCACGCACACCCAGAACGGCCTCGACGCGCCGCCCGCCCTGCACGGCCGGATGCATCCGGTGACGGCGCTGATCGACCTGACGCAGGCGACGCAACCGCTGTCGGACGGCGCGCTGCTGCCATGCACGGTCACCTTCGCGCACAGCGGCGAGCAGGTGGTGATCTTCACCGTGGGCGAGCAGCCGACCCCGACCGCGGAACCCTGAGCGGCGGCAGGACATCATGGCCGACGGCACGACCCCGGGCGGGCCGGACGCGGCCCTGGCGCGGCTGGTGGCCGAGGTGCGAACGTGCCGGGTGTGCGCGCCGGTCCTGCCGCTGGGGCCGCGGCCGATCCTGCACGTGTCCACCACCGCCCGAATCCTGATCGCCAGCCAGGCGCCCGGCACGGTGGTGCACGAGAAGGGGATCTCGTTCTGGGACGCGTCGGGCGACCGGCTGCGCGGCTGGCTCGGGCTGGACAAGGCGGTGTTCTACGACACCGCCCGGGTGGCGATCCTGCCGATGGGGCTGTGCTATCCCGGCCGCCTGCCACGAGGCGGGGACTGCCCGCCGCGCCCGGAATGCGCGCCGATCTGGCGCGACCGGGTGCTGTCGCACCTGCACGGGCTCCGGCTCACCCTGCTGATCGGCAGCTACGCGCAGAACCACGTGCTCGGCCGCGGGCCGATGACCGAGCGGGTGCGCCGGTTCCGCGATCACCTGCCGCGCGGGCTGTTCCCGCTGCCGCACCCGTCCTGGCGCACCGGCATCTGGGAAGCGCGCAACCCGTGGTTTGGGGAGGTCGTGCTACCTGCGCTCAAGGCAGAGGTGGCATGCGCCCTCGACATGGAGGAAGGTGGAAGCTAGGACGGGTGGGTGTCCACTTCCTGGTTTCCCGTCTCGGTTTTGCTGCTCTGCCTGCTCGCCGCCGCGCCGCTGCGGGCGGAGCAGGCGGGCTGCGGCAGCGTGATCGTGCCCACCGGCGTCGGCATGGGGCCGCCGGCGGGGGTCAACTCGCTCAACCCGCTACTGACCACCTCGGCCTATTCGCACGAGGTGATCGAGCAGTTCCTGCGGCCGCTGGTGTGGATCGACCGGCACGGACAGCCGGATTTCGACCGCAGCGTGGCCGCCTCGGTGGACACTCCGGACGACGGCTCGACCTTCCTGGTGACGCTGCACAACTGGCGCTGGTCGGACGGGGTGCCGATCACCGCCGACGACCTCCTCTTCACCCTGGACCTGATCCGGAGCATGGGGCCGGCCTACGCCTGGTACGGCCTGGGTGGGGTGCCGACGCTGATCGCGTCGAGCCGGGTCGTGTCGGCGCACCAGCTCGAGCTGCGCATGGTGCGCAAGGTCAACCCGCGCTGGTTCGTCTCGCTGGGCCTCGGCAACCTGCTCTACCCGCTGCCCCGGCACGTGTTCGCCGGCATGAGCCCGGTGGAGCTGCGCCGCCGGCAGAACGACGCCGCCCTGTTCGCGGTCGGCGACGGCCCGTTCGTGCTGCAGGAGTATGCGGTCGGGCGGCACGCGGTGCTGGTGCCGAACCCGCTCTACGGCGGCCACCACCCGCAGGTGCGGCGCCTGGTGATCGCGTTTCCCACCGGCAACACCGCCCTGGAGCAGATGCGCGCCGGCGCGCTCGACATGGCCAGCATCCCCTACCTGCTGACGCGGTTCGCCACCCGCCTGCCGGGATTCGGGGTGGTGAGGCCGACCCCGATCTTCGCCTACGGCGACGGCTACATCAACTTCCGCTCCGGAACGGCGCCGTTCCTGGCCGACGACGCGGTGCGCCGGGCGATCACGCGCGGCATCGACCAGCAGGAGATCGTGGACCTGATCTACCGTGGCCAGGCCAGCGTCGACCACGGCCCGGTGCCGCCCTCCATGGTCGACCTGCAGTCCGATGCCGCCCGCGCCGGCTACCCGGACCTGTCGTTCGACCCGGCGGCCGCTGGCGCGCTGCTGGCGAAGGACGGCTGGAGCCCCGGTCCGGACGGGATCCTCCTCAGGAACGGGCAGCGCCTCGCCTTCTCGATCCTGACCTCGTCGGAAAGCGCAGACGGGATCATCCAGGCGCAGCTGATCCAGCGCAACCTGCGCCGGATCGGCATGGAGGTGTCGATCCGCACCATCGGCTTCAACCAGCTGCTGGCGATCCTGGACGGCAACGGCCACGACTGGGACGTGGTGACGATCCGCTGGTCGATCACGACCTATCCCAACATGCACGACTTCTTCTCGTCCGACGGCGCGCTGAACAACGGCCACTTCGTCGACCCGCGCATGGACGCGCTGAACCGCGACGTGATGTTCGGCTCCGGCGACGGCCCGCTGCGCGCGGTGCAGGACTACACCGCCGAGCGCGCACCGCACCTCTACCTCCCTTCCGGCACGCCGGAGGTGCTGGTGCGGCCCGGGATCGGCCACGTGTCCGACTTCCTCAGCCCGAACGGGATGTGGTCGGCCGAGCTGCTGACGCTGTCCGGCCCGCTCGCCTGCGGCGCCGGCGCGGGAGGCGGCGATGCGGCGCATCCTTGAGCGACGCCTCGGCAGCGCCGCGCTGTCGCTGCTGATCCTGACGCTGCTGGCCTTCGTGATGAGCCACCTGACCCCGGGCGGGCCGGCCTACTCGATCCTGGGTCCGGCGGCACGGCCGGCCACGGTGGCGGCGATCAACCACGAGTTCGGCCTCGACCTGCCGATCTGGCGGCAATACCTGCGCTGGCTGTGGCAGCTGGCACACGGGCGGCTGGGCAGCTCCTACCTGTCGAACCAGCCGGTCGGCGCCATGCTGCTGTCCTACGAGGCCAACACGATCCTGCTGCAGCTGGTGGCGCTGACCGCCAGCCTCGCCATCGCGTTCGGGCTCGGGCTGCTGCACGGGGTGTTCCACGAGCGCCGCCTCGGCCGGGTGATCGGCACGGTGGAGCTGGCGCTGTTCGCCCTGCCCTCGTTCTTCGTCGGCACCCTGCTGATCCTGTGGGTGTCGATGGGGCTGGGCTGGCTGCCGGCGGGCGGGCTCGAGGACCTGCGCCTGGCGCACCAGACGCCAGGCTCGGTGCTGTCGCACCTGGCGCTGCCGGCGGCCACCATCACCCTGTTCACGGTGCCGGCGCTGTCGCGCTACCTGGCGCAGAGCGTGCACGAGGAGCTCGGCCAGGACTACGTGCGCTCGGCCGCCGCGCGCGGCGCCTCGCCGGTGCGGATCCTGTTCCGGCACGTGCTGCGCAACGCGCTCCGCCCGGTGGTCACGCTGCTGGGGCTGTCGCTGCCCACCATCTTCGCCGGCGGCATCGTCACCGAGACCGTGTTCTCCTATCCCGGCCTCGGCTGGCTGCTGTGGCAGTCGGCGATCGGCCAGGACTATCCGGTGCTGATCGGCATCGTACTGGTGATCGGGGTGCTGACCGTGCTCGGCAACCTCCTGGCCGACCTGCTCAACGGCCTGCTCGACCCCCGGACCAGCTATGCCTGACGCGGCGTCCCTCCCCCGCGCCGGCGCACGCTTGCGCGTCCGCGGCGCTGCCTCGCTGCTCGGCGGCGGCAGCCTACGGGGCGGCACGGCGCTGGCGGTGCTGGTCCTGGCGCTGTGCTTCCTGCTGCCGTTCGCCTGGCCCGTCGATCCGTACGCGCTCAACCCCCTGTCGCCGCTGTCGCAGCCGAGCCGGGCGTTCCCACTCGGCACCGACGAGCTCGGCCGCGACAACCTGGCGCGGGTGATGGACGCCGGCCAGGCGACGCTGCTGGTGGCACTGCCGGCGGCGATGGTCACCTTTTTCGCCGGCCTGCTTTATGGCCTCGCTTCTGGATTAGGGCCGCGCCTGCTCGACGCGGCGATGATGCGCCTGCTCGACGCGGTGCTGGCGCTGCCGGGGCTGGTGGTGCTGATCTTCTTCGCCGCCATCCTGCGCCTGTCCACCCCGTCGCTGATCCTGCTGCTCGGGCTGATCTCCTGGCCGCCGCTGGCGCGCCTGGTGCGCAACGAGACGCGGGCGGCGCGCGACCGCGAGTTCGTCCAGGCGGCGCGCCAGATGGGCGGCGGCTTCTTCCACGTCGCCACCACCCACCTGCTGCGGGTGATGGCGCCGGTGCTGGCGGTGAACTTCACCTTCCTGGTCGGCGAGATGATCCTCGTGCTGTCGGCGCTGTCGTTCCTAGGGCTCGGCGTGCAGCCGCCGCAGACCAGTTGGGGCGGGCTGCTGGAAGGGGCGCTGCAACTGGTGGCGCTGGACCCGTGGTGGCTGGTGCTGCCGCCCGGGCTGCTGATCTTCGCCTCCCTGCTGTCGGCCTCGCTGATCGGCCAGGGGCTGCTGGCCCGGCAGGGGCGCGGCTGACGGACCCGGTGCTGGAGCTGCGGGCGCTGTCGGTCGCCCTGCCGGCGCATGGTGGCGGCCGGCCGGTGCCGGTGCTGGACGCGCTGGACCTGCAGGTGCGGGCCGGCGAGATGGCGGCGCTGGTGGGGGAAAGCGGCTCGGGCAAGACGGTCGCGGCCCTGGCGGCGATGCGCCTGCTGCCGCGCGGCGCCCGTACCTCCGGCCAGGTACGCTTCGACGGGCTCGACCTGCTGGCCCAGGACGAGCGGCGGATGCGCCGGCTGCGCGGCCGCATCGGCATGGTGTTCCAGAACCCGCTCTCGGCGCTGAACCCGAGTGCGACGGTCGGGGCGCAGGTGGCGGAAGGCTACCGGCTGCACGAGAACGGCACCCGGGCGCAGGCGCGGCGGCGCGCGGTCGAGCTGCTGGGCGAGGTCGGCATCCCCGACCCGGCGCGCCGGGTCGACGGCTACCCGCACGAGTTCTCCGGCGGGCAGCGGCAGCGGGTGATGATCGCGGCGGCACTCGCCTGCGCGCCGACCGTGCTGATCGCCGACGAGCCGACCACCGGGCTGGACCCGCTGGTGGCGCGGCAGATCCTGGCGCTGCTGGCACGCCTCCAGCGCAGCCACCGGCTCGGCGTGCTGTTCATCACCCACGACCTGTCGATCGTGGAAGCGCATGCCGACCGGCTGACCGTGCTGTATGCCGGCCGGGCG
>CAXUEL010000241.1:0-5230 GCA_964249915.1 uncultured Acetobacteraceae bacterium | reverse complement strand
CGGTCTTCGCGAACGTGCCGCTCAACGAAGAGCGCGCCCGCGTCGCCGCCGACGACGTGGCGGGACTGGTGGCGTTCGCCCGGAGGGAGCGGATCGACCTGGTGGTGCCGGGGCCGGAAGCGCCGCTGGTGGCCGGACTGGGCGACGCCTGCGCCGTCGCCGGCATCGCCTGCGCCGGCCCGGGTGCCGCGGCGGCCCGGCTCGAGGGCAGCAAGAGCTTCGCCAAGGCGGTATGCGATGCCGCCGGCATTCCGACCGCGCGCTGGGAACGGTTCGAGGACGCAGCCCTGGCGCACGACTTCGTGCGACGGCGCGGCGCTCCGATCGTGGTCAAGGCGGACGGGCTGGCGGCGGGCAAGGGCGTGGTGGTGGCTCAGACGGTGGCGGAAGCGGAAGCCGCGATCACGGCGATGATGCAGGAGGGAAGCCTCGGCGGCGCGGGGGCTGCGGTGGTGATCGAGGAGTGCCTGGAAGGGGACGAGGTGTCGCTGTTCGCGTTCTGCGACGGCGAGACGGCGTTGCTGATCGGCGCCGCCCAGGACCACAAGCGCATCGGCGAGGACGACACCGGCGCCAACACCGGCGGCATGGGCGCGGTGTCGCCGCCCGCCTTCTTCGACCGCGACACCCAGGAGCAGGCGCTGGACCTGCTGGTGCGGCCGATGCTGCGCGAGATGAACCGGCGCGGGACGCCGTTCCGCGGCGTGATCTTCGCGGGTCTGATGCTGACGCCGCGGGGTCCGGAGCTGATCGAGTACAACGTGCGGCTGGGCGATCCGGAAGCGCAGGCGCTGCTGCCGCGGCTGCGCTCCGACCTGCTGCCGGTGCTGGCGGCGCTGGCGGCGGGGCGGCTGGGCGAGGTGCGGCTCGATTTCGCCGACGAGGCGGCGGTCGCGGTGGTGCTGGCCGGGCGCGGCTATCCCGGCACGCCCGCCACCGGAACGCCGATCGGCGGCATCGCGCGTGCCGAGGCGATGCACGGCGTGCAGGTGTTCCAGGCCGCCACCGCGCTGGATGCGGCGGGCACCCTGGTCGGTGCGGGCGGACGGGTGCTGACGGTGGTCGGCGTGGCGCCCGAGCTGGCCGACGCGCGCGACGCCGCCTATGCCGGGGTGGCGGCGATCGACTGGCCGGACGCGGTGTGGCGGCGCGACATCGGCGTGCGTGCCATGGTGCGTGCGCTGGCGGCGCGGCACGCGCTGTAAGGGCTGATCAGCTTCAGGTGCTGGATCACTGATCCGAGGTCCTGGATGGAGCCCAGCTGACGGTAGGCACAGGAAGCCCGTGAGCATGATGACGGCTTCGCGCCTGCGCCTGGCGTTCAGGTAGCCTGGTCGACTTCCGCAGGCGCGGAGGACGTCGAGGGCTCAGCGGCGGCGGATGTCTACAAGTTACGCTACTCCTTCTCTGAAAGCCGACGGCTCGGTTGCGGCCAGATGTGGTCGATGGAGTGGAACTGCGGGAGGTCTGGCCGGCGGAGCGGACAGGATGACGTCCGGTGCCCGGGCTTCGCACCCTGGCGAACGGTTCGGCTCAGCCGGGAGCCGGAGCGGTCCGCACGACCGGCAGCAGCACGGCGCTGCGGCCCTGGGTTCCGCGCTCGACGGTCATGGTGGCCGAACGGTAGTCCGCCGGCTTCGCGAACAAGATGTTGGGCACGAAGGTCTGCGGGTTGCGGTCGTAGAGCGGGAACAGGGTGCTCTGCACCTGCACCATCAGGCGGTGGCCGGGCTGCAGCGTGTAGTTCAGGGTGGGAAGGCGGAACCTGTACTCCTGTACCTGGCCGGCCGGGATCGGCGACGGATGCTCGAAGCTGCGGCGGTAGCGGCCGCGGAAGATGTCAAGGCTGATCGGGAGCTGGTAGCCGCCCATCTCCGGCTGCCCCGGGTCGGTGGACGGGTAGACGTCGATGATCTTGACCGCGAAGTCGGCGTCGGTGCCGGTGGTGCGGACGAACAGGTCGGCCACCGGGGCGCCGGCGAACCGGACCGGGTGGTCGAGCACCGGGGTGCGGTAGACCAGCACGTCGGGACGGGTGGCGGCGGTGCGCTGGTCCTGCACCAGCCAGGTGGCCCAGGAGGGATGGTCGTCGAAGCGGGCCGGGAGCGGCTCGAACGGGATCGGCTTGGCGGGGTCGGAGGTGTAGCTGTCCTCGCCGTTCCCCGGGTCGGCGGTGGACAGGCCGGCGTCGGCCTGGAAGTAGTACGCCGTCAGCGCGGCCGGTGCGACGACCGGCCAGTCCGGCAGGCTGTCCCAGTGGTTCTCGCCCGGGTCGTAGATCAGCACCTTGGGCGTCGGCTGCGCCGGGGCGCGGTCCTTCAGGTAGGTGTCGAAGAACGGGATCAGAACGTCGCGCCGGAAGTCGGCGGCGGTGTCGCCCTTCCATTTCAGCGGCCCGAGCGAGTCGGCGCTGCGGTTGACCTGGCTGTGGTACCAGGGGCCCATCACCAGGTGGGCGTTGGCGGTGGCGTTCGCGGCGCGGAGCGCGTCCCAGGTGTGGACGGCGCCGTACATGTCCTCCTGGTCCCACAGGCCCTGCAGCCACATGGTCGGCACGGCGGGGGGATGGGCGGCGACCAGACGGTCCAGCGCCTGCGCCTGCCAGAACGCGTCGTAGGCCGGGTGGGCAGCGAGGCGGCGCCAGAACGGGAGCTGGTCGAAGCCGTGCGCGACCGCGTAGGCACCGGCGGAGCCGGCGTCCAGGAAGGCACCGTAGTCGTCGTAGGCGGTGCGGGGGGCAGGGTCGCTCTTGCCCTTCACGCTGGTCTGCTCGGTCAGGTAGTCGAGGTTGGTCTGGCGGAAGGCGCCATAGTGGAACCAGTCGTCGCCCATCCAGCCGTCGACCATCGGGCTCTCGGGAGCGGCGACCTTCAGCGCCGGGTGCGGGCCGAGCAGGGCCATGGTGACGGTCCAGCCGTCATAGGAGGAGCCGATCTCGCCGACCCGGCCGTTGGACTCCGGGACGTTCTTCGACAGCCAGCCGGTGGTGTCCCAGGCGTCGGTGGTGTCATCGGTCTTGGACGGGTTGAAGGAGCCGATCGGCGGCCGGGTCATGGTGTAGGCGCCCTCGGAGCCGTACTTGCCGCGCACGTCCTGGAACACGAGGATGTAGCCGTCGTCGACCCACGCGCGGTCGGCGGACCAGGCGGCGTCGCGCAGGTGCGACACCTCTTTCTTGACGAAGAAGTTGGCGTCGTAGGGGGTGCGCTCCAGCAGCATCGGCAGGCCATGGGCGCCGTGCGGCACGACGATGACGGTATGCAGCTTCACGCCGTCGCGCATGGGGATCATGACCTCGCGCCGGTCATAGTCGTAGTCGGTGCGAGGGGCTGCCCAATGCCGGGCGATGTCGCCGCCCGGCGGCGGCTGGTCGTCGAGCTGCGTCGGCGAGGGTGCGGAGGATGGCGCGGGGGTCTGGGCCGCGCCCACGAGGGGTGCGGCAAGGATCGCGACGGCCAGCGAGGCGGCGGGAATCCACGATGTCATCAAGCAGGGGTTCCGGCTGTGGTGGGTCTGGAGCGGCATGCCAACCCCAGGCAGCCGGGGCGACCATACCAGCCGCCGCGGCCGCCGTGCAGGGTCGCCTCCGAAGTCCCTGCAGCGTGAGGTTCCGACCGGTCCGGGCTCGCGCAGGATTACCGGTCACGACCGCCAGTTCCGGGTCCGATCCAGCCCGAGGTCTGCTCGCCAGGCCTCCGGTCTCGAAGCCGCCCTTTCGCATCCGGCCTGCGGCTGCCAGGGGACCAGCGATGCAAGCATTGGAGGGAGGACGGTCGTGGACCCGATCGGGTTCGGCTCCCACGGCGAGGCGGCTTACAGCAGCCGGCTGGCGAAGGACGCCGCCGCCAGCATCGCGGCCAGCACGAGGAACGCGGCGGGCAGGCTCGCCAGGTGGGCCACCGCGCCGATCCCGGCGGGTCCGGCGAGGATGCCGGCATAGCCCAGGGTGGTCATCGCCGGCACCGCGACGGTTTCCGGCATCGCCGTCTGCTGCCCGACGGCGGTGAACAGCACCGGGACGATGTTGGCGCAGCCGATCCCGACCAGGGCGAAGCCCGCCAGCGCCACCGGCCCCGACGGCACCGCGGTCGCGACCACGAAGCCCAGCGCCGCGCACAGGCTGCCCGCGCGCATCACCCGGCGGCGGCCGAGCCGGTCCACGATGCGGTCGCCGGCGAGCCGGCACAGCGTCATGGTGCTGGCGAAGGCGGCGTAGCCGAGCCCGGCGCGGGACGCGGCGACCCGGCGCACCGAGGACAGGAACACCGCACTCCAGTCCAGCACCGCGCCCTCGGCCAGGAACAGCACGAAGCACAGCAGGCCGAACAGGAGCACGATCCCGTGCGGAACGGCGAAGGCCGGCCCCCCGCTGCGGGCGCCGTAGGGCAGCAGGTGGCGTGCCGAGGCGGCCAGGGCGAGGAGGATGCCGAGCGACGCGCACAGCGTGGCGGCGAGCGGCGAGGCGCCGGCGCTCAGCAAGGCGGCCATGCCGCCGGCGCCGGCGATGCCGCCCAGGCTGTACAGGCCGTGGAAGCCAGACATCATCGCCCGTCCGCTGCCGCGCTCGACGATGATGGCCTGGATGTTCATCGCCACGTCCACCGCGCCGATCGCGGCGCCGAACGCCATCAGCGCCACTGCCAGCCCAGGCAGTGAGGCCAGGGTCGCCAGCAGCGGCAGGGCGAGCGCCACCACCAGCGCCGCGGCCACGATCACGATGCGGCAGCCGAACCGGCCGGCGAGGGCACCGGACACCGGCATGGTGACGAGGGAGCCGATCCCCAGGCACAGCAGGAGCAGGCCGAGCGTGCCGTCGTCGATCCCGGTGCGCGCCTTGGCGAACGGCACCAGCGCCGCCCAGGCGGCGCTGCCGAAGCCGGTGAGGAGGAAGGCAAGCCGGGTCGCGCGCTGCGCGGCCGGGCCCGGCGGGGGTGATCCGGTAGGGGTCATGGCCGGGCGGTCTTGCGCGAGCCCGGCGCCGGCGTCCAGCGCTCGGCCATAGCGCCTCGCCTGTCCCGGAAGGTGCCGCCGACGCCCCTCCGGCACTGGCCCCGTCCGGTCGACCATGGCTGCTGCCGGATCCGGCGCGACCGCGCGGTGCGGAGCCGCAAGGCTGTCCGCGAACGGCGTCGCCGGTCGAGCCGGCGGTGGCGGGCGCGGCCGCCCCCGGGGTGAAGGGCCGGGGGGGGAGGGGCCCCCGCGGGGGCGGCGGGGGCCCCCGCCCCCCCGG
>CAXUEL010000240.1:0-5287 GCA_964249915.1 uncultured Acetobacteraceae bacterium | reverse complement strand
TTCCCCGGCCTCGACCGCGATCCGCGCCGCCGTCGCCAGCCGGTCCACACGCTCGTTGTCCACATCCCCGGCATGGCCGCGGACCCAGCGCCAGTCCACCTGGTGCCGGCGCGCCGCCTCCAGCACCCGGCGCCACAGGTCCATGTTGGCGACCGGGTCGCCGCCGGCGGTGCGCCAGTTGCGGCGCACCCAGCCGGTGGACCAGCGGGTGACGCCGTTGCGCACGTACTCGCTGTCGGTGTGCAGCGCGATCCGGCACGGCCGGGTCAGCGCTTCCAGCGCTTCCGCCGCCGCAGTCAGCTCCATGCGGTTGTTGGTGGTGGCCGGCTCGCCGCCGCTCAGCTCGCGCTCGTGGCTCCCGAACCGGAGCAGCGCCGCCCAGCCGCCCGGCCCCGGGTTCGGCTTGCAGCCGCCATCGGTCCAGACCTCAACCACGGCCGGTCCGGCACCGGCCTCCTCGCCGCTCACAGGCCGAGCGTCCCGGGCGTGCCGGCACGGAGGTGGCGCAGGCGGTGGAGGTAGTCGAGCGGGTCCTTGCGCGTGACCAGCGCCCCGTCCGGTGTGTTCACCCAGTCGAACAGCCGAGTCAGCAGGAAGCGGATCGCCGCTCCCTGCGCCAGCACCGGCAGCGCCTGCCGCTCGCCCGGCTCCAGCCGGCGCACCTCCTCGTAGCCACCGAGGATCAGGCGGGCCTTGGTCACGTTGAAGTCAAAGCGAGGGAACTCCAGGTCGAGGGGCTCCGGATCGGGACGCCTGGCCGGCTCGAAGCACCAGGCGTTCAGGCAGACGCCCAGGTCATAGGCCAGCAGGTCGGTGCAGGCGAAATAGAAGTCGATCAGCCCGGACAGCACCCGGGTACCGGCGCCCGAGGCTCCCTGCAGGAAGAACACGTTGTCCGGGAACAGGTCGGCGTGGATCTGCCCGCGCGGCAGTCCGGCGGGCCAGGCCGGCAGGATGTGCGCCAGCGCCCGGTCGAGCTCGGCCACCAGCCCCGGCTGCACCCGGTCGCCGGACGACCGGCAGCTGTCCAGCAGCGGCGTCCAGGCGTCGGGCCCGAGCCGGTTCGGCCGCACCGGCGCGTAGTCGGCGCCCGCACGATGCAGCCGCGCCAGCGCCTCGCCCAGCGGACGACAATGCTCCGGCCGCACCCGTCGCGGCCAGACGCCCGGCAGGAACGAGGTGATCGCCGCCGGCCGTCCGGCCAGCACCCGCAGCGCCTCGCCGTCGCGTCCGGCGATCGGCTGCGGGCAGGTCACGCCGCGCGTCGCCAGGTGGCGCATCAGGCCCAGGAACCAGGGCAGCTCGGCGGCGTCGACCCGCTTCTCGTACAGGGTCAGGATGTAGTCGCCGGTGCCGGTGCGCAGCGAGAAGTTGCTGTTCTCCACCCCCTCGGCGATGCCGCGGAAGGCAACCAGCGGGCCCAGCTCGTACTCGCCGAGGAACGCCGACAGCGCCTCGTCGGTGACGTCGGTGTAGACCGCCACGCGCCGGCCGCCGGATCGATCGGGATCAGCCCAGCGGGGCGGGCAGCTTGAAGATCACGTCCTCGAGCTTCACCGTGCGCTCCTCGATCTCCAGCCGGTAGCGGTGCCCGAGTGCGGTCACCATCTCCTGCACCAGCGCCTCCGGCGCCGACGCGCCGGCGGTGATGCCCAGCGTGTGCACGTCGTCCAGCACCGACCAGTCAAGGTCACGCAGGCGCGGCACCAGCAGCGCGCGCGGCGCCCCGGAGCGTTCCGCCACCTCGCGCAGGCGCTGCGAGTTGGACGAGTTCGGGCTGCCAATCACGATCACTAGGTCGCAGCCGGGCGCGATCGCCTTCACCGCCTCCTGCCGGTTGGTGGTGGCGTAGCAGATGTCCTCGCGCTTCGGCCCCTCGATCAGCGGAAACCGGTCGCGCAGGATGGCGACGATCTCGGCGGTGTCGTCCACCGACAGCGTGGTCTGGGTGATGAAGGCGAGACGGGTCGGGTCAACCGGCTGCACCCGGCGCGCCTCCTCGGAGTCGTTGACCAGGGTGACCGCGCCCGGCGGCAGCTGGCCCATGGTGCCGACCACCTCGGGATGCCCGGCATGGCCGATCATCAGGATGTGCCGGCTGTCCGGCCCGCCCTCGGCGAAGTGGCGCTCGGCCTCGCGGTGCACCTTGGAGACCAGCGGACAGGTGGCGTCGAGGTAGAGCAGGTTGCGACGCTCCGCCTCGGCCGGCACCGTCTTCGGCACGCCGTGGGCGGAGAACACCACGTGGCCGTCGGCCGGCACCTCGTCGAGCTCCTCGACGAAGATCGCGCCCTTGGCCTCCAGCTCCTCGACCACGGTACGGTTGTGCACGATCTCGTGGCGCACGTACACCGGCGCCCCGTAGCGTCGCAGCGCCTCCTCGACCACGCGGATCGCCCGGTCCACGCCGGCGCAGAACCCGCGCGGACCGGCCAGCAGCAGCTTGAGCCGCGGCAGCGCTCCGGGCGCCGGCGTTGCGATCGACTGGTCCAGCATCTGGTCCGGCATCTTGTTCCCCAAACCCGCGTCGGGCCCTATATGGCGTTCCGCCGGCCAGGACGCAAAGCCCTGGGCGACCACCGCAACGCCGCCCCGCTCTACAGGGACGGCCGGCCGAAAGTCGAGAATGAACCTGTCGAAGCCGATCCGCGCACGGCCGGCGCTCCTGAACACCCTGTCCGCCCACGCCGCGCCGGTGCTGCTGTCCCTTCTGCTGTCTGGCCTGCTGTCCGGATGCGGGCCGCAGAACCCGGACGCGTTCGCGCCCGCCTGCGCGTCGGTCGGGCTGTTGGCCGAGGCCGCCGACTACACCGACTACGGCGCCGACGGCTTCGCCCGCCCCGACCTGAGCCGCCTGGTCAGCCATGGCAGCATCATCGGCGTGTCCGGGCATTGCAGCAGCGCCGCCGGCGGCACCGCGCTGCACACAGTGGTGCAGGTGCAGATGGCGATCGACCGCGGCCCGGCCGCCGCCGGCAGCAGCCTGGACATCCCGTACTTCCTCGCCGTGACGCTGGACGGCGCGGTGGTGAGCAAGCTGCCGCTCGCGGCCCGGGCGCAGTTTCCGGACAACGGCGACAAGGTGCTGGTCAAGACCGACCCGGTGGCGCTGGACCTGCCGGTCACGCGGCGCCGGCCGGGCTCGGCCTACCGGATCGAGGTCGGGTTCCAGCTTTCGGCGCAGCAGCTCGACTACAACCGCGCCCATCCGGGACGCTGAGGCGAACCAAAGCCGGGCCGGGCGTTCGGCCCCAAGCGACACGACCGCAGAAGGAGACCCAAGCAATGGCCGACATCCGCTACACCAAGGACCACGAATGGGTCCGGCTCGAGGCCGACGGCACCGCCACCGTCGGCATCACCGAGCACGCGCAGGAGGCCCTGGGCGACGTCGTGTTCGTGGACCTGCCGATCGCCGACCGGGTGCTGGCGGAAGGCGAGACCTGCGCCGTGGTCGAGAGCGTGAAGGCGGCCTCCGACGTGTACGCGCCGATGGCGGGCACGGTGCTGGAAGCCAACGAGCTGCTCGCTGACGACCCGTCTTTGGTCAACCGCGACCCAGAGGACGAGGCCTGGTTCTTCCGCATGGAGCCGACCGACCCGGACGCGTTCAAGGCGCTGATGGACGAGGAGGCCTACCAGAGCTTCGTCGAGTCGCTGTGACCGGCGCCCGACCGGGCGACGCCGTGCCTCAGTGCGCGCCGCCCACGTAGGCCTTGAGGCTTTCCACCTCGCTCGCCTGCTGCACCATGCGCGCCTTGACCACGTCGCCGATGCTCACCATGCCCACCAGCACCTCGTGCTCCAGCACCGGCAGGTGCCGCACCCGGCGCTCGGTCATCATCAGCGCCGCGTCGGCCAGGTCGGCGGACAGGCCGATCGTGCTGCGCACCTCGGTCATGACCTGCGACGCGGTCATGTCGAGCACGTCGCCGGCGCCGTGCGCCTCGGCCAGGGCGCGGATGATGTCGCGCTCGCTGACGATGCCCAGGATGTGCCGGTCGCGTATGTCGAACCGGCTGGCGGCGGGATCGAGCACCAGCACCGCGCCGATCCCGTGTTGTCGCAGGGTCGCGACCACCTCGCTCATGCTGGCGCTCGGCGGGACGCTCACCACGGTGCGGCCCTTGCCGTTCAGGATCGCCTCGATCGTCATCCTGCCCACTCCCCTGCGCCAGTGCTTCGGGCTCTGCGTCCCGTGCTGCGGGAGGATGATCCCCTTGGCGCGGAAACGTCCAAGCGCAGTCTCGTGATGAGGAACGATCCTGCGCGCATGGGCCGCGCGCCGGCGCACGAGCCGTCTCCGGGGCGGGGCTGGTCGCCATCCTCCGGGTGGCCCAGCCGATGTCCCGGCGGCGCGCCGGTCACGGCCGCCCTCGGCAGCGTCCGGGACGCGTCGCCGGTCGACCGCACCGGGCAACGGCGGACAACCGCGGCCCTGGCTCCTCGCCCGACGACAACCGTGGCCCGCGATCGCCGGCACGACCCGCCACGCGACGCCGTCGTCGGCCGCGGACGATCTTGTCCCGGAACGGTCCGGGACGGATCTCCCCGGCCCCGCCGGCGACCGGTTGCGGCGCAGGATCGCCGCCGCTCCTCCCAGGCGAGCCCCTGGTTTTCCCGCCGCCGGCGCGCCCACGCCGAGGGACTTGCCACCCGGGCGATAATGCAACACTCGGGGTCCCGACCTCGGCACAACCCCGGAGCCGCCCGATGCCGCCTCGTGAACTCACCGTGCGCGGCCTCGTGCTCGGCGCCCTGCTCACCGTCGTCTTCACCGCGTCGAACATTTATCTCGGCCTCAGGATCGGCCTGACCTTCGCGTCCTCGATTCCGGCTGCGGTGATCTCCATGGCGGCGCTGCGCGGCTTCGGCGGCGGCATCCTGGAGAACAACATGGTGCAGACGCAGGCCTCCGCGGCCGGCGCCATCGCCTCCGTCATCTTCGTGCTGCCCGGCCTGGTGATGCTCGGCTACTGGCACGGCTTCCCGTTCTGGCCGGTGCTGGCGATCTGCGGCGCCGGCGGCATGCTGGGCGTGCTGTTCACCATCCCGCTGCGCCGCGCGCTGGTGACCGGCAGCACCCTGCCCTACCCGGAGGGCACCGCGGCGGCCGAGGTGCTGCGCGCCGGATCAAGCGAGGCCGGCGGTGGCGCCGGCGCGGAAAGCGGGCTGCGCGCGCTGGTCACCGGCAGCGCGGTGTCGGCCGGGTTCAGCCTGCTGAGCGGCGGCCTGCGCGTGCTGGGCGACAGCGCCGGCCTCACCTTCGCCGCCGGCGGCGCGGTGT
>CAXUEL010000239.1:0-5340 GCA_964249915.1 uncultured Acetobacteraceae bacterium | reverse complement strand
CGCAGCGCTCCCAGCGCCGGCAGCACCGGGCCTGCGCACAACAGCAGGTCGGTCAGCACGCGGGCAGCCAGGCCGCCGTAACGCGCCACCGCGGCGGCGTCCTTGCGGTCCAGGGCACGCAGCAGGTGGGGCCGGTCGGCGTCCGGCACGCCGGCCTCGGCGATCAGGGCGGGCGCCAGCGGCGGCATGGTGAGGTCGAAGCTGACGCGCCGGAGGCCGAGGACGGCCAGCGCTTCCGCGGCGATCGCCACGATCTCGGCGTCGGCCTCCGGGCTGTCCGGGCCGATCAGCTCGATCCCGGCCTGGCTGACCTGGCGATCGTTGCTGAGCGCGCCGCCGTGTAGCTGCACGCACGCGCCGGCATAGGACAGGCGGAGCGGACGCGGGGCGTTCACCAGCCGGGTCGCGGCGATCCGCGCCACCTGCGGCGTCATGTCCGGGCGCAGACCCATCATGCGGTGGGTGTCGGGGTCCATCAGCCGGAAGGTCTGCTCGGCGACGGCGGCGCCGGAGCCGGACAGCAGGCTGTCCTCGAACTCCAGCAGCGGCGGCTTCACCCGCTCGTAGCCGTGGGCCGAGAACACTCCCATCAGCGCCTCGACGCCCAGCGCCTCGGCTTCCGCATCGGGCGGCAGCAGGTCGCGCAGGCCGGCCGGCAGCAGGGCCGGGCTGGGGGCGGAGGCATCGTCGTTCATGGCGGGGTCATACCACCCGTGCCGGCCGGCTTGAAGCGGAGCTGAACGGGTCGGGGTGTAGGGGCCGTCGGCCCATGCCGGGTCCGGGCAGAGTCCGGTCTTCCTACGCTTGCAGGACCCGCCTCAAACCACGCTCAGCCGCATCGTCTCCATCCAGGCCCAGTCCAACCAGGGAAGCGCCGCCTCGAGATCGGCGGTCTCGACGGTGGCGCCGCCCCAGAGGCGCAGCCCGGGGGGAGCATCGCGGTAGCTGCCGGCGTCGAGGGCGACGCCCTCGTCGTGCAGCAGCTTGGCCAGCCGTCCGGCGGCCGTCGCCTGCTGCCCGATCGCGAGGGTGTCGAACCAGGCTCCGTCGAGGCGCAGGCAGATCGAGGTGCTGGAGCGGGTGCGCGGGTCGGCGGCAAGAAACGACGCCCAATCGGACTGCCGTTCCCAGCTGGCCACGGCCTCAAGGTTGGCGCCCGTGCGGGCGACCAGGGCGGGCAGCCCGCCGATGCGCTCGGCCCAGCGCAGGCCGTCCAGCGCGTCCTCGACGCACAGCATCGAGGGGGTGTTGATGGTGTCGCCGCGGAAAATGCCCTCGATCAGCCGGCCATTCGCGGTCAAGCGGAACAGCTTGGGCAGCGGGCGCGGCGGGGGGACGGCCTCCAGCCGCTCGACCGCGCGCGGCGACAGCGCCAGCATGCCGTGCGCCGCCTC
The DNA here is from genome assembly GCA_964249915.1 of uncultured Acetobacteraceae bacterium. Taxonomy (GTDB): domain Bacteria; phylum Pseudomonadota; class Alphaproteobacteria; order Acetobacterales; family Acetobacteraceae; genus Lichenicola. The sequence continues at coordinate 3,946 of CAXUEL010000239.1, read as the reverse complement.
GCCGCCCAGCACCTTCTGCCAGGACCAAGTCACCACGTCGAGCCGGTCCCAGGGCAGCGGCATGGCGAAGGCGGCGGAGGTGGCGTCGCAGATCGCCAGGCCGTCATGCCGCGGCGGGATCACCTCGGGACCGGGCAGGCAGACGCCGGAGGTGGTGCCGTTCCAGGCGAACACCACGTCGCGCGACCAGTCCACCGCGTCGAGGTCGGGCAGCCTGCCGTACTCGGCCTGCAGCACCCGGGCGTCGTCGAGGCGGAGCTGGGCCACCACGTCGTTGGCCCAGGTGGCGGTGAAGGTGTCGAAGGACAGCACGTCGACGCCGCGGGACCCGAGCAGCGACCACATCGCCAGCTCCACGGCGCCGGTGTCGGAGCCGGGCACGATGCCGAGCCGCCAGTCCGCCGGCATGCCGAGCAGGGCGCGGCTGCGCTCGATCACCTCGGCCAGCCTGGCGCGGGCGTCGGGCGCGCGGTGGCTGCGTCCCAGCAGCGCCCCGGACAACGCGTCGAGGTCCCAGCCGGGACGCTTGGCGCAGGGGCCGGAAGAGAAGCGGGGATTGGCGGGCCGCCGGCTCGGGCGATCGGTGGGCATGCAGGACGGTCCGCCGGAGGGGCTGGTACGAGAGGGGGGATTCGAACCCCCATGCCTTGCGGCGGTCGATTTTGAGTCGACTACGTCTACCGTTCCGTCACTCTCGCGCCGGTCCCTGGTTACCAGGGGAGCAGGCCGCGGGCAACGCGCAGGGTCACGCCTCGGCCGGCACGCGGTGTATGCCGCACTCCACCTTGGCCAGGCCCGACCAGCGCCCGGAGCGGTCGTTCTCCTGCGCGCCGACCGCGCGGGTACAGGTCGAGCAGCCGATCGAGCGGAAGCCGCGACCGGCCAGCGGGTGCCGGGGCAGGTTGCGGCGCGCCATCTCGTCGCGGATCCGCTCGGCGGTCCAGTCGGCGAGCGGGTTGAGCTTGATCCGGGTGCCGTCGAACTCGACGAACGGCATGGCGACGCGGGTGGCGGCCTGGTGCCGCTTGCGTCCGCTGATCCAGCCGTCGTACCCGCGCAGCGCCTGCTCCAGCGGCTCCACCTTGCGCAAGGCGCAGCACGCGTCGGGATCGAACTGCCACAGCTCGCCGGACGGGTCGCGGTCGGCCAACGCCAGGGCCGGCGGCACGACGTCGCGCACGTCGGACAGCCCGAGCCGTCGCGCCAGCTCGTCGCGGTAGTCGAGCGTTTCCGGGAAGTGCTTGGCGGTGTCCAGGAACACCACCGGGACCGACGGGTCGATAACGGCGACGATCGACAACAACACCGCCGACTCCGCCCCGAAGGAGGACACCGCGGCGATCCGCCCCGGCATCGCCGACAGCATCGCGACGCGCAGGATGTGGCAGCCATCGGCGCCGTCCTGCTCGAGCGCGTGCAGCCGCCGATACGCCGACGCGGCGGTCCGGTCGGGCAAGGCGAACGGATCGGGAGAGGATGGTGAAATCACGTCCATGATTGTGCTATTTCTAATGCCGCTCAGAATACAGAGAATAGCCTCCATATCGCAGGGTTTCGGACGAGCGGTGCAACTTCCGCGTGAAGCTGTGGCGCGTCTGCCGCATACGTGGTGCCGGGCCGGACCCGGGCGGCGATCAGCCGTGGATGACGGTGGGACAGAAGCGTCCGGCCAGCGCGCCGGAGTCGGCCGCGTCGGGCGCCAGGCCGATCAGCTTCATCTCGTCGATGTACTGCGCCACCTGCTCGCGCAGCTCGCGGCCGACCGGGTGCACCGCATGGCCCTCGGCGCGCAGCATCCGCTCCAGGATCGGCTGGTCCATGTCCGGCAGCTGGTCGGCCAGGATGCTGGCGGTCTCGCCGAGATGGCGCTGCACCGCCTCCGCGGCGTCCTGCACCGCCAGCACCAGCGACACCGCCGCCGCCGGGTCGGCGCGCAGCAGGCCGCCGCCGATGCCGAGCACGCGGCTGACGCGGGTGCCGTAGCTGCCGGTCATGCTGCTCGCCAGCTCGCGGAGGTGCAGCTGCTCGCGCAGGCTCCAGATCACCGGATCGTGGCCCGCCACCGCCTGCACGCGCCGCTCCGCCAGGGCCTGCCCGAACTGTTCCGGCGGCAGCTGCACCCAGGACACGTCGTGGTTCGGGTCCATGCCCTTGCGGCGCATCATGATGGAGAAGAACAGGCGGTCGGCGCCGGAGTCGGCGATGCCGATCGCGTGGCGGTACAGGTCCTCGATCCGCCTGACCGGCGAGCGGCGGTCCACCAGCAGCCGGGCGCTGCCGCTCTGCAGGCCGCAGACCAGTCGCGCGTCCAGGCCGCCCAGCAGGCGCGGCAGCCAGGACAGCGCCGGCGCCACTGCCACGTCGGCAGCGCCCGGATGCAGCTGCGCCACCGCTTCCTGTCCGGACGCGAAGCCGCCGTCGACCGTCACGTCGAGGTTGTAGCGGGCGAACATGCCCTGGTGCACCGCCACCATCAGCACCGGGTCGTGCTCCGGGTGCGGGCAGCTCAGCACCAGGCGGCGGTAGCGGCCGTCTGGATGGGAGGTCTTGTCGCGATACGGATGGCGGAGCTGGTTGCGCAGCACCAGGGCGCTCGCGACCGCCAGCCCGATGCCGGCGCCGGCGCCCAGGAGCGGGCGGCGGCCGAGACCCGGACGCGCGGGCTGTTCCATGCTGGCGGCCCCCTTCTTCCGGCCCGGTCCTGCGGCAACGGCGGCCCCGCGGCGAAACCCGCCTGCCGAAGGCTTTACGCGCCGGCGCAGGCTCCGCTATAGGGTGCGCCGCCGGTCCCGGATAGCTCAGCGGTAGAGCAAGCGACTGTTAATCGCTCGGTCGTAGGTTCGATCCCTACTCCGGGAGCCAGGCCGCCGGCGACGACCCCGGTTCCGCGCTCGATAGCGCTTGGCAACCGGCCCGGTTGGCGGCAAGAACGGTCGCATGCCCGAACTTTCCGATCCCGTCGGCACCGACGTCTTCGACCAGCTCGACATACGGGTCGGCACCGTCACCGACGCGCAGCCGTTTCCCGAGGCAAGGCGCCCGGCGATCAAGCTGTGGATCGATTTCGGGGCGCCGCTCGGCACCAGGCGCTCCTCGGCGCAGGTCACCCGGCACTACAAGCCGGACCAGCTGATCGGCCGGCAGGTCTGCGCGGTGGTGAACTTCGCGCCGCGCCAGGTCGGGCCGTTCCTGAGCGAGGTGCTGGTCCTTGGCCTGCCGGACGCCAACGGCGAGGTCGTGCTGATGCGGCCCGACCACAAGGTGCCGGACGGCGGCAGGCTGTTCTGATGGCGGCGGCCGGCTATGCCACCGTGACCTGGGACCAGCTGCATCGCGACGCGCGCACGCTGGCCGAACAGCTGATCGCCGACGGGCCGTTCGCCGGCATTGTCGCCATCACCCGCGGCGGGCTGATCCCGGCGGCGATCATCGGCCGCGAGCTCGACTGCCGGCTGGTGGAAAGCGTGTCGGTCGCGTCCTACGACCAGGCGCCGGAAGGGCAGCCGGCGCTGGACGGGGAGCGGCAGCAGGGCGAGCCCAGGGTGCTCAAGCCGCCGAGCGCCGCCGGCGACGGCGACGGCTTCCTGATCATCGACGACCTGGTCGATTCCGGCGTGACCGCCCGGGTGGTGCGCCGCCTGCTGCCCCGCGCACGGTTCGCCTGCCTGTACGCCAAGCCGGCGGGGCGGCCGTTCACCGACCGCTACGTGGTCGAGGTGCCGCAGCACACCTGGATCCTGTTCCCGTGGGACACGGCGCCGTCCTTCGTACCGCCGCTGGCCCGGCAGGCCGCAGGCCCTGGCTGACCGGCCGCCTGCCACTGAGGCGGTCAGCGCCCGGCACCTGCTCCTGGACGACTGGTCGGCGCGCGACCAGGTGGAGGGGCTGTGGGAGGGCCAGCTCGCCGCGGTCGCCGCGATCGGGCCGGCGCTGGGCGCCCTGGCCG
>CAXUEL010000238.1:363-5345 GCA_964249915.1 uncultured Acetobacteraceae bacterium | reverse complement strand
TTGAGCGAGACCAGCACCTCGGGCGCGATCTTCTTGTTCAGCTTGATGTACTGCTCGAACTGGCCGACCACGGTGCGGCCCAGCGCCTCGACCTCGCCGCCCTCCGGCGCCGCCTCGGGCATCTCGTCGACCACCGCCTCGAAGTGGCTCTCGGTCTCGCGGAACTCGCGGATCCGAGCACGCCGGCCGCCTTCCACCAGCACCTTCACGGTGCCGTCCGGCAGCTTGAGCAGCTGCAAGATGGTGGACACGGTGCCGCAGCGGTAGATGTCGTCGGCCGTCGGGTCGTCCTGCGACGCGTTCTTCTGCGCCACCAGCAGGATCTGCTTGTCGTCCTTGGTCACCGCTTCCAGCGCCCGCACCGACTTCTCGCGGCCGACGAACAGCGGCACGATCATGTGCGGGAACACCACGATGTCGCGCAGAGGCAGCACCGCCAGCGTGTCCTCGGCCGCCGGCTGGGCCTTGTCGTCGGCTGCAGCCCTGCGCGACGCGGCGGCGCGAGGCGGCCTGGCCGGCTGCTCGCCGGTGTCGTTCGCGGCAACGGTTGGCGGCTCGGGCGCCATGTCGCCGCCGGCACGCTCGGGGGCGTGCTCCGGAGAGCCCTCGGGCTTCCTGTCGGTTTCATCCACCATCTTGATCTCCTGAAGGACGATCTTCGGTCCGGCGCCCAGGTGAGGCACGCCGACCGGCCGTACGTGCATGACGCCGTGTCATGGCCTCGTCATCAGGCCATGTCGGAACGGCAGGAGGGCGCCGCAAGGAGGCGCGGCGGCGGTGTCTCAGGCGGACTGTTCCGCCGTCCGCTCCTGGCCGTAGACGAACACCGGGTTCGCCTTGTTCTCGGCGACGTCGCGGTTGATCATCACCTCGTCGACGTTCTCCAAGCCGGGCAGGTCGAACATGGTGCCGAGCAGGATCGCCTCCATGATCGAGCGCAGCCCGCGGGCGCCGGTCTTGCGGGCGATCGCGCGCAGCGCAATGTGCTTCAGCGCCTCCTCGGTGAAGGACAGCTTCACCCCTTCCATCTGGAACAGCCGCTGGTACTGCTTGACCAGCGCGTTCTTCGGCTTGGTCAGGATCTCGATCAGCGCCGCCTCGTCCAGGTCCTCCAGCGTCGCCACAACCGGCAGCCGGCCGATGAACTCGGGGATCAGCCCGAACTTCAGCAGGTCCTCGGGCTCGACCTCGCGCAGGATCTGGCCGGTGCGCCGCTCGTCCGGGGCCTGCACGTGGGCGCCGAAGCCGACGCCGGCGCCCTTGCCGCGGGCGCCGATGATCTTCTCCAGCCCGGCGAAGGCGCCGCCGCAGATGAACAGCATGTTGGTGGTGTCGACCTGCAGGAACTCCTGCTGCGGGTGCTTGCGCCCGCCCTGCGGCGGCACGGAGGCGACCGTGCCCTCCATGATCTTCAGCAGCGCCTGCTGCACGCCCTCGCCCGACACGTCGCGGGTGATCGACGGGTTGTCGGACTTGCGGCTGATCTTGTCGATCTCGTCGATGTAGACGATGCCGCGCTGCGCCCGCTCGACGTTGTAGTCGGAGGCCTGGAGCAGCTTGAGGATGATGTTCTCGACGTCCTCGCCGACGTAGCCGGCCTCGGTCAGGGTGGTGGCGTCGGCCATGGTGAACGGCACGTCGAGGATGCGCGCGAGCGTCTGGGCCAGCAGGGTCTTGCCCGAGCCGGTGGGCCCGACCAGCATGATGTTGGACTTGGCGATCTCGACGTCGTTGTTCTTGGCGCCGTGCGCCAGGCGCTTGTAATGGTTGTGCACCGCGACCGAGAGCACCTTCTTGGCGTGGAACTGGCCGATCACGTAGTCGTCCAGGACCTTGCAGATCTCCTTGGGCGTCGGCACCCCGTCGCGCGACTTGACCAGGTGCGTCTTGTGCTCCTCGCGGATGATGTCCATGCAGAGCTCGACGCACTCGTCGCAGATGAACACGGTCGGACCCGCGATGAGCTTGCGCACCTCGTGCTGGGACTTGCCGCAGAACGAGCAGTACAAGGTGTTCTTCGAGTCGCTCGTCTTGTTGACCATGGCCACTCCTACCCCCCGCGGCCGGGCCCTGCCCATGCCGCTCGGGTCAAGCTGGAAACATTAGACCGGCCCCGGAAACTTCATCAAGGGCGAGCTTCCGACGGATCCGGCGTTTTCGCAACCTGCGGCTGTGGCGGATGGCGAAAAACCGGCCGGGTGATCCAGTCGTCCGGGCCGGGCGCCGGCGTCAGGGACCGGGCGGCAGTCGCGCCGGCCGATCCCGGCCTGGCTCAGGCGCGGCCCGGCTCCTCGTTCACCGGCGTCGGACGGTTCTGCAGCACCTCGTCGAGGATGCCGAACTCGCGCGCCTCGTCGGCCGACATGTAGCTGTCGCGCTCCAGCTTGCGCTCGATGTCCTCCAGGGTCTGGCCGGTGTGGCGCTCGTAGATCTCGTTCAGGCGGGTGCGGAGGTAGAGGATCTCCTTGGCCTGGATCTCGATGTCGCTGGCCTGTCCCTGGGCGCCACCGGACGGCTGGTGCACCATGACGCGAGCGTTCGGCAGCGCCACGCGCTTGCCCTTGGTGCCGGCGGCCAGCAGCAGCGAGCCCATGGAAGCGGCCTGGCCGATGCACACCGTGTTCACCGGGGAGCGGATGTACTGCATGGTGTCGTAGATCGCGAGCCCGGCCGAGACCACGCCGCCCGGGCTGTTGATGTAGAAGGAAATCTCCTTCGACGGGTTGACGCTTTCCAGGTGCAGCAGCTGGGCGCAGATCAGGGCGCTGACCTGGTCGTACACCGGGCCGGTCAGGAAGATGATCCGGTCCTGCAGCAGCCGGGAGAAGATGTCGAACGCCCGCTCGCCGCGGGAGGTCTGCTCGACCACCATCGGCACCAGGGCGTTGTTGTAGATCTCGACGGGATCACGATCCCACATCTGTCTCGTTCCTGACCTGGGACGGCGGCGACCGGTGCATCAGCCCCGGCCGCCGGCGTCGTTTGATGGCCGGCCGGCGTCCGGCCATCCTCTGCTCCAGCACAAGATAGAGATTATCCGGCGCTATGCCAGCCCGCCGGATCAGATGTCTGCGGACGGCATCTCGGCCAGCTCTTCCGGCGTGACCACCTTGTCCTCGACCCGGGCCAGCTCCAGCACGTAATCGACCACCTTGTTCTCGAAGATCGGGCCGCGCAGGGTTTCCGCCGCCTGCGGGTTCTTGCGGAAGAACTCGATCACCTCCGCCTCCTGGCCCGGATAGCGGCCGGCCTCGGCCCGCATGGCGCGCACCATCTCCTCGCTGCTCACCGTCACCCCGTTGGCGCGGCCGATCTCGGCCAGCAGCAGGCCGAGCTTCACCCGGCGCTCGGCGATCCGGCGGTAGTCGGCGCGCAGCGTGTCCTCGTCCTTGTCCTTGTCCTCGTCGTCCAGCTTGCCAGCCTTGAGGTCCTGCTCGACACGCGACCAGATCGACGCGAACTCGGCCTCCACCATGCCCTGCGGAGCGTCGAACGCGGTCTGGCCGGCGAGCTGGTCCAGCAGCTCGCGCTTGATCCGCATGCGCGACAGCTGGTCGTATTCCTGCCGCACCTGGCCGGCCAGCGCCTCGCGCACCTGTTCCAGGCCCTCGAAGCCGATCTGCTTGGCCAGGTCGTCGTCGATCGCCGGCTCCACCGGGCGCTTCAGCGCCTTGGCGGTGACGGCGAAGCTGGCGGCCTTGCCGGCCAGCTCGGCCGCCTGGTAGTCGGCCGGGAACGTCACGGCGATGGTGCGCTCCTCGCCGGGAACCAGGCCCTCGAGCTGCTCGGCGAAGCCCGGGATGAAGCCCTGGCCGCCCAGCTCGACGTTGACGTCGCTGGCGGTGCCGCCGTCGAACGGGACGCCGTCGATGCTGCCGACGAAGTCGACGCTCAGCACCTCGCCCTGCGCCGCGCCGCGCACCTCGTCGATGGTCTCGAACGAGCGCTGGCGGCGGGCGATGTCGGCCAGCGCCTTGTCCACGGTGTCCGGATCGGGCTCCGCCTTGAGGCGCGTGAGCGAGAGCTGCGACAGGTCGGGCTGCACGATCTCGGGCAGCAGCTCCAGCTCCAGGGTGAACTCCAGGTCGCCGGCACCGCCCGGCTCCGCGCCACGGACCAGCTCGACCCTGGGCTGCGTCGCCTGGCGCAGGCCGCGCTCGGTCATCAGGTCGCGGGTGGCGTCGTTGACCGTCTGCTCCAGCACCTCGCCGGTGACGGCGGTGCCGTAGCGCTGCTTCACGATCGCCATCGGCACCTTACCGGGCCGGAACCCCTTCAGGTTCATCCCCCGCCCCAGCTCGGTCAGCCGGGCGGTGCGCTTGGTTTCCAGCTCGTTGGCCGGCACCACCACGGTGAAGCCGCGCTTCAAGCCCTGGTTGAGCGTTTCAGTGACCTGCATGAGCCAGGCGATCCTCTCGTGAACAGAACGACGCGTGCCCCGCGCGCCACGGGGCGGGCCGGGGATGGTGGGATGGGCAGGAAGGGGACGGCCTGGTGCGGGCGGAGGGACTTGAACCCCCACGACTTGCGCCACCAGAACCTAAATCTGGCGTGTCTGCCAATTCCACCACGCCCGCGCGCCTCGATGAACCGTCGACCCGGACCCGCTTCCGCGACCGCGCGCCTTTAGCTCACGCGCCTGCATCCGGCAAGTCCGCAGCCCGGCGCCGGGCCAGCGTTGCGGCCTCCGGCAGGTGCAGCGGCAGGTCCTCGGCGATCAGCCCTTCGCCCGCCAGGCGCCCGGCCTCGCCGTGCAGCCAGACCGCGGCGGAGGCGGCCTCGAACGGCGCCATGCCGGCGGCGAGGCAGGCGCCGACCACGCCGGACAGCACGTCCCCCGAGCCGGCGGTGCCGAGGGAGGGCGGAGCGTTTGCATTGATCGAGACCCGGCCGTCCGGGGCGGCGACGATCGTGTCGGACCCCTTCAGCACCAGCACGGCGTCGATCAGGGACGCGGCCCGGCGCGCGGCGCCGTCCATCGT
>CAXUEL010000238.1:0-353 GCA_964249915.1 uncultured Acetobacteraceae bacterium | reverse complement strand
CCCGGTCGGGACCGGGATCGCCGAACACGCGCGCGAACTCGCCAGCATGCGGCGTCGCCACGCTCACCCCGCGCAGCCGCTCCGGTTCGCCGGACGCCTCGGTGAGCGCGCCGGCATCGGCCACCACCATCCGTCCTGCTTGGAGCAGCGCCGGCAGCGCCGCCCGCACCTCGTCCGGCCCCAGTCCCGGGCCGCACACCCAGACGCGTCGGCGTCCGTCCCCAAGCAGCGTGTCCAGCGGCGCGTCGTCGACGATCAGCCCGGGCGCCCCGACGCGGTAGATGTCGGCGCCGTGCTCTGCGGCGAGGCGGACCAGCCCGGCGCCGCCGCCGCGTGCCCCGGCGGCGCCGGGC
>CAXUEL010000237.1:0-5389 GCA_964249915.1 uncultured Acetobacteraceae bacterium | reverse complement strand
ATCAGGGTCCGGCCGCAGCGGGCGGCGGCGCTGCGTGGCCTGCGCGTGGTGCTGGTCGACGACGTGCTGACCACGGGCGCGACGCTGGGGGCCTGCGCGGAAGCCCTGCTCGGCGCAGGCGTGGCCTCGGTCGACGTGCTGGCAGCGGCACGCACCGCGCGGGACGAGACCGGAGAGGACCGGCGGGAGGAGGCGGAATGAGCCGATCGGCCCGGCTCTTGTCGGCTCGGCTCCAGTGCACGATTTATCCGGAAGCCCGGACCGTCGGGCGTTTCCGCTGGATGGAGCGTATGGCCGCGATCGAGATCTACACCCAACCGGGCTGTCCCTACTGCACGCGCGCCCTGGCGCTGCTGTCCGGCAAGGGCGTCACGTTCCGGCAGATCGACGCGCCGCATGGCACGCCGGAGCGGGTCGAGGCGCGCGAGCGGTCCGGTGGCCGCACCAGCGTCCCGCAGATCTTCATCGGCGCGCGCCATGTCGGCGGCTGCGACGACCTCTTGGCGCTGGATCGCTCCGGCGAGCTCGACACGCTGCTGCGGGCGGCCTGAGCGCGGGCGACCGCCGCGTGGTCCAGGGCGGCCGATGATCCACTACCAGCTGCGCTGTGCGGGCGGCCACGAGTTCGAGGGCTGGTTTAAGGACAGCGCGACCTTCGAGGTGCAGGCCGAGCAGGGCTTGTTGAGCTGTCCGCGCTGCGGCACGCCCGAGGTGGCCCGCGGGCTGATGGCCCCCGTGGTGCGGACGCGCCCGGCCGGAACACCGGTGGCAGCGCCGATGACGCCCACCGCGCCGCTGCCCGACGGGATCCGGGCGGCGTTGCAGCGTGTCCGGGCGGAGGTGGAGCGGACCTGCGAGGACATGGGAGACCGCTTCGCCGACGAGGCGATCCGGATGAGCCGGGGCGAGGCGGAAGAGCGCGGCATCTACGGCAACGCCAGCGACGAGGATCGCGAGGCGCTGGCGGACGAGGGCATCGAGGTGACGCGCATCCCCTGGCTAAAGCCCGCGGAAAGCTGAGCATGCACCGGCTTGCGGTCCTGGTTGCACTCCTGGCGGCTTCGTCCGGCGCGCTGGCCGACCCGGCCCCGGACGTGCTCGGGCGTTGGATGACCCCCGGACGGGACGGCGTGTTCCGGGTCGACCGCTGCGGCACCGGATTATGCGGCTGGCTGGTCGGCATGCGCTACGACGGGCCGATGCCGCTCGACACGTATCACCGGCCGCAATGCGGGTTGATGCTGTTGAGCGGCTTCCGTCCTGGCGACGAGGCCGGCCGCTGGCACGGCTCGATCCTCGATCCCGACAGCGGCCGCTCCTACCAGGCGACCATCTGGTCGCCGGCTCCGGACGTGCTGAAGCTGCGCGGCTACCTGTTGCTGCCGATCCTGGGGGAGACGCAGAGCTGGCACCGCTACGACGGCGCCATCGGGCCGGCCTGCAGGCTGCCGCCCTGACCGGTGTTCAGGCGGCCGACAGGGCGGCGATGTAGTTCACGCCGAGGTCCCGCGACTCCCGCCAGCGCTCCGGCTGGCCGGGGAGGGTCGGCACCATGCCGGAGATGTCGACGACCCGCAGCCCGGCGCCCGCGGCGTGTCCGGCGAGCTCCGCCGGGGTGACGAAGCGGCGCCAGTCGTGGGTGCCGGCCGGCAGCAGCCGGAGCACGTATTCGGCGCCGATCTTGGCGGTTGCCAGCGAGCGCCAGGTGCGGTTCAGGGTGGACAGGACCAGGAGCCCGCCCGGCTGCAACAGACGCGACAGCAGCAGCAGGAACGCGCGCGGGTCGGCGACGTGCTCGATCACCTCCAGGGCGGTGATGGCGTCGAAGCGCATCCCCTCGGCCAGCAGGGCTTCCGCGGTGCCGGTCCGGTAGGCGAGGGAACGGTGGCCTGTTGGCGTGGCGGCATGGGCTCGCGCGGCCTGGATCGCCGGCGCCGAGGCGTCGACGCCGAGCACGTCGTGGCCGAGCTCCGCCAGGGCCTCGCTGGCGAGCCCGGCGCCGCAGCCGAGGTCGAGCAGGCGCAGCGCCCGGGACGGGTTGCGGGCCTGGAGCGGACGGAGGTGGCGCTGCACCCAGCGGATCCGCAGCGGGTTCATCTGGTGCAGCGGCCGCATCGGGCCGCCCGGATCCCACCAGCGTTCCGCCAGGCGGCCGAAGCGGGCGATCTCGTCGGGCGACGCCGATCCCGGCGGGTCGGGAGGTAGGCGGGTCGGTGACTGCGGTGGCATGTTGCTGCCTTTCGACGGGAAAGCTATGTGACCCCGCTGCCGCCTCGCTGCAACGCGGCATCATCGTGCCGTCTTTCTCGCGCGCCCCGAGCCGGCATCGCACGCTTTGGAGGGAGGTCGATCGGGTCATGGCGCGCATCGTGATGAAGTTCGGCGGCACCTCGATGGCCGATCTGGATCGGATCCGCGCCGTGGCGGACCGGATCAAGCGACAGGTGGAGGCGGGCGACGAGGTGGCGGTGGTGGTGTCGGCGATGTCCGGGGTGACCAACCAGCTGGTCGGCTACTGCCAGTCGCTGTCGCCGCTGCACGATGCGCGCGAGTACGACGCGGTGGTGGCCACCGGGGAACAGGTGACGAGCGGCCTGCTGGCGATCGCGTTGCAGACCGCGGGAGTGGACGCGCGGTCCTGGTCCGGCTGGCAGGTGGCGCTCAGGACGGACGGCGCGCACGGCAAGGCCCGGATCGAGGCGATCGAGGGTGGAACGCTGCTCGCCCGGATGCGGTCGGGCCAGGTGCCGGTGGTCGCGGGCTTCCAGGGGATCGGCCCGGACAACCGGGTGACGACGCTGGGGCGCGGCGGCTCCGACACCTCGGCGGTGGCGCTGGCGGCGGCGTTGAAAGCTGATCGCTGCGACATCTATACGGACGTGGATGGTGTATACACCACCGATCCGCGGATCGTGCCGCGGGCGCGCCGGCTCCCCAAGATCGCCTACGAGGAGATGCTGGAGCTGGCATCGGTGGGGGCCAAGGTGCTGCAGACGCGCTCGGTCGAGCTGGCGATGAAGGAGCGGGTGCGGGTGCAGGTGCTGTCCAGCTTCGTGGACGGCCCGGCGCCGTTCGAGGATGCGACCGACAGCCTGCTGCCCGGGACCATGGTGGTGGATGAGGACGAGATCGTGGAGAAGGAAATTGTCGCCGGCATCGCCTACTCCCGGGACGACGCTAAGGTCACGGTGCGCAAGGTCCCCGACCGGCCCGGCGTGGCCGCGGCCGTGTTCGGGCCGCTGGCGGAGGCGCACGTGAACGTCGACATGATCGTGCAGAGCACCGGCGCCGACGGCTCCACCGACATGACCTTCACCGTCGGCAAGGCCGACCTGCCGCGCACGGTCGCCGTGCTCGAGGCGGCGCATGGCGACATCCAGTACGGCGAGATGCTGACCGATCCGGACGTGGCGAAGATCAGCGTGGTGGGGGTGGGCATGCGCAGCCATGCCGGCGTCGCCAGCACCATGTTCCGCACCCTGTCGGCGCGCTCGATCAACATCCAGGTGATCTCCACCAGCGAGATCAAGGTGAGCGTGCTGATCGCGTCCGACTACACCGAGCTCGCGGTCCGGGCCCTGCACAGCGCGTATGGCCTCGATGTCGGCTGACCTCATGATGGACGGGCAGGGCACGATCGTGCCGGAGACCGGGCCGGCCTGGCTGGCGGCGCGGCAGCGGCTGGACCGACTGTGGGCGAAGGGTACCGCCTTCCTCGGCAGCGAGCTTGCCATCCTGGGCGGGGCGATGAGCTGGGTCAGCGAGCGCCGCCTGGTGTCGGCGATCTCGAACAGCGGTGGATTCGGGGTGATCGCCTGCGGGGCGATGGGCCCGGAGCTGCTGGAGCGCGAGATCGCGGGCACGCAGGCGCTGACCACCAAGCCGTTCGGCGTCAACCTGATCACCATGCACCCGCAGCTCGACGACCTGATCCGGATCTGCCTCGCCGCCCGCGTCGGGCACGTGGTGCTGGCCGGCGGGGTGCCGTCGGCGGGAGCGATGCGCGCGCTCAAGGATGGCGGCACCAGGGTGATCGGCTTCGCGCCGGCGCTGGTGATGGGCCGCCGGCTGGTGAAGCTGGGGGCGGACGCGCTGGTGATCGAGGGCTCGGAGGCGGGCGGGCACATCGGCCCGGTATCCCTGACGGTGCTGGCGCAGGAGGTGCTGCCGCACATCCGGGAGGTGCCGATCTTCGTCGCCGGCGGCCTGGGGCGGGGCGAGGCGATCCTGGGCCTGCTGGAGATGGGCGCTGCCGGCGCCCAGCTCGGCACACGCTTCGCCGCGTCGAGCGAGAGCGTGGCGCACGACCGCTTCAAGCAGGCCTTCGTGCGCGCCGCCGCGCGCGATGCGCTGCCGTCGGTGCAGCTGGACGAGCGGTTCCCGGTGATTCCGGTGCGCGGGCTGGTCAACGACGGCACCAGGCGCTTCCTGGTGCACCAGGCTGAAACCCTGCGCCGGTTCCAGTCAGGCGAGCTGACCCGGGAGGCGGCGCAACTGGACATCGAGCACTTCTGGGCCGGCTCGCTGCGCCGCGCGGTGGTCGACGGCGACATCGAGGGCGGCTCGGTGATGGCCGGGCAGTCCGTCGGCATGGTGACCGGGATCCAGCCGGTGCGGGAGATCCTGGCCGAGCTGGTCGACCAGGCGGTGCAGGCCTTGTTGCTGCGCGATGCGCCGTTCGGCTGACGTGCCCATGCGCCAACCGTTGGGGACGATGGGTCCGGTTTCTCCTGTCTCGCTGATCGGAACCTCATGAGCACGAGCGAGCAGGCGGGCCCGGTCCGCGCGGTCGAGACCGACACCAGCAGGCTGCCGGTCGGACAGGCGTTGCGCGCGCAGCGCGAACAGCTCGGCTGGTCGCTGCCCGACGTCGCGGCCTGGCTGCGCATCAGGCTGTCCTACCTGGAGGCGCTCGAAAGCGGGCAGGTGGGCAAGCTGCCCGGCAGCGCCTACGCGCTGGGGTTCCTGCGCGCCTATGCCGGTGCGCTCGGCCTGGATCCGGAGGACATGTCGCGTCGCTTCCGCGGCGAGACCAAGGACGTGAACCGCAAGCCCGAGCTGTCGTTCCCGGCACCGGTGCCGGAACGCGGCGTGCCGGCAGGCGCGATCGTGCTGCTGGGCGTGCTGGTCGTGGCAGGTGCCTATGTCGGCTGGTACGAGTTCACCGGACACGAGCATCGGCAGGTCCACGCGGTGCCCCCGGTGCCGCCGGCGCTGCTGCCCTATGCCGGCGGCCCGGCCGCGTCCTCGCCCCAGGTGGCGACGGTGATGCCCGGATCTGGGCAGACGCCGTTGCCGCCCCCGGTCGCTCCCGTGTCGCCGCCGCATCCGGCTGCGTCCGCCGCGCCTCCGGCAGGATCCCCGGCTCCGGTCGCCGCCGGTCCCGCGA
>CAXUEL010000236.1:0-5427 GCA_964249915.1 uncultured Acetobacteraceae bacterium | reverse complement strand
GGACGAAGCTGCAGGCTGTCCAGGCGGAGGGAACCCAGCCCCTGCCGCGGTGACGGCGGCAGACCGCGCAGTCCGCGACGCCCAAGGCGACGGGAAACCGTTACCGCTGGCTCAAGGCGCAGCCGTCACACGACACCCGAGTCTGTGCCGGCTCGACGTCACTGCCGTTTGCGATGTCCTGGCGTCGTGTTCACGACGGAAAGCCTTTCGGTCGTGGCGCCAGAGCGGGTCCCGATCAGGTGGATCGCCTGATCGGGTGAACGTGCCCTGGCGCTGGATCCGGTGGCTGCCGGAAGACCGGCGTGGCGTCAGCAGCAACGATGGAGGCGGGTCATCGGGATGAACCGCGCGTGCCTCGATTTGGCGACCGTGACGGAGCGGCCGGACGTCATGATCCGGGAGCCGTAGGCTGGACCGACATCCATGGCGGCCAGATCGTGGCGGCTGCGAGACGGGCAAAGCCGGTCAAGGAGACGGTGCGCCCGTCGGGCGGGGTGGCGAAACGGACGACTCTTGGCCGCAGCCGACCAATCCCGTTCGGCAGGCCTTCGGCTGTTCTGACGGAAGGTGCCGGGATGCTCAAGGACCGGTTCGTCCAGACGCGACCGCCAGCAACGGGTCCGGGGTATTCAAAGGCGTGCCGAGGCACTGAAGAAGATCCCGCGGCTGGCGTTGACCCAGTAGAGCGGTGCGCCGTTGCCAGCCGCCGCGCCTGCATAGCCAATCAGGCTGAGATTGTTGAACAGGTTGGTGACCTGCACTCCAAGGTCGAGCTGACGGTGCTTGGCTAGCGGCAGCAGGTAATGCGCCGAAAGGTCGGTGGTGTCATAGGACTTGATCGGGAACTGGTCCTTCTGGCCGGTGTCCAGGCCATATTGCTGGCCGACGTCCTTGATCAGGAACGAGGCGCTCAGCTTGTCTCCGGAAAGCATGACGTGAGCACGATCGAACAGCACGCCGGCCACCGCGGTGCGACGCGGCGCTTGCGCCACCTGGGCTCCGTTATGGTAGTTGGCGTGGTTGAGCGAGCCGTTGGCGTAGAGTGCGAAGCCATAGCCGACCTGCGCAGTCGCCTCCAGCTCGATCCCTTCGAAGGTGGCATTGCCCTGGTTCTTGTAGAGCGTGTTGGTGCCGATCGTCGTGGCGGCGATGTAGTTCTGGTATTGCAGGTCATAGAAGTCGGCATCGGCGCTCAGCCAGCCGTGCTGGTAGACGGTGCCGATCTGGTAGTTGTCGGTCGTCGAGGGCTGCACCGTGTTGATGATCTGCGCATAGAAGACGTTCAGGGGCGGCGTCAGGTAGCCTTCGGCAGCCTGGAAGAACACCGACCAGTGCGGCGTCAAACGCTCGTTGACGTCGATCGAGGGCAGCGCCTTGTTGTAGGTCGCGTGATCGTCGGCCGGACCCTTGACGGTACGCACGAGCGGGCCGTCGAGGGAGCGCGTGACGGAGCTGTACTTCACGCCGGCCGTGATCGTCAGCGTCTTCACCGGATGCCAGGCAAACTCGATGTAGGGCTGCACGGTGGTCAGCCGGTCGAAGTAAAGATATTGGTAGATCGAGCCGTTCGGCTTCGTCGTGTAGCCGACCTGGTCACGCGTCAGCAGGATGTTGGTCTTGTAGAGGTTGTTGTCCTCGCTCTCGAACCAGGCGCCGGCGCGAAGCTGCCCGTACGGCGTGTCCTGGGTGATCCGAAGGATGTTGCCCCAGGCGCGGTAGTCGTTCTTGTACGCAGCTCCGGGAACGTCGTCGTTCAAGTTCACGATCGAGCCGTTTATGTAGTACCTGCTGGTGGCCGAGCTGGTCAGGTTGGGCGTGCTGAGCGACGTGTCGGTCGTCTGCACGCCGCGATGGTAGAAGGCAGTCGTGTAGGGCTGGTCGGAGATCGTGAGGCCGTGCGCGAAGGTGTGGTCGAGCTTCACGTACTCGAAGTCGGTGGTGTAGTTGTCGCGGTTGTAGGGGCCATAGGCTTGGCTGCGCGGGTCGTCGTTCAGCGAGAAGTTGCGGCCGTACTTTTCGATCTCGGCCAGAGACGAGCCGTAGGGCGTGTCGGTGACGGCATTGTCCAGGTTGACGGCGGCGGTGAGCGTGGTGTGGTCGCCGATCGGCTGGATATACTTCAGGTAGAGGTTTCGGCGCTCGTCGGAGGTGCCCGTCAGCGCGCCGCGGCTCTCGTTGCGCTCCAGATCCACGACGATGCGGCCGCCGTTGAGCAGGCTGCCGAATTCCGAGCCAAGCGTGCCGCTGTCGGCTTCCAGCCCGTAGAGCTTGGTGCCGAAGGTGCCGAAGGTGGCATACGGGATGAGTGCCGGGATGGCAGCCGGATCCAGCGCGTGGATCTCGACGTCGCCGCCGAACGTCGCGGAGCCGATCGTCGAGGCCGGGCCCGGGCCGCGGTTGACGGTGATGGTCTGCTGGTCGTGCGCGACGAAGTAGGCCGCCGGCTGCGGCGACAGGTTGCCCGGCGAGCCCGGCACCTGGACGCCGTCGAAGAGAACGCTGAACTGGGTGTATTGCAACCCGCGGATGCTCTGGCCGAAATCCTGCTGCAGGCCGGGACCGTTCGGATCGATGTCCATGGCGCTGGGCGTCAGCCGGATGATGTCGTCGTAGTTTGAGGTCGCCGGCACATCCTGGGCGATGAAGCGCTGCGAAAGGGTGGAGGTCGGCTCCGTTTCCGTCAGCGAGGCGCCTTGCGGCGCCTGTTGTGCGGCAGTACCGGGGAATGGTTGGCTGTTGACCTGGATCGTTTCCGGGGCGTTGGCTTCCTGCGCTCCGGCTGTCGTCGTCGCGAACGCAAGGAGGAAGGCAGTCGTGCCGCAACACGATTTCGATCGGTAGCCAATCATGCGGGCCTATCCTGACGGGAACCTGACACGAGGGTTCTAGGCCATTCCGGCGGCCGACCCTGTGAAGCTGTCGTGAACCTAGTTCACGTGGCTGCATCGGTTGTTGAGGGTAGCGGCACCCGGACGAGCATCCCCGGCCCGCCAGGAAGACGACCGCGCCGCCGCACCACCTCCTGCACGATGCGTGACCCGCTGCCGTCCGGCGTGGGCGGAGGGCCAGATGGCGGGGCGGTCGGCAGTTGGATGCCGCGGGACTTCGCCGCACGGCAAGCCCGAGCCGCGATGCGACGGCCTGTGCGACTGGATCAACGCATGCGTCGATCGCTGCGACGCGGCGAGCCTGGCCGGGCTGCCAGACTGGCACGGCGGCGGGAATGCCATCATCGACGGCTGCCGCGACCCCTGGAGCTGGCTTGCCAGGCAACCAGATCGCACCACATCCCTCGTTACGCGATCACCGGCGCAGGTCGGGGCATGGCACCGGGCGTGTCATCTCGCGCGGACGGCGTTGGAGGCTGCGATGGCGAGCGGTTGGGCCCCGGACGGGGCAGTGCAGGACCAGATCGACGACACCATCCGCGACGGGGTGATGCGGGCGCGGGCGCAGGTGCCGAACGGTGCCGGCGAGACCCACTGCGTGGAGTGCGGCGACGGGATCCCCGAAGCACGACGCCGGGCGCTGCCTGGCGCACGGTTCTGCGTCGCCTGCCAGTCGGCGCGCGATCCCGGGCCGGCAGGTGGCGGGTTCAACCGCAGGGGCAACAAGGACAGCCAGTTGCGGTAGTCCGGCCGCCCGACGGGGTCCCGGGTCGCAGGTCACTGCCGGCTGCAGGCGCTTCCGACCCCTTCGGGATGGCAGTACAGCCGCGCATCGGTGTTGTCCGCCGGAGGCGCCGACGTCACCGTCGCCGGCCCGACATACGGCTTGCCGTTCGGCTGCAGGTCGGTGTCGACCCCCGGCGCCGCCCTGGCGCCGGGCGGCGCGCCGGAGCAGGACGCCAGCAGCGGCAGCAGGGCGGCCGACAGCGCCGCAAGGACGGAACGGCGTCGCGTCCGGTTCATCGCGCGGTCCATGTCAATGCCGCGACGGCATCTCGGCCAGCAGGAAGTCCCGGAACACCGCCACCCGCTTCGACGTGCGCAGCTCCTCCGGATACACGAAGTAGGCCTCGATCGTCGGCGGCTTGATGTCGGTCATGATCCGCTGGAGCCCCGGCCGGTCGGTCAGCATGTAGTGCGGCACCGAGCCGATGCCGAGCCCGGCCTCGATCGCATCGGCCAGCGCGGTCAGGCTGTTCACCTCGAACACCGGCTGCCGCTTCTGCCCGTTCGGCCGCCCGAGCCCGGCCAGCCAGTTCACGTCCGGCACCGGCGGCCGGTAGGAGCCGAACAGCAGCAGCTTGTGCCCGTCCAGGTCCTCCGCCGTGGCCGGGGTGCCGTTGCGCTGGAGGTAGTCCGGCGAGGCGACCACCGGCATCTGGATGTCGGTCAGGTGCCGCTGCACCAGGTCGGGCTGGCGCGGCGGGTGCATGCGGATCGCCACGTCGGCTTCGCGCATGCCGAGGTCGAGGTCGCTGTCCTCCAGGATCAGGGTGATGGAGATGTCCGGGTGCGTCGCCAGGAAGCGCGGCAGCCGAGGCGCCAGCCAGGCGGTGCCGAAGCCGGCGGTGGTGGTCACCTTGAGCCGGCCGGCCGCCTTCTCCTTGCTTTCGCTGAGCAGCGCCTCGGTCATGGCGAGCTTGGCGAACACCTCCCGCACGGTGCGGTTCATCTGCTCGCCCTGCTCGGTCAGGATCAGGCCCCGCGCGTGGCGGTGGAACAGCGGCACCTGGAGCGCCTCCTCCAGCGCCGAGATCTGCCGGCTGACCGCGGACTGGCTCAGGTTGAGCACGTCGCCGGCATGGGTGAAGCTGCCCGCCTCGGCGACGGCGTGGAAGATCCTGAGCTTGTCCCAATCCATGCTCATCGTGCGCCGTTCCATCGGTTCGGGGTTGAGGGCCGCACGAACCCGCTTCCTCTAGGCGGCTTCGGCTTCGGCCGGGAGCGGGACCACCTGCTCGGTCAGGTAGCGTTCCGCTTCGAGTGCGGCCATGCAGCCGGTGCCGGCCGCGGTCACCGCCTGGCGGAACACCTTGTCCTGCACGTCGCCGGCGGCGAACACGCCCGGCACCGAGGTGCGGGTGCTGCCGGGCTCGGTGATGACGTAGCCCTCCGCGTCGAGCTCGACCTGGCCCCGGAACACCGCGGTGTTGGGCAGGTGGCCGATCGCCACGAACACCCCGTCGACGCCGAGCCGGCTGCTCCGGCCCGTGACCGTGTCGCGCAACACCACCCCGTCCACCACCGGCGGCGTGCCGCTGTCGGTGATGTCCTCGACCACGCTGTTCCACAGCACCGACACCTTGGGGTGGGCGAACAGCCGGTCCTGCAGGATCCGCTCCGCGCGCAGCCGGTCCCGCCGGTGGATCAGCGTCACGTGGTCGGCGTGGTGGGTGAGGAACAGCGCCTCCTCGACCGCGGTGTTGCCGCCGCCGATCACCGCCACCCGCTTGCCGCGGTAGAAGAAGCCGTCGCAGGT
>CAXUEL010000235.1:0-5457 GCA_964249915.1 uncultured Acetobacteraceae bacterium | reverse complement strand
CACCGGCGCGTTCGGCGCCGCCTGGCAGGCGCTGCAGGACGCGTACTACGGCGAGTGGGCGCACCGGCTGATCCTGGTCGAGTACGACGTGCTGGCCGACGAGCCGCTGCGCGTGCTCGCCCAGCTCTACGACCTGCTCGGGCTCCCAGCCTTCGCGCACGACCCGGACCGTGCCGGCTACGACGGCGCCACGGCGTTCGACGCGGCGCTCAACACCCCGGGTCTGCACGCGGTGCGGCCCCGGGTGGAGCGGCTGCACCGCCGCACGGTCCTGCCGCCGCAGCTCGTGCAGCGCCTGGCCGGCAGCGTGTTCTGGCGCGATACGCCCAACGGCCCGGCGCAGAACCCGGGCGGCGCGTCCGTCATCGCCTCGGACCGGGACGCGTGACCGCCGCCAGCGCCGCGCAGCCGGCGGCGGCGAGCCACAGCCCCTGCAGCCGCACGACGGGAAACGCCGCGGTGCCGGCCACGACGCCGGCCACCAGCGACGCCCACAGCAGCGCGTAGGGCAGCCAGCCCCAGCGCGGACCGCCGCGCAGCGCGTCGGCCAGCCCGCGCGCCATCTTGACCAGCGTCCCGGTCATATAGGTGACGGTGACGTTGACCGGTCCGGCCTTGCGGACCACGTCGCTCTCCGCGCCCATCGCCAGGGCCGCGAGCGCGATCGACCAGCGGTCGCGGCCGACCGTGGCGGCCAGCGCTGCCAGGCCCAGCAGCGCCGCCACCAGGGCCAGCATCCTGCTCTGCCGGCCCGGCCCGTCCGGCGCCACCAGCGCGGCCGAGACCACGCCCAGCACGAACAGCCCGATCAGGCCGCCGGCGGTGAGGATCACCCGCCGGTCGCTGCCGGCCAGGGCGATCGAGAACCGGGTCGAGTTGCCGCTCATGAACGACACGAAGAAGCCCCGCAGGGTGAGGTAGCCCAGCGCATCGACATAGCCGGCCAGCAGGGCGAGGATGACCGCCAGCAGCAGCGCCTGCCGGTCGGACCGGCTCATCGGGCGGCGGGACATGGATCGGGCAGGCGGCATGGCATCTGGACAGGACTCCCGCGCGGCGATCCACGTGGTGATCGCCTGCTACCTCGGATGGATGCTCGACTCGTTCGACTTCTTCATCATGGTGTTCGTGCTCGACACCGTGGCGCGCACCTTCGGCGTCGGCATCGGCGCCACCGCCTGGGCGCTGACCGCGACCCTGGCCTGCCGGGTGGTGGGCGCGGTGCTGTTCGGCCGCATCGCCGACCGCTACGGCAGGCGCCCGACCATGATGATCAACGTGCTGTGCTACGCCGCCCTGGAGCTGCTGTCCGGCCTGGCGCCCAGCTTCACCGTGTTCCTGATCCTGCGCGCGCTGTACGGCGTCGCCATGGGCGGCGAGTGGGGGGTGGGCGCGTCGCTGGCGATGGAAAGCGTGCCGGGACGCTGGCGCGGCACCGTGTCGGGGATCCTGCAGACCGGCTACCCGACCGGCTACCTGCTGGCCTCGCTGCTGTTCATCGCCGAGCCGTGGATCGGCTGGCGCGGCATGTTCGTCGCCGGCGCCGCCCCCGCGCTGCTGGTGTTCTACATCCGCCGCCGCGTGCCGGAAAGCCCGGACTGGACGTCGCACGTCGTCGCCTCGCGCGAGCCGATCCTGTCGGTGCTGCGCCGGAACCTCCGCCTGAGCGCCTACGCCGCCATCCTCATGACCGCGATGCTGTACTTCTCGCACGGTTCGCAGGATCTGTACCCGAAGCTGTTCCTGGCCCGGTTCCACCACTTCGCGCATGCGACGGTGGTGACGATGATGGTGATCTACAACCTCGGCGCGATCGCCGGCGGCCTGTTCTTCGGCTGGTTCAGCCAGAAGATCGGGCGCAAGCACGCGCTGGCGATCGCCGCCCTGCTGGCGCTGCCGATGATCCCGTTCTGGGCGTTCGGGCACGGGGTGGTGGTGCTGGCGATCGGCGGCTTCCTGATCCAGGCCGCGGTGCAGGGTGCCTGGGGCGTGGTGCCGGCCTACCTGAACGAGATCTCGCCCGCCGCGATACGCGGCACCTTCCCCGGAGCGGTGTACCAGCTCGGCAACCTGTTCGCCGCCCCCAACGCCAACCTGCAGGTCTGGATCGCAGGCCTGGCCGGCAGCGACATCCGTTGGGCGCTGGCCGGCGTGATCGCGGTGGTGGCGGTGGCGGTGGCGGGCCTGGTGATGCTGGGACGGGACACCCGCGACGTGCGGATGGGGCGGGAACGGGTGGCCGCGGAATAGGACACGATCCTCCGCGAGCCGGCACCGCCGATCAGCAGGCGACCCAGACGATCCTGTGCGACCGGTCGACGCGCTCCGGCCGGCGGGACGACGTTCCGGTCATGGCGTCGAAGGGCCTGAGCCCGAGCCCGTCGCCGTCCCGCGCCACCAGGGCGATGGACACGTCCAGGCCCATTCCCGCATGGACCAGCACGCGGTCGCCGGGACGGGACGGGATCTCGGGGACCACGATCAGGATGCCGCCGTCGCGGAACGCCGGCTCGAAGCGCGCGCTGTCGACGCGCACCGCGTAGCCGTGCGGCTCGGCGGGATGGGGAAACTCGGTCTCGTCCCAGCGCTCGCGCACGGGGTGGCCGGCCTCGTCAAACAGCTCCGCCTCGCCGAGGCGGGACAGCGGCAGCATCGGCAGGTGGCGCATCCCGGCACGGTGATGCCGGCCGGTGGTCAGCGCCCGCGCGCCGCTCACCAGGGCGGTGAAGGCTTCCAGGCTGGCCCCCGTCGCCTGCAGCACCCGCGACAGGCTTTCGGTGGAAGGCCAGCGCAGCCCGGCGCGGCCCCTGCGCTTGGAGCGGTTGAAGGTGGTGGGATGCAGGCCGGCGGCGCGGGCGAGACCGGACGGGGACAGGCCCTTCTCGGCAGCCAGGGTGTCGAGCGCCCGCCAAACGTCCTCGTGCCTCATCATCGACGCCGGCTCAGGCGACCTTCCTGATCTCGAGGTCGTGCCGCGCCCGTCCCGCCGGGGTCAGCGCGAAGTGGTCGCCGGCATGCACGGCGAAGCCGAGCTGCTCCAGCCGTTCGAGGCAGCGCGCGTCCTTGAGCTCGGCGCGGTGCGCGTCGGGACGGCCGGCACCCCCGCACAACAGCAACCGGTGCAGCGCCGAGCGGCAGCAGGTTTCCAGGTAGGGCTGGTTCCACATCGGGCGCAGGATCGCCGCAGGAGCCGCCGCTGGCAAGCGTGCCTTCCACCGGAGGCGCGCATGCGGCATGAACGGTGTTCATGAGCCTCGCCCCGTTGTCCCTGCCGCTGCTGCGCCGGCTCGCCCCGGAGCGGGCGCATTCGGTCGCCCTCGCCGCCCTGAGGCTCGGTCTCGCCGGCCGGGCCGGGGCAGGGGAGGATGACGGCCTCGGCGTGACCGCGATGGGGCGGCACTTCGCCAACCCGCTCGGCATCGCCGCCGGCTTCGACAAGGATGCGCGGGTACCGGGTCCGCTGGCCCGGCTCGGCTTCGGCTTCGTCGAGGCCGGCACGGTGACGCCCCTGCCGCAGCACGGCAACCCGAAGCCGCGCCTGTTCCGGCTGCCGGAGGACGGCGCGGTGATCAACCGCATGGGCTTCAACAACCAGGGCCTGGACCGCTTCGCCGCCCGCCTCGCGCGGCTGCGGGCACGCTCCGGCCCGGGGGTGCCGTTCGGCGCCAACCTCGGCATCAACAAGCAGAACGCCGACCCGCCGCGCGACTACGCCCGGCTGGCGCGGGCGCTGGCGCCGCTGTCCGACTACCTGGTGATCAACCTGTCCTCGCCGAACACACCCGGCCTGCGCGCCCTGCAGGGGGTGGAGCGGATGCGCGAGCTGCTCGACGCGGTAGGGGACGCAGCGCCCTCCCGTCCGCCGCTGCTGGTGAAGCTGGCGCCGGACCTGGAGGACGCCGCCCTGCCGGCGATCGTGGACACCGTGCTGGCGGCCGGGGTGGACGGGCTGATCGTGTCCAACACCCTGCTGGCGCGTCCGCCCGGCCTGTCGGGACGCCATGCGGGCGAGGCCGGCGGCCTGTCGGGACGGCCGCTGCGCTCCCGGAGCACGGCGATGCTGGCGGCGGTGGCGCGGCTGTCCGCCGGCCGGCTGACCCTGATCGGCTGCGGCGGCATCGAGACCGGCGCCGACATCCTGGACAAGGTGCGTGCGGGCGCGCACCTGGTGCAGGTCTACACCCGCTTCGCCTACGAGGGCCCGGGCATGCTGCCGCGGCTGAAGCGCGAGCTGCGCGCGGCCCTGCTGGCCGGCGGCTGGCCGTCGCTGGAAGCCGCGCGCCTGGCCGGGCCGTCCGGGCACGAGGCCTGAGATGCTGCACCTCGACGGGATCGCGCCGCTGTCGGCGCGCTACGACGGCTTCATCGTCGACCTGTGGGGCGTGATCCATGACGGCATCTCGCCCTATCCCGGCGCGATCGAGTGCCTCGCTCGCCTGCGCGACGCCGGCGGCCGGGTGGTGCTGCTGTCGAACGCGCCGCGGCGCAGCGACGCCGCCCGCCACACCCTGCGCCGCATGGGCCTGGCCGACGACGCGTATGACGGCATCATGACCAGCGGCGAGGCGACCCGGACCGCGCTGCTGGCGCGCACCGATCCCTGGTTCGCCGCCCTGGGCGGCCGCGCGTGGCACCTGGGACCGGACAAGGATGCCGGCCTGTTCGACGGCCTGGCGCTGACCCGGCTGCCCGGACCGGCGCCGGGCGCGTTCATCCTCAACACCGGACCGGACGACACGCTGGGCGAGACCGACCCCGGGCGCTACCTGCCGGAGCTGCGGGAAGCGGCACGCCTCGGCATGAGGATGGTCTGCGCCAACCCGGACCTCCTGATCGTCCGCGGCGGGCAGCGGGTGATCTGCGCCGGGCTGCTGGCGCGGCATTATGCCGGCATGGGCGGGGAGGTGCGGCAGGTCGGCAAGCCGCTGCCCGGGATCTATGCGCCGGTGCGCCGCATGCTGGACCTGCCGGACGAACGCGTGGTCGCGATCGGCGACTCGCTCGCCACCGACATCGCCGGCGCCGGGGCGGCCGGGTTCGACTCCTGCTGGGTGCTCGGCGGCGTCCACGCCGACACGGTGGGTTGCGACCCGTTGCTGGCGGAAGCGACCGCCGATGCCGCAGGGCTGCATCCCACCGCCACCGTGCCCCGCTTCACCTGGTAGCGCTCCGCGCGGCCTGCCGCATCGTTTCGGGCCGCCTCCCGACCCGGCGGACCGCCCGGAGCAAATGGCGGCGGGCCAGAACCGAACGGCCGGTGTCCATGCGACCGCCGCCGGGCCGGGTCCTGGCGACGTTCGAGGCACAAGCGTCAGCCCGTACCCTGCTCTGTCCCGAGGACGGGCACCGTCATCGTCGGTCCGGCGGCGCGTTGCCGGCCTAGCGCGGCCCGCCGCTGCGCGGCGCCACGCGGCCCGGCACCTGCGCCGCGACGAGGCGGACGCGCTCGACCAGGGA
>CAXUEL010000234.1:0-5458 GCA_964249915.1 uncultured Acetobacteraceae bacterium | reverse complement strand
CGCCAACGCCGTCATTCCCCCGTTGAAACTCGACCTCGACCTGCTCCGCGCCATGCTGGACCCGCAGCCGGTCACCATCGAAACCCTGCCGCCCGACCTGCGCGCGGACTGGCTGCGCCCCGATGGCCAAGCCCGGGTGGAGGTGGTGCCGCGCGGCGACGCCAACGACACCCGGACCATGGCGCGGTTCGCCCGCGCCGTGCTGGCGGTGGCGCCTGAGGCGACCGGCGCGCCGGTGGCGCTGGTCGGGTCGGAGCGCACGGTGACGCACGCCTTCCTCGAGGCGGGCGGGGTCGCGGTGCTGTCGATCGCGGTGATCCTGTGGGTGACGCTGCGACGGCTGGGCGACGTGCTGCTGACCCTGCTGCCGCTGATGGTGGCGGGGCTGGTGACGCTGGAGCTGGTGTCGCTGATCGGCCAGCCGCTCAACTTCGCCAACATCATCGCCCTGCCGCTGCTGCTGGGGGTGGGGGTGGCGTTCAAGATCTACTACATCACCGCCTGGCGCGCCGGCGCCACCGATCTGCTGGAGACAGCGCTGACCCGGGCGATCGTGTTCTCGTCCCTGACCACCGCGACGGCGTTCGGCTCGCTCTGGCTGTCCAACCAACCGGGCCTGTCCAGCATGGGCAAGCTGATGGCGCTGGCGCTGCTTTGCACGCTGGCGGCCGCGGTGCTGTTCCAGCCGGCGCTGATGGGACCACCGCGGAAGACAAGCGGCGCCGCCGAACCGGAAGCCGAGTTCTGAGCCTGGCCGCTCCCCGCGGCGTGGACGTCGTCGTCGCGCCGTTCCATGCCGGGATCCGCGACGAGCGCGTCGGCAGGGGGCCGGGTCGTCTGCTCGAAGCCGGCCTGGTGGACGCGCTGCACGAGGATGGCGCCGAGGCGAGAATGGTCGGGATCGGCGCGGTCGACCAGGCCGGGGGAGAAACCGGGCGCAGCTTCGAGGTGATGCGTCGGGTGGCGGTCGCGGTGGCCGATGCGGTTCGCGCTGGCCGGTTCCCGCTGGTGCTCGCCGGCAACTGCAATGCGAGCGTCGGCACCCATGCAGGGCTCGGCGATCCCGGACTCGGCGTGGCGTGGTTCGACGCGCATCCCGATCTCGACACCCCGGACGAGGCGACCGGTGGTTACTTCGACGGCATGGGGGTCGCCATCCTTGCCGGCCAGTGCTGGCACCGGCTGTCAGGGAGCGTGCCCGGGTTCCGGCCGCTGCGGCTCGACCGGTTGTTGTACTGCGGCCTGCGCGACTTCCAGCCGGGCCAGCGCGAGAAGGTGGAGCGGCACGCCATCCGTGCCGTGTATGGCGGTGCCGGTCGGCCGGAGGAGGTTGCGGACGAGCTGGAGCGGGCCATGGCCGGGATGCCCGGACGCGTGCTGGTGCATCTCGACGTCGACTGCCTCGACACCGCGCCGGGACGGGCGAACGACTATGCGGCACCTGGCGGGCTGGACGCCGAGGCGCTCGGAGCCTGCCTGCACCGGCTGCGCAGGTATGCGCAGCCGGTCGGGATGACGGTTGCCTCGTTCGATCCGGAGCCCGGCGGCAGCGGCGCGATCGCCGCGGCGGCGATCGGGGCGGTGCGGATCGTCGTGGGCGCGGCCGGGCAGGCCAGTGGCGCGCCTCGGCCGTCGCACGCAGGTCCGGTCTGACCGCGCGGCGTGGTGACGGCGCCGCCGGCGTGCGGCATGGTGCCGCCGCCGCGTTCCCGGTGGACGCAAAGCGCGCAGCCGATCGGGATTATGGACCAGAACCCGCAACATGCGACCGAGCATCAGCACGCCCGCTTCGACGACGGGCTGGAGCTGGAATGCGGGATCCTGCTGAAGCCGCTGACCATGGCGTTTCGCACCTATGGCCGGCTCGGCGACAAGGCGGACAACGCCGTCCTGGTCTGCCACGCCCTGACCGGCGACCAGTACGTGGCCGAGATCCATCCCGTCACCGGCAAGCCCGGCTGGTGGGACCGGCTGGTGGGACCGGGCCTGCCGATCGACACCGACCGGTTCTTCGTGGTGTGCATCAACGTGCTGGGCGGCTGCATGGGCTCGACCGGGCCGCGGTCGGCGCGCAGCGCGGAGGGCGTCGAGCCGTGGGGCACCGAGTTCCCGCCGGTCACGGTGCGCGACATGGTGCGCGCCCAGGCGCTGGTGGTGAGCCGCCTCGGGATCGACCGGCTGTTCGCGGTGGTGGGCGGCTCGATGGGCGGGATGCAGGTGCTCTCCTGGGCCGCGACCTTTCCCGAGCGGGTGTTCGCGGCGGTGCCGATCGCCACCGCCTCGTTCCATTCGGCGCAGAACATCGCCTTCAACGAGGTCAGTCGGCAGGCGATCTTCGCCGATCCGGATTGGCACGGCGGCCGCTACTGGCAGGACGGGCTGGTGCCGGCGCGCGGCCTCGCGGTGGCGCGCATGATGGCGCACATCACCTACCTGTCGGAGGAGGCGCTGACGCGCAAGTTCGGCAGGCGGCTCAGGAGCGATCCGGCGGCACCGACTGGCAGCGGTGCCGGCATCGGCCTGTTCGGCGAGATGTTCGAGGTGGAAAGCTACCTGCGCCACCAGGGCTCGAGCTTCGTGCGCCGGTTCGACGCCAACTCCTACCTGACCATCACCCGGGCGATGGACTATTTCGACGTTGCGGCCGACCACGGCGGCGACCTCGCGGCGGCGTTCAAGGACACGCCGACGCGGTTCTGCGTGGTGTCGTTCTCCTCCGACTGGCTGTTCCCGACCGCGCAGAGCCGGGCGGTGGCGCGGGCCCTGAACCGCGCGGCCGCCAACGTCAGCTTCGTCGAGATCGAGACCGACAAGGGGCACGACGCGTTCCTGCTCGACGAGCCGGACTTCGACCGCACCCTGCGCGGCTTCCTGTCCGGATGCGCCGAGCATGCCGGTCTCGGCTGAGGGCAGGGGATGCGGCTCGACCAGAAGCTGATCGCGGAGATGATCGAGCCTAACACGCGCGTGCTGGACATCGGCAGCGGCGACGGCTCGCTGATCGAGCACCTGTTCCGCACCCGCAATTGCGACGCGCGCGGGATCGAGCTCGACATGGGCGAGGTGACCCGCTCGGTGGCGCACGGCCTGCCGGTGATGCATGGCGACGCCGACACCGACCTCGCGCACTATCCCGACGGCGCGTTCGACTACGTGGTGCTGTCGCGCACGCTGCAGGCGGTGGAGCGGCCGCAGGAGGTGCTGCGGCAGATGCTCAGGATCGGCCGGCACGCCGTGGTGTCGTTCCCGAACTTCGGCTACTGGCGCCT
This sequence comes from uncultured Acetobacteraceae bacterium, assembly GCA_964249915.1. Classification (GTDB taxonomy): domain Bacteria; phylum Pseudomonadota; class Alphaproteobacteria; order Acetobacterales; family Acetobacteraceae; genus Lichenicola. The sequence goes on along the minus strand of CAXUEL010000234.1, from coordinate 2,189 downwards.
GCGGATGCAGCTGCTGCTGCGCGGCCGCATGCCGATGACCGACGTCTGGGCCCGGCCCTGGTACGAGACCCCGAACATCCATCCCTGCACGGTGCGCGACTTCTTCGCCCTGTGCGCGGAGGAGGGCTACGCGATCCGCCGCTGGATGGCGGTGGACGACAAGGGCGACCGCGCGCCGTGGCGACGCTCGGCGCAGCTCGCCAACCTGTTCGGCGAGCAGGCGCTGTTCCTGCTGGAACGCAGTTCTACCTCCCCGTCCGAGGCCGGGCGGGCGCCAGTGCGTCCGCCACCAGCCCGGTGACCAGGCCGAACAGCGCGTGCAGGCCGAGCCGCTGCGCGACGGTGGCGATCCCTTCCTGCCGCGGCGTCGGCGTCAAGCGCAGCCGGGGGCCGAGCAGGCCCCAGAACAGCAGGTAGAGCGCTCCCCCGAACAGCAGGCTTCCGCCCGGTCCGCGCAGCACCGGCAGCGACCGCAGCATCGGATAGGTCGCGCCCATTGCCGCCGACAGGGCGAGGTGGCCGCCGTGGTAGCGGAGCTGCTCGTCGAGTGCGGGCATCGACTCCTGGTGCTGGTAGGGCGAGCCCAGGGCGCTGGCGGTCCTGCGGCCGAGCCTGACGATGTCCGACGGCCTGGCCGTGCTCCGCTCGATGCCGAGCAGCAGGGCGGTCAGCACGGTGCCGGCGGCGAGGCCGCCCAGCGCGCCCGGACCAAGTCGTCGCGTTCGCGTCATGGCTCCTCCTCCGGCCTGAACCGGGCCGCGGCCTGGCCGGTTGCCTGGTTGCGGGCGATAAATCCCGGAGCGGGAGGAAAGGCTGCCCATGAGCGAGTCCGGTGCTGCCGATCGTGGCCTCGGCGCGACGCTGACGCTGCCGATGGCGTTCTGCGTGTCGCTGAAGCAGGTGATCGGCGGCGGCGTGGTGGTGCTGACCGGGACCGCGGTGGCGCTCACCGGTGCAGGGGCTGCACCGGCCTACCTGCTGGCATGCGTCGTGGTGCTGCTGGTCAGCCTTCCCTACGCGGTGCTGGGGGCAGCAAGGCCGGTCTCGGGCAGCCTGTACCGCTGGCCTAGCCGGTTCATCGGGCCCTCGGCCGGGTTCATCGCCTTCTGGATGGTGCTGAGCACCCATGTCGGGCTCGCTGCCTATGCCGCCACCTTCGGCGACACGCTGCACGCGCTGCTGCCGTCGGTATCCGCCAGGGCGGGCGGGGTGGCAGCGCTGGCGCTGGTGCTGGGGCTGAACCTGCTCGGCACCGCGGTGTCGGCGCGGGCCGGGATCGCGATCACCGCGGCGGTGGCCCTGTCCCTGGCCGCGCTGGCGGTGGCCGGGGCGCCGCACGTGGAGCCGGCGCGGCTCGGGCACCTGCTGCCGCATGGCTGGCACGGGCTGCTGGCGGCGGCGGCGCTGCTGACCTTCCCGATCAGCGGCGCGACGCTGGTGTCGGAGCTGTCGGGCGAGATGCGCCGGCCGGGACGCGACGTTCCGGTCGCCATCCTGGGCGCCACCGCCTGCGCCGCCCTGCTCTACGTGCTGGTGGCGCTGGTGGCGGCCGGGGTGCCGCCGGCGGGCCTGCCGGCGGCGCGCCCGGGGGAGCGCTCGCTGGTCGCGGTGGCGGCCCCCGTGCTGCGGCCGGTGCCGCTGGCGGCGCTCGCCGGTGAGAAGCCCGAATGGCGCGGTCACCGCCGCGCGCTACTGCCCGCGCAACCCGCGGCGTCGGGCGCGCATCCCTTGCCGGTGACCGAAGCGGCGACGGTGATCATCGGGGCGGGCATCGTGGGTCTCTCGACGGCGTTGTTCCTGGCGCGCGCGGGCGAGGAAGTGGTTGTCCTTGATAGCCGCGCGCCGAATGCGGGCGCCTCCGGCGGCAATGCGGGCAGCCTGCACGCGCAGCTGCTCTCCTTCGACCATGGCTCCGATAGCAGCCCGGCGGCGCAAACGCTGCCGCTGCAACGGGACTCCATCGCCCTATGGCGGAGCCTGGCGGCCGAACTTGGCGCGGAAATGGAGATCAAGGTCAGCGGCGGCATCATGGTCGCAGAGACCGAGCGTGACCTCGCCTTCCTCAGCGCCAAGACCGCCGTCGAGCGTGCGCAGGGCGTCGATTGCCGGGTCATCGGGCCGGCGGAGCTGCGACAGCTGGAACCGCATCTCGACGGCCGTTTTCTCGGCGCCGCTTATTGCCCGGACGA
>CAXUEL010000233.1:4962-5523 GCA_964249915.1 uncultured Acetobacteraceae bacterium | reverse complement strand
CGCGTCCAATGCAGGACAAGGGCGACCTCATGGGCCGGCAAGGCGAGCAGCGCCTCGAGCTGCGCCCCCGTGAGCGCGCGTCGTCTCGGCATGGCGGGTTGTCCCAGGAAAGGTGTAGTCTGCCTGCTACGGCCCGAGGGTGAGCGGAACCAGGGGCTTGCGGATCGCCGAACGGGGGGGGTTCAACTGGGACAACGCGCCGCGCTCTACTGCCGGGTCTCGACCGCCGACCAGTCCTGTGATCGCCAGGAGCGCGACCTCGCGGCCTTCGCCGTCCGCGCCGGCTACGAGGTGGTCGGCACCTACAAGGAGACCGCCTCGGGCGTGCGCCTGGACCGGGCCGAGCGCCGGAAGGTGCTGGCGCTCGCGCAGCGGCGCGAGATCGACGCCGTGCTGGTGACGGAACTGTCGCGCTGGGGGCGGAGCACGACCGACCTGCTGGCCTCGCTCAAAGAGTTGGAGGCCCGGCGCGTGTCGCTGGTCGCGCTGAACGGCATGGCGTTCGACCTCTCCACCCCGCACGGGCGCATGATGGCCACCTTGCTCGCCGGCATCGCCGAG
>CAXUEL010000233.1:0-4952 GCA_964249915.1 uncultured Acetobacteraceae bacterium | reverse complement strand
GCCGAGTTCGAGCGCGAGCTGACGGTCGAGCGCATCCGCTCCGGCATCGCGGCGGCCAAGGCCGGGGGCAAGAAGCTGGGGCGGCGGCCCGGGCAGCGGCCGAAGTCGGACCGGCTCGCGCCGAAGGTGCTGGCCCTCGTCGCCGGGGGCAGGAGCTACCGCCTGGTCGGGCGCGAGGTCGGGCTGAGCAAGAACACCGTCGCCGGCATCGTGAAGCGGGACCGTGCCCAGGCGCCGACGGGATCGAAGACCTGACCCGGCGCTTGTCCCGCCGACGGGCGCCGGGGCCGAGGATTTCCGGACTGTGAAGCACGCGAGGATCGCGGAATGGCGGCGGACACCCTCGACCGGCTCCTGACGGCTCTCGCCGTCCGTCTCCACGCCTTCTCCGTCTGCGAGATCCAGCGGGGCTGGCGCCTCGCCGTCCCCTCCTTCGAGGCGATCACGGTCCACTACGTCCTCAAGGGCTCCGGGGCCCTGCGGGTGGGCAACGGCCCATGGCTGCCGTTCGCCCCCCGCAGCGTCCTCGTCGTGCCCGCGCGGCAGTCGCACGTCGTCGGCGCAGCCCGGCCCCTGCGGCGCGCCGGGCGGAACCGCATCCGACGGCCGCGCCAGCTGCAGCGGCGCGCCCACGGAGGGCGGAGCCGGCGGAGCGTTCTGGCCCGGCGTCGTCAGCGGCTGCTGCTCCACCCCCGCGGCGACCGGGGCGCCGGACGCGTCCACCATCCAGTCCGACAGGGTGCGGCGCAGCTGGTACTCGAACTCCACGTTCATGTCCTGCATCATCTGCACGGTCAGGTTGTAGAGCTCGGACCGCAGCCCGTCGTTGTCGGTGCCGGCGCCGGGCACGAACTGGCGCGACACGTGCGCCTCGGCGTAGCCGGAATGGCCGCCGTTGTTGCCGACGATGTCGAGGTGCACCGCCAGCGTGCCGTCCAGCGGGCCGTTCGGGTCGCCGGTGATCGCGGCCTGGTCGATGCTGAACACGGCGGTCCCGGCGCTGCCCGCGGCCACCAGCCGGTCCTGCGCCATCCGGCGCAGCGCCTCGTCCGGCGGCACCGGCGCCTCCTGCACCAAGTCGGGCCCGGCGGGCGGGGGAACGTGGTCCTCGATCCGGATCGCGCCGACGTTCAGCCGGAGCGGGGTCAGGTAGCCGTAGGACAGCGGCTTGAACGCCTGCGCCTCCTCGCCGCCACCGCCGCATCCCGACAGGAACAGGGTGGCGGTGAGCCCCGCCGCCAGGCCGAGGCCCGGAACCAGGCGCGTCATCAGCCCTGGCCGAGCCCAAGGAGCCGCTGCCACCAGTTCTGTCGTGGCGGCGCCGGCGGCGCCAGCGGCGCGTGCATGTAGCGCGCGGCGTCGGCGCCGGCCGGCTCGCGATACGGCGCGGCATAGGCCGGCTCCGGGTCGTCCTCGCCGCCCTGCACGGTCGTCCGCACCGGTTCGGGCTCGGCGTAGCCGTCGTAGTACGCGTCCGCCGGGACCGGCGGCGTCATCTCCGGCTCGTGGGTCGGCAGGATCGGTTCCGCCGGCATCGGCGTCGGCGGGAGCGTATCCCGGTACGGCAGCGCGGCCTCCGGGTGCGGAGCCGCCGCGACGCCATCGTGCGCCGGGCCGGCCGGCGGCTCGTCGAGCCCGTGCTGCGGCGGCGGGACCGCGTGCGCCAGCCCCGGCTCGAGCCCGTCCGCCTCGGGAAGCATCACCGCGCGGTCGGCATGGGTCGCATACCAGGCGATCAGCTGCGCCAGCAGCACCAGCGTGTCCGGCCCGGGCACGCTCCGGGTGAACATCGCGCCCACCGCCGGCACGTAAAGGTGGCGGTCGGACGCGTCGGCACCCTCCAGCAGGTAGCAGGCGATGCCGAGGCCGCGGTCGAACTGGCGCAACGCGGTGTGTCCCGGCAGGTCGAGCCGCTCCGTGGCGGACGCCTGGTGCATCGCCGGACGCATCGCCTGGGCGATCCAGGACGGCGACAGGCTGACGCCGTCGCGCCCGTAGCCGCCCAGCTCGTCCAGCCGGTCCAGCGACACCAGGTCCGGCCGGCCGACCGCGCGGTCGACCGCCTCGACCAGCAGCTCGTACACCGAGGCCGGCAGGAAGCCGTCGAACTCGTGCGCCGCCGCCGGGATGCCCGAATGCGGCGCCTTGACCGACTCGTCGAACAGGCTGCGCACCAGCGGCTCGACATGGGCGAAGAACCGCACCCGGTCCTCGGCGCGCATGTGCACCACCGCGTTGCCGCGGAAGTCGAGCCCGTTGTCGAGCAGCCAGAAGGCGCTGGCGCCGCTGTCGTGGTCGAGCTCGAGGATGTGGAACGGGGCGAGCCCGGTCTGCAACCCGCGCGGGCTCCAGCCCGGGTTGAAGTGCGGCACGGCGTTGCCCTGCATGGTGATCGGGTAGTGCGCGCCGTCGGCATCGGCCACCTGGAAGATGCCGTCGATGAACGAGACCGGCCAAATCGGCACCTGAACCTCCCGCGGAGCAACCACCCGGACGCTACAAATCTCTGCCCTGTCCAGCAAGCGCAGGTTGCGTTCAGCTGCCCTGGACCGTTTCTCGCGGGAAACGGAAATCCAGGGCGCAGAACTCGCAGGTCATGACGATGTCGCCCTCCACCTGCATGTGGTCGAGGTCCTCCGACGGGAACCCTTCCAGTATCCCGGCCAGCCTGGCGCGCGAGCAGCGGCAGCCATAGGCCAGCGCACGGGGCAGGTCCGCCGCCACCCCCTGCTCGTGGAACAGGCGGTACAGCAGCTGTTCCGGCGGCAGCGCGTCGTCGAGCAGCTCGTCCTCGCTCAGGGTCGCCGCCAGCGCCAGGGCGTTGCTCCAGGCCTCGGCGTCGGTGCCGTCCCGGACCATCATGGCCTGGTCCAGCACGTCGTTGTCGAGCTCGGTGCCCGGCGCGATGCCACCCTCGGCGGCGATCCGCTCCAGCACCAGCGCGCCGGCGCGCCAGCCGGACGGGGTGTTGCGGCAGTACAGCCGGATGGAGCAGGCGTGCTGCTCGCTGGTCTCGAAGTAGTGCCCGGCCATGGCGCTCAGGGTGTCGCCCTCGATCGCCACGATGCCCTGGTGGCGTTCGGTGTCCGGCCCCTGGTCGACGCTGAACGCCATGTAGCCCTGGCCGAGCAGCGCCCTGGCGCCGGGCGCGGGATCGGCGTCGAGCAGCGCCGACAGCCGCTCCGGATCGCTGCGGGCGTGGAACCTGAGCGCGCCGGACTCGGTGCAGTCGGCCAGCATCATCGACACCGGCCCGTCGCCCTTGGCCTGCAGGCTGAACGAGCCGCGGAACTTCAGCGCCGAGGCGAGCCCGGCCACCAGCGCCAGCGCCTCGCCGGCCAGCCGGGTGACCGGCGGCGGGTTGTCGTGCCGGCTCAGCAGCGCGTCGGCGAGCGGGCCCAGCCGCACCAGCCGGCCGCGCACCGGGCGGCCGGGCAGGAAGAACGGGGTGACGCCGCGCGGCACCACGATGTCGGGCACGTCGGGGCGGCTGGTGTCCAGGAAGGCGGGAGTGTCGACCATGGCCCCAAGGTAGTGCGGCCCCGATCCGCCTGCCAGCGTTCCGCCCAGGGCCCATGGTTGAGGTGCGGCTCAGGTGCGGCTGGTGATCTCGGCTTCCATCGCCTCCAGCGCCTGCTCGATCTGCCGCAGCAGCCGGGCCGGCACGTGCTGCCGGTCGCGCAGGGCGTCGAGGAGGCTGCGCCGGCATCGGTCATGCGCGGCGTCGACGTCGCCCGGGCCGCGTGCGCCGGCCAGGCAGTCGAGATACGCGTTGCGCAGCCCCGACAGCGCCGGCTCGGGCGGCAGCACGCCCAGGATCTCCTCCACGCTCCCTTCCACCCAGCCGGGCGTCGCCGGCACGTCCTCGGTGGTGGACGGGACCTCCGGATCGTTGTCGATCGCGGTCATGCCGGTCGCCCCGCCGGGTCGCCCGCCCCCGGCGGCGTGGTCGCGGCGTCCACCCAGTCGGTGCCGCCCAGCGCCCAGGCCAGCAGCGCCTTCTGCGCGTGCAGCCGGTTCTCCGCCTCGTCGAACACCACCGACCAGCGCCCCTCGATCACCTCGTCCGTCACCTCCTCGCCGCGATGCGCCGGCAGGCAGTGCATGAACACCGCGTCCGGCGCCGCCTCGCCCATCAGCGCCGCGTCCACCCGGAAGCCTTGCAGCCGGGCGTGCCGGTCCTCGGCCGGGTCGTCCGACATGCTGGTCCAGGTGTCGGTGACCACGCAGGCGGCGCCCCGCACCGCCGTGCGGGGATCGTCCACCAGCTCGACCCGGCCGGACCCGCCCTGGCGCGACGCCCAGTCCAGCACCGCCGCCGGCGGCCGCAGGTCGGCAGGCGTGGCGAGGCGCAGGGTGAAGCCGAACCGCATCGCCGCCTCGATCCAGCTCGCGGCCACGTTGTTGCCGTCGCCGCACCAGGCGATCGTGCGGCCGGCGATCGGACCGCGATGCTCCTCGAAGGTCAGGATGTCGGCCAGCAGCTGCACCGGATGCGAGCCGCTGGTGAGGCCGTTGATCACCGGGATGGTGGCGTGCGCCGCCAGCTCGCGCAGCTTGGCCGGGCTGTCGGTGCGCAGCACGATCGCGTCCAGGAAACGCGACAGCACGCGGCCGGTGTCGGCGATGCTCTCGCCGCGGCCGAGCTGCATGTCGCGCGGGCTCAGCACCACCACGTCGCCGCCGAGCTGGCGCATCGCCACCTCGAACGACACCCGGGTGCGTGTGGACGGCTTCTCCAGCATCAGCCCGAGCGTCTGCCCGGCGAGCGGCCGCTTTCCCTCGGCCGGCCGCCTGCCGCGACGCTCCGCCTTCATCGCCCGGGCGACGTCGACGATCCGGCGCAGGGTGGCCGGCGGCAGGTCGCGCAGGTCGAGGAAGTGGCGCAGCGCCGCCGCGTCGGCGACCGGCTCGCGCCGTGCCGCACTCACGGTGCGGCCATCGCCGGCACC
>CAXUEL010000232.1:0-5544 GCA_964249915.1 uncultured Acetobacteraceae bacterium | reverse complement strand
GCCGCGCCCGGGTCCGGGCGCGGCGCTTCGTTGACGAAGCAGAACGGAGGCCCGTAGTCTGTTTCCGGCTCGGGCGGCCCGCTTCGGACCGCACCGGTCTCGCTCGCTGCCAGGCGCCCGGCTCGCGCCGTTGCGGCCGGATCAGGAAAGGCAGTCCATGGAGAAGCCCCTCAACAAGCAGGAGCTGGTTTCCGCGGTCGCGGACGAGGCGGACCTGCCGAAGGCCAAGGCGGGCGAGGTGGTCGACGCGGTGTTCTCCGCCATCGAGAAGGCGCTGAAGAACAAGCAGGAGGTCCGGCTGGTCGGCTTTGGCACCTTTGTCGCCGCGGCGCGCAAGGCCGCCAAGGGACGCAACCCGCGCACCGGCGAGGAGATCCACATTCCCGCCTCCACCTCCGTGCGGTTCAAGCCCGGCAAGACGCTCAAGGACGCGGTGAGCTGAGCCCGCAGGCCGCCCCGAGCGGGGCAGGGGGCGGTTAGCTCAGCGGCAGAGCGTCTCGTTTACACCGAGAGGGTCGGCGGTTCGATCCCGTCACCGCCCATTCCCCGATCTGCCCCGGCCGGCTTGACGGTTTGGGACCCGCGCTTTAAACCGCCGTCCACGCCAGATGCGGGTGTAGCTCAGTTGGTTAGAGCGCCGGCCTGTCACGCCGGAGGTCGCGGGTTCGAGCCCCGTCACTCGCGCCACCTTCTGTTCGGACGGCAGGGTGGCAAGCGTCGGGCGGCATCCCATATCACGACCAGCCGATACGGTTTCCGCAGACGGGTGCAGGCGATTCTTATGCTGCACCGCACTTTGCGCGGGACCCCGATGGGACTAACTTCGTTTCCCGTATCGCGCGACCAGTGGGATCCGACATGCAGAGCCTGTTGTCCGACTACTTCCCGATCATGGTGTTCATCGCCATCGCCGCCGCGATCTCGGCCGCCATGCTGGGCGGGTCGCTGCTGGCCGGGCAGCAGAAGCCCTATGCCGAGAAGGTCGCCGCCTACGAATGCGGCTTCGAGGCGTTCGACGACGCCAGGCGTCGGTTCGACGTCCGCTTCTACCTGGTTGCCATCCTGTTCATCATCTTCGACCTGGAGGTGGCTTTCCTGTTTCCCTGGGCCATCAGCCTGGGCAGCATCGGCCTGTTCGGCTTCCTGTCTATGATGGGCTTCCTGGGCGTGCTGACGGTCGGCTTCATCTACGAGTGGCGCAAGGGAGCCCTGGAGTGGGAGTGACCGGCATGGACACGGGCCAGGCGCTGGCGACCACCGGCGCAGCGGTCGAGCCGCAGATGGGGCCGGTTTCCTGGAACCGCGAGGCGCTGGCGCCCGGACCGGCGCAGGACGCGGTGATCAAGGGCATCACCGGCGAGATCACCGACAAGGGCTTCGTGGTCGCCAACCTCGACAAGCTGGTGAACTGGGCGCGCACCGGCAGCCTGTGGCCGCTGTCGTTCGGGCTGGCGTGCTGCGCGGTGGAGATGATCCACGCCTTCATGCCGCGCTACGACCTGGACCGCTTCGGCATCATCCCGCGCGGCAGCCCGCGGCAGTCCGACGTGATGATCGTTTCGGGCACGCTGACCAACAAGATGGCGCCGGCGATGCGTCGCATCTACGACCAGATGGCCGAGCCGCGCTGGGTGATCTCCATGGGCTCGTGTGCCAACGGCGGCGGCTACTACCACTACTCGTACTCGGTGGTGCGCGGCTGCGACCGGATCGTGCCGGTCGACATCTACGTGCCCGGCTGTCCGCCGACGGCGGAGGCTCTGGTCTACGGCATCCTGCAGCTGCAGAAGAAGATCCGGCGCACCGGGACCATCCGGCGTGACTGAGCGCAAGGCCGACGCCCGCCTCGGCGCCCTGGCGTTCCGGCTCGGCACCTCCGTGCCCGGTGTGCTCTCCGCCTGGCTGGACAAGGGCGAGCTGGTGGTACGCACCTCGCGCGACGCGCTGGTCCCGCTGATGACGGTCCTGCGCGACGATCCGCGCTGCCAGTTCCGCCAGATGATGGACCTGTGCGGCGTCGACTTCCCCGAGCGCGCCGAGCGCTTCGACGTGGTCTACAACCTTCTGTCGGTGACGCTGAACCAGCGCTGCCGCGTGGTCGTCTCCACCGACGAGACCGCGCCGGTGCCGTCCGTGCACGAGCTGTGGTCGTCCGCGACCTGGTGGGAGCGGGAATGCTACGACCTGTTCGGGGTGCTGTTCTCCAACCAGCCCGACCTGCGCCGGATCCTCACCGATTACGGCTTCGAGGGGCACCCGCTGCGCAAGGACTTCCCGCTCACCGGCTACGTCGAGGTGCGCTACGACGTGGACCGGCGGCAGGTGGTGTACGAGCCGGTCAAGCTGACCCAGGACTTCCGCTCCTTCGACTTCACCTCCCCCTGGGAAGCCATGACCACGCTGCCCGGCGACGAGAAGGCGCACCAGGACCGCCAGGGGCTCGTGTTCGGGCCGCCCGGCCAGGGACGATAGGAAGCACACCATGAGCGACATCGTCCTGCACAAGGACCTCCCCGACACCATGACGCCGGACCGCTCCGGCGATGGTCGCAGTCTGCAGACGGTGGAGATCGACAGCCATTCGCTCAACTTCGGCCCGCAGCACCCGTCCGCGCACGGCGTGCTCCGGCTGGTGCTGGAGATGGACGGCGAGGTGGTGACCCGCGCGGTGCCGCATATCGGCCTGCTGCACCGGGGCACCGAGAAGCTGATCGAGCACAAGACCTATATGCAGGCGCTGCCGTATTTCGACCGGCTCGACTACGTGTCGCCGATGTGCCAGGAGCACCCGTTCGCGCTGGCGACCGAGAAGCTGCTCGGCATCGAGGTGCCGGAGCGCGCCAAGTGGATCCGGACCATGTTCGCCGAGATCACCCGGGTGCTCAGCCACCTGCTCAGCGTGACCTCGTTCGGGCTGGATGCCGGTGCCCTGACCCCGGCGCTGTGGGGTTACGAGGAGCGCGAGAAGCTGCTCGAGTTCTACGAGGCCGTCTCGGGGGCCCGCTACCACGCCAACTACTTCCGTCCCGGCGGCGTCGCCAAGGACCTGCCGGACGGGCTGGCCGACCGGATCGCCGCCTGGGCCGCCGGTTTCCCCAGCTTCGTCGACCGGATCGAAAGCCTGCTCACCTCGAACCGAATCTGGAAGCAGCGCACCGTCGGCATCGGCGTGTTCACCACCGAGCAGGCATTGGACTGGGGCTTCAGCGGGCCGAACCTGCGCGCCTCGGGCGTGCCCTGGGACCTGCGCCGGTCGCAGCCGTACGACATGTACGGGGAGGTCGAGTTCGACATCCCCGTCGCGCGCAACGGCGACTGCTACGACCGCTACCTGGTCCGCGTCGCCGAGATGCGGCAGAGCGTGCGGATCATCGAGCAGTGCCTGGCGCGCATGCAGCCGGGCCCGGTGAAGATACAGGACAACAAGATCTCCCCGCCGCCCAGGCGGGAGATGAAGCGCTCGATGGAGGCGCTGATCCACCACTTCAAGCTCTACACCGAGGGCTACCACGTGCCGTCCGGCGCCACCTACACCGTGGTCGAGACGCCCAAGGGCGAGTTCGGGGTGTACATGGTCGCCGACGGCAGCAACCGCCCGTACCGCTGCAAGATCCGCTCGACCGGCTTCGCGCACCTGCAGGCGATCGACGAGCTGTCCAGGCGTCACATGCTGGCCGACACGGTCGCGATCATCGGATCGCTCGACCTGGTGTTCGGCGAGATCGACAGGTAGGCATCATGTCCGGCTTCGCGTCCGCAGAGAACATCGGCCATGGCAGCCCGGGGCACGCGCCCGCGCCGTCGACGCACGAGCAGCCGAGCAGCTTCACCTTCGACGCGCAGAGCGAGGCGGAGATCGCCAAGACCCTGGCCAAGTATCCGGAAGGACGGCAGGCCAGCGGCGTGATGCCGCTGCTCTACCTGGTGCAGGACCAGATGCGCCGGCAGACCGGCTCGGCCTGGGTGCCGCGCGTGGCGATGGACGCGATCGCCAAGCGTCTGCTGATGCCGCCGATCCGGGTCTACGAGGTCGCCACCTTCTACCTGATGTTCAACATACAGCCGGTCGGTCGCTATCATCTGCAGATCTGCACCACCACGCCGTGCTGGCTGCGCGGCTCCGACGAGGTGGTGGCGGCCTGCAAGGCGGTGGCCGGCGTGTCGAAGTTCGAGGAGATGAGCCCGGACGGGATGTTCACCCTGACCGAGGTCGAGTGCCTGGGCGCCTGCGTCAACGCGCCGATGATGCAGGTGAACGACGACTACTACGAGGATCTCGACGGCGAGCGCACCCGGCTGCTGCTGGAAGCGCTGAAACGCGGCGAGGCGCCCCCGCGCGGGCCGCAGATCGATCGATACAACTCGGCCCCGGTAGGCGGCCGCACGACCCTGCTCGAGGAGGCCGGCGAGCGCTCGGCCGACGGACAGCCGGGCCACCAGCCGGACACGGTGTGAGAACGCGATGCTGAGCGACAAGGACCGGATCTTCACCAACCTGTATGGCCAGAACGAGTGGCGCCTGGCGGGTGCCAGGACGCGCGGCGACTGGGACGGCACCGCCGCGATCCTGGCGCGCGGTCGCGACGGCATCATCGCCGAGATGAAGGCGTCCAACCTGCGCGGCCGCGGCGGCGCCGGCTTCCCGACCGGCCTGAAGTGGTCGTTCATGCCCAAGAACTCGGACGGGCGGCCCGCCTACCTCGCCATCAACGGCGACGAGAGCGAGCCCGGCACCTGCAAGGATCGCGAGATCCTGCGGCACGAGCCGCACAAGCTGATCGAGAGCGCGCTGATCGCCTCGTTCGCGATGGGGGCGCACACGTCCTACATCTACATACGCGGCGAGTATTGGAACGAGACCCGCCACCTGCAGTTCGCGATCGACGAGGCCTACGAGGCCGGGCTGATCGGCCCGAACGCGTGCGGCTCCGGCTGGGACTTCGACTTCTTCATCCACCGCGGCGCCGGCGCCTACATCTGCGGCGAGGAGACCGCGCTGCTGGAAAGCATCGAGGGCAAGAAGGGCCTGCCGCGCATGAAGCCGCCGTTCCCGGCGGCGATGGGCCTGTACGGCTGCCCGACCACGGTGAACAACGTCGAGAGCATCGCCGTCGCCGCCACCATCCTGCGCCGCGGCGGTGCCTGGTTCGCCGGCCTCGGCCGTCCGAACAACACCGGCAGCAAGCTGATGGCGATCTCCGGCCACGTGAACAAGCCGTGCGTGTTCGAGGAGGAGCTCGGCGTCCCGCTGCGCGACATCATCGAGACCCATGCCGGCGGCGTGCGCGGCGGCTGGGACAACCTGCTGGCGATCATCCCCGGCGGCTCCTCGGTGCCGCTGATCCCGAAGTCGGTGTGCGACACCGTGCTGATGGATTTCGACAGCCTGCGCGAGGTCCAGTCCGGCCTCGGCACCGCCGCGATCATCGTCATGGACAAGTCCACAGACATCGTGCGCGCCATCGCCCGGCTGTCGCGATTCTACAAGCACGAGAGCTGCGGCCAGTGCACGCCGTGCCGCGAGGGCACCGGCTGGATGATGCG
>CAXUEL010000231.1:0-5564 GCA_964249915.1 uncultured Acetobacteraceae bacterium | reverse complement strand
TGCCGGACGCGGTGATGACGGGGGTGGAAACGCGGACCTCGTCGCCGGTGCGGATCACGCGCGGGGCGGACCTGCAGAGCCTGAACACGCGTGGGCTGTATCCGGCGGGGGAGGGCTGCGGGTATGCGGGCGGGATCATGACGGCGGGGATCGACGGGATCCGGGTGGCGGAGGCGCTGGCAGTGCAGATGGGTGAGATACGGGCGGCGGCGTAGCGGCGGCCAGAGTGCCTTGAGCCTGTCGATGGGCATGACTTCGGATGCTACGGCAGGACAGCAGCCTATCACCCAACCGGAGCCTTGATCTTTGTATTTACGCCCGGTATTTACCTATCCATTGCCGCTGACAGGGTGGCTGGGCTGACGGGCTCATCATCGGCTCGGCAAGGCGGCCATCATGTGATGACGCAACGTCGTACCCAGCCCAGGGCTTCGCAGTGGAGGGATATTACGAGTGGAACGAGGCCAAACGTCAGTCCAACATCGGAAAACATGGCCTGGACTTCATTGATGTTCCCATCATCATCGAGGGTGATCATGTCTTGGGACAGGGAACAACCGTAGACGGCGAGTTGAGGGAGATTGCGACAGGACGGATCGACGGCCGCTACGCAACTGTCGTCTTCACACGCAGGGATCTGGCGATCCGCGTCATCTCGCTACGGAGTGCACGACATGACGAACGAGAAAAACATCAGCAGGCATTCGGCCGCTGAGTTACGGAAGCGGCGCGATCAGGGGGAAAGCAGAACCGACCTGGTTCGGGTCGATGCCTTGACCGCCGAGGAGATCGAGCGGGCGAGCATGCAGCAGCTCGAAGAAGATGGGGTGGATGGCGACTGGACGAAGTCGGTCGAGGTTGTCACGGCGGTGAACAAGAAGACGGTGACGATGCGACTGGATCCTGACCTGATCGACTGGTTCCGAAAGACGGGGCCTGGGTATCAGACCCGCATCAACGCGATCCTGCGTGCCTACATGCGCCACGCGCAGGAAGGGAAGACAGGTTCTGGTGCCTCCTTGTAGAAGCTGACGAGCAGGAGCGGTCATGCCCATGTCGGCTTGGTTTCCGAGGCATGTGACCCAGTCGCGGGCACAGCCGGGCGGCCAGCCCAGTGGCCGGCGAGGAGCGAGCCGGACAGGTTGTGCCAGACGGAGAACAGGGCGGCAGGCAGGGCGGCGAGAGGGGAGATGGTGGAGCGGGCCAGGGCGGCGGCGAGGCCGGAGTTCTGCATGCCGACCTCGAACGCCAGGGTGCGGCAGACCGCCTCGTCGAAGCCGAGCAGACGGCCGCCCCAGTAGCCGCCGAGCAGGCCGATGCCGTTGTGGAGCACGACCGCGGCCAGCACCAGCGGGCCGACGGACAGGAGGCTGGAGCGGGTGCCGGCGACCACGGTGGCGATGATCAGCAGGATCGCCGTGATCGAGACCAGGGGCAGCAGGGGCTCGACGCGGCGGACCAGGCGGTGCGCCAGGTGGTTGCACAGGAGGCCGAGAAGCACCGGGAGGGCGACCACCTCGGCGATGCTGAGCATCATGCTCCAGCCGTGCACGGCGACGGCGGCTGACACGTAGAGGCGGGTCAGGAGCGGGGTGGCGACGACGCCGACCACGGTCGACAGGGCGCTGATGCTGACCGACAGGGCGACGTCGCCGCCGGACAGGAACACCATCAGGGTGGAGGCGGTGCCGCTGGCGACGCTGCCGACCAGGATGGTGCCGGCGGCGAGCTCGGGCGGCAGGCCGAGGGCGTGGGCGATGACCCAGGCGGCGAGCGGCATGATGAGGTAGTGCAGGCCGAGGCCGGCCAGGACCGGAGCGGGGCGCAGAGCGATGCGGCGGAAGTCGGCCAAGCGAAGGGTGAGGCCCATGGCGAACATGACCAGGGCGAGCAGCGGCGCGATCCAGGGGCCGAGCGGGTGGAAGGCGGCCGGGGACAGGATGGCGAGGGCCGAGATCAGCACGGCCCAGAGCGGGAACAGGCGGGTGAGCAGGGGCAAGCGACGGCAGCGCTATCGGACTGTGCAGGCGGGCGACGAGTTCGTGTTCTGGGCGGCGAGAGCGACGGTCTCGGCGTCGGTGAAGACGCGGCTGCGGGTGAGGAAGCGGACGCCCTCGGGGGCTTCGAGGGAGAAGCCGGAACCGCGGCCGGGGACCAGGTCGATGATGAGCTGGGTGTGGGACCAGAGGGCGTGCTGGGCGGCGCCGATGAACACGTCGGCATCCTCGATGCTGCCGAGATGGACGTCCTGGGCGCCGGTGCGGAACTCGCCGGCGGGGTAGCACATCGGCGAGGAGCCGTCGCAGCAGCCGCCGGACTGGTGGAACATCAGGGGGCCGTGCCGGTCGCGGAGGCGACGGATCATCGCACGGGCCGCGTCGGTGGCGGTGACGCGGGGAATCGGGTGTCCGGTCATGGGAACGACCTAGACGAGGTGCGGGAATGCGCTGTGCTGAGCGAGAGCGTTCCATCGCGGCAGCGACGGAACGCGCCCGGCGTGGCGACCGAGAACCGGAGCGGAGCGGCCGTCCGGCCGTGAGCACCGGAAGCGCAGGTCGTCGCGTCGGATCGCCAGCACAGTAGCATTTCCACCCGGTTCAGAAGAAGCCGAGGGGTTTTGGGCTATAGCTCACCAGCATGTTCTTGGTCTGCTGGTAGTGGTCGAGCATCATGCGGTGGTTCTCGCGGCCGATGCCGGACTGCTTGTAGCCGCCGAAGGCGGCGTGC
Organism: uncultured Acetobacteraceae bacterium; assembly: GCA_964249915.1. Taxonomy (GTDB): domain Bacteria; phylum Pseudomonadota; class Alphaproteobacteria; order Acetobacterales; family Acetobacteraceae; genus Lichenicola. The sequence continues at coordinate 2,837 of CAXUEL010000231.1, read as the reverse complement.
GCGGGATACAGGTGGTAGCAGTTGGTCCAGACGCGGCCAGCCTTGATCGCGCGGCCGAAGCGGTAGGCGCGGGTGCCGTCGCGCGACCAGACGCCGGCGCCGAGGCCATACAGGGTGTCGTTGGCCAGCGCCAGCGCGTCGTCGTCGTCGGTGAAGCGGGTGACGGAGAGGACGGGGCCGAAGATCTCCTCCTGGAAGATGCGCATGCGGTTGTGGCCTTCCAGCACGGTCGGCTTGACGTAGAAGCCGTCCTTGAGCTCCTCGCCGAGGTCGGCACGCTCGCCGCCGATCAGGGTCTTGGCACCCTCCTGCCTGCCGATGTCGAAGTAGGACAGGATCTTCTGCAGCTGGTCGTTGGAGGCCTGGGCGCCGATCATGGTGGCGCTGTCGAGCGGGTTGCCCATGCGGATTTTCGAGACGCGGTCGATCGCGCGCTCCATGAAGCGGTCGTAGATGTCCTCGTGCACCAGGGCGCGCGACGGGCAGGTGCAGACCTCGCCCTGGTTCAGCGCGAACATGGTGAAGCCCTCGAGCGCCTTGTCGAGGAAGTCGTCGTCGGCGGCCATCACGTCGGCGAAGAAGATGTTGGGCGACTTGCCGCCCAGCTCCAGCGTGACGGGGATGATGTTCTCCGACGCGTACTGCATGATCAGGCGGCCGGTTGTGGTCTCGCCGGTGAAGGCGACCTTGGCGACGCGCGGGCTCTGCGCCAGCGGCTTGCCGCACTCGACGCCGAACCCGTTGACGATGTTGAGCACGCCAGGGGGCAGCAGGTCGGCGATGATCTCGGCGAACACCATGATCGACATGGGCGTCTGCTCGGCGGGCTTGAGCACGACGCAGTTGCCGGCGGCCAGGGCGGGGGCGAGCTTCCACACCGCCATCAGCAGCGGGAAGTTCCACGGGATGATCTGGGCGACCACGCCGAGCGGCTCGTGGAAGTGGTAGGCGACCGTGTCGTGGTCGATCTCGGACAGCGTGCCTTCCTGGGCGCGCAGGCAGCCGGCGAAGTAGCGGAAATGATCGACGGCCAGGGGAAGGTCGGCGGCGGTGGTCTCACGGATCGGCTTGCCGTTGTCGATGGTCTCGACCAGGGCGAGCAGGCCGAGGCGCTCCTCCATGCGGTCGGCGATGCGCAGCAGGATCAGCGAGCGCTCGGCAGCCGAGGTGCAGCCCCAGGCGTCGGCTGCCTTGTGGGCGGCGTCCAGCGCCAGCTCGACGTCCTCGGCGGTGGAACGGGCGACGGTGCAGATCATGCGGCCGTCGACCGGCGAGATGTTCTCGAAGGTCTGGCCGCGGGTAGGGGCGACCCAGTCGCCGCCGATGAAGTTGTCGTAGTGCGGCCGGATCGCGATTTCCTTGGCGACGTCGGCGAGGGCCTTCTCAACCATGATGGTGATCTCCCTGGTGCGGATCTCGGAGCGCGGTCCGCTTGTTGGATGGTGTCAGTCTGCGCCCTTCGGGGGGGCCTGTTCCAGACAGAAGGCGGTGAACTCGTCGCGGCTGGCGAACGCGGTCTGGGTGCCGGGGCGAGTCACGGAGTGGGCGGCGTACAGGGTCGCCTGGCCGAGGGCGGCGTGCACATCGGTGTGCCGGACGTAGTGGGCGGCGAACGCGCCGATGAAGGCGTCGCCGGCGCCGCTGGTGTCGCGCGTCTGTACCCGGACCGAGGGCACGTGCCAGGTTTCGGCAGGCGTGACCAGCAGCGCGCCTTCCGCGCCCAGCGTGACCACGATGCGGCCCATGCCGCGGGCGAGCAGGCCGCGGGCGGCGGTCCCGGCCTCGGCGGGGGTGTCGGTCGGCAGCCCGGTCAGGATCGCGAGCTCGCTCTGGTTGGGCATGAAGAAGTCGACGGTGGCGATTCGGTCCAGCGACAGGGCGGCGGTGGCGGGCGCGGGGTTGAGCAGCACCGGCTTGCCGTGGGCGTGGGCCCAGGCGATGGCGTGGTAGACGGTGTCGAGCGGAATCTCCAGCTGCAGCAGGAGGAGGTCGCAGCCGAGCAGGTCGGGGGCGGCCTCGTCGATGTCGGCCGGCAGCAGGTGGTCGTTGGCGCCCTTGACGATCAGGATGATGTTGTCGCCGTTGTTGTCGACGAAGATCGGCGCCACGCCGTTGGAGGTGCCGGGCACGGCGCGGACGTGGCGGGCGTCGATGCCGAGGTCGGTGAAGTTGCGCTGGACGTAGGTGCCGAGCAGGTCGTCGCCGACGCGGCTGACCATCATGACGTCGGCGCCGAGCTTGGCGGCGGCGGCGGCCTGGTTGGCGCCCTTGCCGCCGGGGCCGATGGCGAAGGCGGGGGCGGCCAGGGTCTCGCCCAGGCGGGGCATGCGGTCGACGGTGGTGACCAGGTCGACCATGTTGCTGCCGATGACGCCGATTCGCGCACTCATGGGGCGTCTCCGTTGGTGGGGGTCAGGGTGGCGATGCGCAGGGCCATGCGGTCGGCCTCCGACGCGTCGAGGTGGCCGAGGGTGAGGGCGAACCGGGCGCTGCCGTGCGGCGGCAGCAGGCGGACGTGGCCCTTGCGGCGTTCCGCGGCGTAGCCCTCGGGCTCGCAGGTGGACGGGAGGGCGAAGGCGGCGACGGCGGCGTCGGGGTCGCTCATGATCCAGCGCACGCAGCGGGGGAACTCGGCAGGGGCGTAGTCGAGGGCGAAGGCGTCGCCGTCGGGGCGGCGCAGCATCAGCGCGGTGCGGCCGGCGGGGTCGGTGCCGAGGCCGGACAGGTAGAACACCTGCTCGGGGTCGTAGCGGTCGGGCTGGTCCAGCACCTCCATGCGGGCGGGCGAGGCGGCCAGCTCGTCGATCAGGGCGAGGTAGTCGGGGTCGGGGCGGACA
>CAXUEL010000230.1:0-5581 GCA_964249915.1 uncultured Acetobacteraceae bacterium | reverse complement strand
GGTGCGCCAGGCGCCGTCGTCACCGTCAGCGGACCGGTCGACCTGGTCACCGACGGGCAGCGCGTGGCCGGGATCGCCAACGGCCATCCCCTGATGACACGGGTGACCGGCCTCGGCTGCACCGCGACCGCCCTGATCGGCGCCTGCCTCGCGGTCGAGCCCGACCCGTTCCGGGCGTCGGTGCACGGCATGACGCTGATCGGCCTGGCCGGCGAGCTCGGCGCCGAACGCGCCCGCGGCCCGGGCTCGCTGCAGGTGGAGCTGCTCGACGCGCTGCATCGGCTCGACCGGCCGATGATCCTGGCCCGCGCCCGCCTCCACCCGCTTGCTTGATGCAAGGCTGGAACATATAGTGAACGAACGCAACGACGAGGCCAGCCGCGATGTCGATGACCACCCGGATCATCTACCAGCCCTACCACCATGCCGGCCACGCCTCGCTCCGTGCCGGCACGCCGGTGGCCTGCCGCACCGCGGAGGAAGGCCTGCGCCGGGCTGAGCGCGCCTTCTCCGCCGGCCTGGTGGCGGGCGCCGACGTGGTGCTGGTGCGACACGACGAGGACGCGGACGAGTTCGGCGATCCCGAGTTCATCGGCCGGCTCGGCGATACGCCCGACCCGGGCGAGCCGTCCTGACGGGAAGGCTCAGCCGGCCGGGCGCCGCGGCAGCTGGCGGCGCAGCAGCTCCTCGAACTGCCTGAACACGGGCGCGCGGGCGACGGTGAAGTCGGTGCGCCCCGGCTCCGCCGCCGGCGCGGCGTCCTGCACGTCGGCGGCCGCGACGAACTGCATCTCCGTGCCGTTCGGCGGTGCCGCCGGGCCGTCGTAGATGTGCAGGTCCTCGCGGTGCTCGAGGTTCCAGCGGCTGGTCAGCACCAGCCCGGGCGTGTTGCAGATCCAGCGGTACTTCGCCAGCGCCGCACCCAGGGGCGCGATGAACGCGTCGGCGCGCGAGCACCACAGCACGCTGCGCAGCGCCGACCGGTTGACCGTGTCGACGAACCGCACGCCCGACCGTCCGGCGACGTCGGCCAGCGACCGCGCCAGCGCCAGCTCGCGCAGCAGGCCGCTGCCGGCCGGCGCCTGCCCGGCCTGGCCGCGATCGTGAACGTCGTTCAAGCCGTCCAGCACCACGGTGCAGCCGGGGAACGCGCGTGCCAGGTGCCGGACCAGGGCGGCCGTGAACTCCTCCAGGTCGACCAGGCTGCGGTTGCCGACACGCAGCCCGATCAGGATCACCGGCGCCGACCGGCGCCGGGCCGCGTCCGCTTCCCGGCGCGCCGCCTGCAGCTCCGGCAGCGCTTCCGCCGCACCCAGCACCAGGGTGCGCAGCGAGGCCGGCACGCCGATCGCGGTGTACTTGATGACCCGCTGGCCGCGCCGGTAGAACGTGTCCACGTGCGACGCGAACGGGGCGTCGTGCCGCGCGATGCGCCCGTCCAGGCCCGGGAAGATCCGCTCCTCCGGGCCGAAGAACTGCTGCGTGCGGCCCAGCTCGAACATCTGCAGCTGCGGCAGCCGCGACGGCGGCAAGGCGAGCTGCTGCATGACCGCGAGGCCCGACAGGTCCTGCCAGACGTAGTGGCCGATATGCGTGGCGCAGCCGCCGAACACCAGCTGCATGGTCGGGTCCGCCGGCCGGTCCCGTGCTTGCGCCAGCGCGTCGTCGAACCGGCACAGGTGGCGCAGCATGGTCTCGCCGAACCGGGCGATGCGCACGAAGTCGCCGGCCAGCGCCGGGGTCTGCAGCACCAGCAGCTCGGCGGTCGGGAAGTACAGCGCGTAGTTGCGGAAGTGCCCGCCGGAGCACACCACGTAGAACGCGAGCCCGGTCGCCTCCTGGTTGAAGCGGTAGGCGAAGCAGTCGCGGTCCAGCAGCAGCGCGAACCCGTCGCTTTCCACCGGCTCGCCGTCCGCGGGCGACGGCCACCGCATCCGTCCGGTGCGCAGCAGCCGGTCGGCCTCCTGCTGCAGCGGGTGCAGCAGGGCGCCGCGGATCAGCTCCGGCTCGAAGCCGCGCAGGCCGCGTCGGGTCGGCACCAGGTAGCCGAGCCCGGGGGGCAGGGCGTCGCCGAGCGACCAGATCCGGGTGTCGCCGCCACGCCCGCTGGCCTCCATCCAGGCCGGCGCCAGGCTGCCCAGGTCGGCGGCCGGCACGCCGCCCATCACCGTCGCGACCTGCAGGTGCGCCCCGTCGCGGCCGCCCAGCACACCCTGCTCCCACATCCGCTCGAACAGCGGCATCGCCCTCCCGAGCGCGTGCTGCTGCAGCGCCGGCGACAGCTGGCCCGGCTGGTGTCCGATCACCTGCCCGTGCAGATCCGCGAACCAGGCCGCCCGCTCCCCGTCGCGGTGGCGCAGCGCCAGCGTCAGCATCGGCGCGAAGCCGTCCTCGATCGCCTCGACCCGCCACCCTTCCCCCAGCTCGGCCGGGATTCCGCCGGCGCTGAGCGGCACCAGCGCGCCGGGATGGCCGATCCGGACGCCGCCGGTGCCGGCCACCGGCTCGACTCGCAGCGGCGGCGGCGGTCCCTGCCAGGTCTGCGCCGCCTGCACCACCGGCGCCGGCGCCTCCAGCAGCGCGTCCAGCCCGTATCGCACCGCCTGCGGCAGCCGCAGGTAGGCCTGCACCGCGTCCGGCATGGCGACCCGGATCGGCGCGTTGCGCGTCATGGACAGCCACAGCGACACCTCGCGCATGCGCGCCGCCGACCGCGCCCGCTCGGGCTGCGGCCGCTCGTGCGCCGGCGCCGCCATGCGCCCCTCGTGGTCGATGTTCCACCAGGCGATCTCGCCGTTCTCGTGACGCAGCACCAGCAGCCAGAGCGGGTGCAGCAGGGTGAACAGGCTGTCGGCGCGCCAGCCCGGGTTGAACGAGCGCACCGGCTGGTCGGCGCTCATCAGCGGGACCGGCGGCCGGCCGGGGATGCGCAGCCTCATCCCGTCCGTGCCCTGCTGCACCGGACGCTCGATCAGCAGCGGCAGCGCCTCGCCGACCTCGTCGTCGGCCAGCCTGGTTCCGGTTCCTCCAAACACCCTGCACCTCGCACCAGGACACGCGGCCGGTCCGGGAACCGCCAGCCTATGGCCGGGCCGCCCGATGCCGTCGCACAAGCCCGGTAAATGCCGCGAACAGCGCCGGACGGTCCACGACGAAGTTGCTGTAGCCGTCATGGTGGCCGGCGGGATGGAATGGGGTGGTGTCGCGCACCTCGTCCGGGCCGTTGAACAGCACCTCGGTCGGCCGCTCCATGTGCTCGGCCGAGTCGTAGATGTGCAGGTCGGTGCGATGCTCGAGGTTCCAGCGGCTCGACAGCACCAGGCCCGGCGTGTTGCAGATCCAGCGGTACTTCGCCAGGGCCGCCCCCAGGGGCGCGATGAACGCGTCGGCGCGCGAGCACCACAGCACGCTGCACAGCGCCGACCGGTTGACCGTGTCGACGAACCGCACCCCCGCCCGTTCCGCCACGCCCGCCAGGTGGTCCGCCAGCGCGAACTCCTGGTCCAGGACGCTGCCGGGCGGGGCGTCCACCGCGCGGCCGCGGTCGGCGGCGTCGTTCATCCCGTCCAGCACCACCGTGCAGCCGGGGAACGCTTCGCCGAGACGCAGCACGAGGGCGGCGTGGAAGTCGCCGAGGTCGTCGAGGGTGCGGTTGCCGACGCGCAGGCCGAGCAGGACCACCGGTGCCGGGCCCGCCCGCGCGGCATCGGCCTCCTGCCGTGCCTGCTCCAGGCCGGGCGTGCGCTCGGCGCGGGCGACCACGAACCGGCCGAACTCGTGCGGCACGGTGGCGGCGGTGTACTTGATGACCCGTTGGCGGCGCCGGTAGAACGTTCCGAGGCCGTCGGCGAAGCGTGCCGCATGCCGGGTGGTGCGGTCTCCGAACATCGGGAAGAGGTGTTCCACCGGGCCGAAATAGTCGCTGGTGTGCGCCTGCTCGAATAGGTGCAGATGCGGCAGCCTGCCGTGGTCGGCAACCGCGCGCAGCAGGTGGGCCATGCCGCACAGGTCCTGCCACACGTAGTGGCCGATGTGGTCGGCGCAGGCGCCGAAGAACTGCTGCACCGTCGGGTCAACGAGAACCGCCGCGCCGGCGGCGAGGTCGGGCCCGAACCGCAGCAGGTGGCGCAGCAGCATCTCCCGGCCACGACGGAACGGCGCGCAGTCGCCGGCCAGGTTGCGGTTCGCCGCCACCAGCAGGTCGGCGGTGGGGAAGTACAGCGCCAGGTTGGAGAAGTAGCCGCCGCCGCACACCACCAGGAACACCAGCCCGGTCGACTCCTGGCGGAACCGGTAGGCGAAGGAATGGATGTCGAGCATCAGCGCAAAGCCGTCGCCCTCGACGGGGACGCCGTCCACCGGCGACGGCCAGCGCATGCGGCCGCAGCTTAGCAGCCGGCCCATCTCGCCGTGCAGGCGCGGCGCCAGGCAGTCCCGCACCCGCTCGGCGTCCAGGCCGCGCAGCCCGGTCCCGGTCGGCACCAGGTAGCCGGTGCCCTCGGGCATCGGCTAGTCCAGCGCCCAGACCAGGGTGTCGCGGTCCTGTCCCATGTCGGCCAGATGCGCCTGCACCAGGGTGTCCAGGTCGGCGGGGGCCAGGCCGCCGGCCAGCGGGCCGAGGTCCGGAGGCAGGGTTCCCTCGCCCAGCACCACGCAGTCCCACAGCGTGTGCAGCAGCCTTCCCGCCACGCGCAGCACCTGCGCCCGGTGCGGCGGCGACAGCGCCCCGGCATGGTGCCCGACCAGCCGGGCGTCGAGGTCGACGAACCAGGCCGCCCGCCACCCGTCGGCGTGACGCAGCACCAGCGCCAGCAGCGGCGCGAAGTCGGCCCGCACCGACTCGACCTCCCAGCCGGCACCGAGCTCCGCCACTCGCCCGGCATCGGTGACCGGCAGCAGCCGGCCCGGGTTGCCGATCCGGTAGCTCCGGCCATCGCCGATGCGCTCGACCACCAGCGGCGGCGCGTCCGCGCCCAGCCAGGATCCGGCGGACAGCCCGGGGTCGGTTGCTCCCGGCCCGAGCAGCGACTCGATCTCGCGTCGCACCGCTTCCGGCAGCGTGGCGACGGCACGCACCGCGTCCGGCACCGGAAGCCGGATCGCGGCACCGGGCGCCATGCGCAGCCACAGCGCCGCCGGCTCCAGCCGGCGCCGGAACAGCCGCCGCTCCGGCTCCGCCCGGTGCTGCACCGCCGTGGTCAGGCTGCCGTCGGGCGTCAGGTGCCACGACGCGGCGTGCCCGGCGTCGTGGCGCAGCACCAGCAGCCAGACCGGGTCGAGCAGGGTGAACAGGGTTTCCGCCCGCCATCCCGGCTCGAACGACCGCACCGGCTCGCCGTCGCGACGGATCGCGACCGGGGCGCGGCCCGGAAGGCGAAGCTCCAGGCCGGCCTGGCCCGGATGCACCGGATGCCGGAGCAGCGGCGGAAGGATGTCCATGTCGATCAACCGCCAAGCCGCCACGGTCGGGAGCGTGCCACGCGAGCGCCCGCGGCTTCAATGCCGCCGGGCGCGGGGCACGGGACGTCGGGCCCGTTCGCGGGAAGCTGGTTCATCGTCGGCAGGGTCCTGGCGAGGCGGA
>CAXUEL010000229.1:0-5621 GCA_964249915.1 uncultured Acetobacteraceae bacterium | reverse complement strand
CCGCCCGCACCTGCCCCGCCGCCAGCCGCCGCTCCGCGATCCGGGCCAGCCGCACGAACGGCAGCCCCAGCAGCAGGTAGGCTCCGCCGACCAGCAGCCCGGCGCCGAGGTAGTCGTAGTAGGTGGTCGACAGCCGCACGTAGGCCTGGGTCAGCTCGGTCAGGGTGATCACGCTGACCAGCGAGGAGTCCTTCAGCAGCGAGATGAAATCGTTGGTCATCACCGGCACCACGAAGCGGAACGCCTGCGGCACCAGCACGTGGCGCACCGCCTGGGCCTGCGTCATGTTCAGCGCCAGCGCCGCCTCCATCTGCCCGTGCGGCACCGATTGCAGCCCGGCGCGGTAGTTCTCCGCCTCGTAGGCGGCATAGTTCAGCCCGAGCGCCACCACCCCGGCCAGGAACGGGTCGAGCCGCACCCCCAGCGACGGCAGCCCGTAGAAGATGAACAGGATCTGGATCAGCAGCGGGGTGCCGCGCACGACCTCGATGTAGGCGGTGGCGGCCATGCGCAGCGGCCAGGACCCGTAGCGGCGGCCCAGCGCCAGCAGCAGCCCCCACGCCACCGCCAGCACCATGGCGCAGGCCGACACCGCCACCGTCATCAGCGCCGCCCGGCCGATCAGCGGCAGGAACCCGGCGTAGCGCGCCATGCGGTCGCGCCAGCGCGGCACCGGCCGCGTCGCCGCCACCCAGTGCCGCCAGTCCGTGGCCGACACCACCTCGGCGGAGCGGTCGCCGGTGAAGGCGGCCATCTCCGGCGTCCACATCGCCCAGCGCTGCAGGATGCGTCGCAGCGTGCCGTCGCGTCGCATCGCGTCCAGGCCGCCGTCGATCCGCGTCCGCAGCGCGTCGCGCCCCTTGGCGATGGCGATGCCGTAGGACAGCGCGCCGATCGGGCCGCCGACCAGCTTCAGCCGCGGGTCCGGCACCGCGTAGTACAGCGCGATCGGCGCGTCCAGCATCACCGCATCGAGCCGGCCGTTGGCCAGGTCGGAATACGCGTTGGTCTCGTCGTCGTAGGAACGCAGCGCGATGCCGCCGGCCTGCTCCAGCAGGCGCTGGCTCAGCGTGTCCTTCAGCGTGCCCACCACGTGCCCGTGCAGGGCGGGGATGGCGTCCAGCCCGACCGCGTCCCGGCGCACCGCGATCCGCTCGGCGGTGCGGTAGTACGGCTCGGAGAAGTCGATCGCCGCCTGGTGCTCCGGCGTGATCTCGATGCCGTCGATCACCACGTCGTACAGCCCGCGCTGCAGCCCGGGGATCAGCCCGTCCCAGTCGTTCTGCACGAACACCGGCGTCATGCCGATCCGCTGGCCGAGTGCCGCCATGATGTCGGTCTCAAATCCGGTCAGGCGCGACTGGTCGGCCGGGTCGTGGAACACGAACGGGGCGCCGGACTGCGCATCAGCCGCCCAGCGCAGCGGCTCGGCGGACGCGGCACCCGCGAGCAGCAGCGACAGCAGCAGGGCGACGATGCCGACGCGCGTCACAGGAACTGCCGGAGGAAGCGGCGCGTGCGCGGGTCCGCCGGCGCGGTGAACAGTTGCTCTGGCGCCGCCTCCTCGACGATCCGGCCCGCGTCCATGAACACGATCCGGTCGGACGCGGCGCGGGCGAAGCGCATCTCGTGCGTCACCACCAGCTGGGTCATGCCCTCGGCGTCGAGCTGGCGCATCACCCCCAGCACCTCCTCTGCCAGCTCCGGGTCGAGCGCCGAGGTCGGCTCGTCGTAGAGCATCACCCGCGGCGCCATCGCCAGCGCCCGCGCGATCGCCGCCCGCTGCTGCTGCCCGCCGGACAGGGTCCCCGGGTAGCGCGACGCCACCGCGGCCAGGCCCACCTTGTCCAGCAGCCGCATCGCCTCCCCGGCCGCCGGCCCGCGCCCGGCACGCTTCACCACCAGCGGCGCCAGCAGCACGTTGTCGAGCACGGTGCGGTGCGGGAACAGGTTGAAGCTTTGGAACACCATGCCGACCTGCGCCCGCAGCGCGTGCGCCAGCGCCTCGTCCGCACGGCGCCAGCGCCCGCCGTCGCGACGCAGCGTGTGCCCCACCAGCCGCACCTCGCCGCGGTCCGGCAGCTCCAGGAAGTTCAGGCAGCGCAGCAGCGTCGACTTGCCGCAGCCGGACGGCCCGATGATGGAGACGAGCTCGCCGGCCGCGACCGACAGGGTGATCCCGTCCAGCACCACCTGCCCGTCGAAGCTCTTGCGCAGGTCGCGCACCGCGACCACCGGTCCCGGCCCGGAAGGGCCCGGACCGGCGTCCCGGTCGGCGCCAGCGGACTGCGTCAGCGCGATGGGCCCGGATCAGGCGCGGCTCAGGCGGCCTGCGCCATGCCCCGCAGCACGTAGTGCAGGATGCCGCCGTGCCGGTAGTACTCGACCTCGTCCAGGGTATCGACGCGGCAGATCACCGGCACGTCGAGCGTGGAGCCGTCGGCCCGGGTGATGGCGAGCGTCAGCGTCATGCGCGGCGTGATCCGGTCCAGCCCCTTGATGTCGATCACCTCGTCGCCGCGGAGCTCGAGCGTCTCGCGCGTGGTGCCGGACTTGAACAGCAGCGGCAGCACGCCCATGCCGACCAGGTTGGAGCGGTGGATGCGCTCGAAGCTTTCCGCCACCACCGCGCGTATGCCCAGCAGCACGGTGCCCTTGGCCGCCCAGTCGCGCGACGAGCCCATGCCGTACTCCTTGCCGCCGAACACGATCAGCGGCACGCCCTCGGCCTGGTACTCCATCGCCACGTCGTAGATCGAGCCCTGGGAGCCGTCCGGGTAGTGCTTCGACACCCCGCCCTCGACGCCCGGCACCATCTCGTTCTTGATCCGAATGTTGGCGAAGGTGCCGCGCATCATCACCTCGTGGTTGCCGCGGCGGCTGCCGTACGAGTTGAAGTCCTTCTGCGACACCTGGTGCTCGCCGAGGTATACGCCGGCGGGCGCGCTCTTCTTGATCGAGCCGGCCGGCGAAATGTGGTCGGTGGTGATGTTGTCGCCGAGCAGCGCCAGCACCCGGGCGCCGACGATGTCGCCCTTGTCCTTGGGCTCCATGGTGATGCCCTCGAAGTAGGGCGGGTTCTGCACGTAGGTCGAGCCGCCGTCCCACTGGTAGGTTTCGGACCCCGTCGCGACCTGCAGGTCCTGCCATTCCTTGGTGCCGCGCGTCACCTGGCCGTAGCGCTCGATGAACTGGTCGCGCGAGATCGAGCTCGCCATCAGGTCGGCGATCTCCTTGTTGGTCGGCCAGACGTCGCGCAGGTACACCGGGGTGCCGTCGGTCGCCGTGCCGAGCGGCACGGTGGTGATGTCCTCGCGGATGGTGCCGAGCAGGGCGTACGCCACCACCAGCGGCGGGCTGGCGAGGTAGTTGGCGCGCACGTTGGGGCTGATCCGCCCCTCGAAGTTGCGGTTGCCGGACAGCACCGACACCGCCACCAGCTTGTTGTGCTCGATCGCGTCGACCAGGTGGTCCTCGATCGGCCCGGAGTTGCCGATGCAGGTGGTGCAGCCGTAGCCCACGGTGTTGAAGCCGAGCGCGTCGAGCTCCTCCGACAGGCCGGCGCGGTCGAGGTACTCGGTCACCACCTGGCTGCCGGGCGCCAGCGAGGTCTTGACCCACGGCTTCGGCTTCAGCCCGAACGCGCGCGCCTTCCTCGCCACCAGCCCGGCCGCGATCAGCACCGCCGGGTTGGAGGTGTTGGTGCACGACGTGATCGCCGCGATCACCACGTCGCCGTGGCCGATCGCATAGTTGGTGCTCTCGACCGCCACCCGGCGGTTGGCGTCGTTGGCCGGCACGCCGAGGCTGCCGGTCAGCTCGGTGTTAAACGCCGACGCGGCGTTCCGCAGCGCCACCCGGTCCTGCGGCCGCTTCGGCCCGGCCAGCGACGGCTCGACGGTGGACAGGTCGAGCTCCAGCGTGTCGGTGAACACCGGCTCCGGCGTGGTCTCGTCGCGGAACATGCCCTGCGCCCGGAGATAGGCCTCGACCAGGCGGATGCGGTGCTCGTCGCGGCCGGTCTGGTGCAGGTACTCCAGCGTCAGCGCGTCGACGGGGAAGAAGCCGCAGGTGGCGCCGTACTCGGGCGCCATGTTGCCGATGGTGGCGCGGTCGGCCACCGGCAGCGTGTCCAGCGCCGGACCGTAGAACTCGACGAACTTGCCGACCACGCCCTTCTTCCGCAGCATCTGGGTAACGGTCAGCACCAGGTCGGTGGCGGTCGCACCCTCCGGCATCTGCCCGGTGAGCTTGAAGCCGATCACGTCGGGGATCAGCATGGCGATCGGCTGGCCGAGCATCGCCGCCTCCGCCTCGATGCCGCCCACGCCCCAGCCCAGCACGCCCATGCCGTTGACCATGGTGGTGTGGCTGTCGGTGCCGTACAGCGTGTCGGGGTAGGCGAAGGTCTCGCCGCCGACTTCCCCGATCCACACCGCCTGGGCAATGTGCTCCAGGTTCACCTGGTGGCAGATTCCGGCACCCGGCGGCACCACGGTGAAGTTCTCGAACGCTTCCTGGCCCCAGCGCAGGAAGGCGTAGCGCTCGCCGTTGCGCTCGAACTCGATGCTCACGTTGCGCTGCAGGCTGTCGGCGGTGCCGGACACGTCCACCATCACCGAATGGTCGATCACCAGGTCCACCGGCACCAGCGGGTTCACCTTCTGCGGGTCGCCGTTCAGCGCGGCGATGCCGTCGCGCATGGCGGCCAGGTCCACCACCGCCGGCACCCCGGTGAAGTCCTGCATCAGGATTCGGGCGGGCTTGAACGGCACCTCGCGCGTGCTGCTGCCCTCGTTGACCCAGTTGGCCAGGGCCTGGGCGTCGGCGACCCGGTAGGTCCGCCCGTCCTCGAAGCGCAGCACGTTCTCCAGCAGCACCTTGAGGCTCACCGGCAGCCGGGACACGTCGCCGATCTGCTTCGCGGCCTCCGGGATGGAGAAGTAGTGGTAGGTCCTGCCGTCGACATCGAGCGTGCGGCGAACGCCCAGACCATCCTGTCCGACCGACTTCATGCTGCCCCTCCAAGGGATACCCGGACCCCAAGTCCCGCCGGTCCTGCGCCCGGGCGCGCGGCACCGGGGCCGGACCAGGCAGATGGCTTGAAATTCCAGTCAATCAAGAACATACCGACCCGCCGGCGCGACACAAGCGCCGGCACCGCGGCGCACCCCATCGGACGGCTCATGACCCTTTCCGGCGAGCCGCCACTGCTCCAGGCGACCGGCCTCACGGTGCTGCGCGGCGAGCGGCTGGTGCTGGCCGGGCTCGACCTGGCACTCGAGCCCGGCGGGGCGCTGCTGCTGACCGGGCCGAACGGCGCCGGCAAGTCCACCCTGCTGCGCGTCCTGGCCGGGCTGTGCCCGCTCGACGCCGGGGGCCTGTCCTGGAACGGCCTCGACGCCCTCGCCGATCCCGCGGCGCATGCCAACCGGATCGCCTATCTCGGCCACCAGGACGCGCTCAAGCCCGGCCTGACCCTGCGCGAGAACCTGCTGCTCGCGGCCACCCTGGGCGGCGGGAACGTGTCCGCAGCACTCGACCTGTTCGGCCTCGCGGCGCTCCACCGCCGGCCGGCGCGGCGGTGGTCGGCCGGGCAGCGGCGGCGGCAGGCGGTGGAG
>CAXUEL010000228.1:0-5648 GCA_964249915.1 uncultured Acetobacteraceae bacterium | reverse complement strand
GCAGGAGCGAGGGCGGCGCGGCGGATCCGGCCGCCCAGCGCGCCCGGCGCCGACAGGGTGGCGGCGATCGAGGTCAGCAGCACCGTCTTGCCGGCGCGCGCCAGGCCGGTGACGCCGATCCGCACCGTGCGCGGGCGCATGAAGTCGAGCGGGTTGCGCAGCCGCCAGTCGGCCAGGCCGGTTCCGGCGAGGCGCATCAGCGATGCGGATCCGCGGCCACCGGCCATGCGACGGCGGGAAGTGCCCGGACTGGCAGAAAGTCGGCATCGAGCAGACGCAAGGCAGGCTCCCGAACGGGCATCAAGCCCTGTCCGGAAGCGCCAACGCGTGGCCGCGGCCAGGGATCGCCAGACGGGACGCGCGCATCGGTCCTCCCAACCCTCGGGGCCCGCGGCGCCCGATCGTCAAGGGTAGTCTTGACTCATGGATGTGTACGAACAGGCAGGCCCATGCACATCTGGTGATCCGTGCGGACCGACACAGAAATCGACGAGCTCATGTCCAAGACCCAGCTCGCCTCGGGTCGTGCCGGCAAGCGGGCGACGGTCGAGGAGAGTCTGCGCCCTCTCATCCGGGCACGAGAGTCGCGATGCCCGCCGCCCGCCGCGCCGACCGGCCGCTTCGCCTCAGATCGCGTCCGCCATCCGCTGGCCGGGCGCATCCCTGCGCTCGGCAGGATCGCGGGTCAGCGTGTCGGTCATGATGTCGCGGGCGAGCGGGGCGGCGACCTCGGCGGCGGCGTTGCCGTGCTCGACCACCACGGCCGCCGCGTAGCGCGGGTTGTCGTAGGGCGCGAAGCAGATGAACAGCGCATGCGGCCGGAACTCCCAGGGCAGGCGGGCGGAGTTGAAGTGCCCGCTTTCGCGCAGGCTTCGGCTGACGTGGCGCACCTGCGCCGAGCCGGTCTTGCCGGCCATCTGTATCCCCGCCAGCGGCAGGCGGGCCTTGGGCGCGGTGCCGTGCGCCTCGTTCACCACCGCGAACATGCCGGCGCGCAGGGCTGCCAGGTGGTCGTCCGGCACGCCGAGCTCCGGCCAGTGCGCCGGCAGCCCCTGCGGCTGCAGCACGCCGTTGATGGAGCGGGTCAGGTGCGGCTGCACCGCCCGCCCGGTGGCGATCCGGGACGCGTAGGTGGCGAGCTGCAGCGGCGTCACCTGCACGAAGCCCTGGCCGATGCCGGCGTTGACGGTGTCGCCGCCGTTCCAGTGGTGGCCCTTGGCACGCCTGGTGGCCGGCGTCGGGATGGCGCCGATGCGCTGGTGCGGCAGCTCGATGTCCAGCGCGGTGCCGAGCCCGAAGCCGTGCGCGGCCGCCGCGATCGCTTCCATGCCGGTGCGGCGCGCGGTCTCGTAGAAGAACACGTCGCAGGAGAACTTGATCCCCTCGTGCAGGTCGAGCGAGCCGTGCCCGTGCTTGGCCCAGCAGTGGAACCGCGTCCCGCCGATGTCGAGGTAGCCCGGGCAGCTGATCCGGTCGCCCGGCTTGAGCGTGCCGGCCTGCAGCGCCGCCATCGCCACCGCCGGCTTGAAGGTCGAGCCCGGCGGATACAGCCCGGCGATGGTCTTGTTGATCAGCGGCGTGCGCTCGTCGCCGGTCCACTGCTCCCACTGCGCCTGGCTCACCCCGGAGTCGAACAGGGTGGGGTCGAAGGACGGCGTGCTGACCATTGCCAGCACCTCGCCGTTGCGCGCGTCCATCACCACCGCATGCGCCGCCTGGTCGCCGATCCGCGCCAGCACCGCGCCCTGCAGCCCGAGGTCGATCGACAGCCCGACCGTCTCGCCCTGCACCCCCTCGCGCCGGTCCAGCTCGCGCATCACCCGGCCGACCGAGTTCACCTCCATCTGCACCGAGCCGGCGGCGCCGCGCAGCCCGGCATCGTGGAACTGCTCGATCCCGGCCCGCCCTATCCGCATGCCCGGCAGCGCCAGGTCCGGCTCAGCGGCGACGTCGCGCTCGTTCGCCGGCGCCACGTAGCCGACCACGTGCGCCATCACCGGCCCCTGCGGGTACAGCCGCGTGGTGCCGACGTCGACCAGGATGCCGGGCAGGTCGGGCGCGTTCACCTCGATCCGCGCCATGTCGTCCCAGGTGAGGAAGTCGTGCACCACCACGGGGATGTACTTGCGCCCGTGCTTCAGCTCGCGGTCGATCCGGGCCCGCTCGTGCGCATCGAGCGGGATGATGGCGGAGAACCGGTCCAGCGTGGCCGACGCGTCGGTGGTCTGCTCGGCCAGCAGCAGGGCGCGCCAGTTGACCTTGTTGCCGGCGAGGCTGACCCCGAAGCGGTCGACGATCCGCCCGCGCGGCGGCGCCAGCTCGCGCGTGCTGACCCGGTTGTTCTCGGCCAGCGCCGCGTACTTGCGGCCGTCGGCGACCTGGAGCCGGTACAGCCGCTCGCCGAGCGCCCCGAGTGCCGCCACCTGCCCTGCCATCAGCAGCAGCGCGCGCCGGGTGAAGATCCCGCGCGACGGCATGTCCTTGGGCGCGCGGCTGGGCGAGCGGCCGGGCGAACGCTTCATGCCCGGTGCCCGCACGGCATCAGGCGCGGTCCGGATCCGCCATGCCGCGATGCGCCCAGGTGAACAGCGCCGACAGCAGCGGATACAGCCCGGCCGACAGCGCCAGCTCGAAGCACACCGGCTGCAGCGGCAGCAGGCGCAGGGCGAAGGCGCAGGCCAGCACCCAGTCCAGCGCGATCGCGCCCGCCGCCACCAGCAGGAACACCAGCCACACCAGGAGGAACCCCTGCCGCGCCAGCCCGTGCCGGGCGCCGAGCCCGACCGCATGCACGATCAGCAGCGTCAGGATCGCCACGCCGGGCGGCGAGAAGCTCAGCAGGTCGGTGAGCAGCCCGAGCAGGAACACCATGGTCGCCGGCATGGAGGCCGGCCGGAACACCGACCAGAAGAACACCGAGCCCATCGCCGCACCCGGCAGCAGCGCGCCCTGCTGCGGCAGGCCCAGCGGCGCGCACAGCAGCAGCACCAGCAGGACGCTGAACGTCACCGGCAGCGCCCGCCTCGCCGCCGCGTCCAGCCTGCGCCACACCGTGGGGCGGGGCCGGATGCCCGGGTGGCGCTCTGGTCGCGCCTGCGGCGGCATGCGGCCGGTCCCTCATCCGCGCCCGACCGGAGCCGTGCCCGGCGTTGCGTGCGGTGCCGGGGGCGAGGCCGGCGGCGCCCGTCCCGGCACCCCGGGGGACACGCGCCCCGGCGCTTCCGGCGGCACGATGCCGGACAGCCCGTAGTCGAACAGCCGCAGCACCGTCACGTGGTCGAGCTGCGCATACGGCTCCACCACCGCCTGCGGGCCCAGGTAGTGCACCGTGCCCACCGGCAGCCCGGCCGGGAAGGCGCCCGCCACGCTGCTGGTGACCACGCGCTCGCCTTCCTCCGGACGGATCTCTTCGGGATAGTCCATCAGTCGTGGCGCCGCTGCGTTGGTCCCGGCCATTATAGCGTTTGCGCGCGAGGCTTCCAGGGTCACCGGCACCCGGCTGGTCATGTCGGTGATCAGCATCACCCGTGCCGAGCGGGTGCCCACCTCCGTCACCCGCCCGACCAGCCCGGCCGCGTCGATCGCCACCATGTCCTTGGACAGGCCGCGTCCCGGCGCCAGCGACAGCAGCACCGACCGGGCATAGATCCCGCTCGCGTCGGCCACCGCGCGCGCGGTCACGAAGGAGGGGGCCGGCTCCGGCATCCAACGAAGGTTCGCCTTGAGCGTCGCGTTCTCCGCCGCCAGCGCCAGCGCCACGTCGTACCAGCGGCGCAGGCGGATGTTCTCCTCGCGCAACCGTTCGTTCTGCCTCGCCACGTCGATCAGGCTGCGCGCCTCGCCGCCGATCCCGCGCAGCTGCTCGATCGGCACCGCCAGCAGCGCATAGAACGGCGCCACCGAGTCTGACACCAGCACGCGCGCCTGCTCGGCCAGCCGGCGATCCGCCTGGCCCAGCAGCATGACGACGCAGGCCAGGCCGATCAGCAGCGGCAGCGTCAGCTTGGACAGGGCCTGACGCAGCTGGATCGACAGACGGAACAAGATCGGCTCTCCGCCTATGCTGAGGAGGTTCGGGTGTTCAAGTCGGCGCGAGCGAGGCGGTTTCCCGCCGGCGGCAGATCCGGGCGGATCAGTACATGGTGGTGAGAACGTTGCGCAGCCGCTTCATCTCCTCGAGCGCCCGCCCGGTGCCGAGCGCCACGCAGGAGAGCGGGTTCTCCGCCACCACCACCGGCAGCCCGGTCGCCTCGCGCAGCACCTCGTCGAGCCGGTACAGCAGCGCGCCGCCGCCGGTCAGCACGATGCCCTTGTCGACGATGTCGGCGGCGAGCTCGGGGGGCGTGTTCTCCAGCGCCGTCTTCACCGCGTCCACGATCTGGCTGACCGGCTCGGCCAGGCTTTCGGCGATCTGGCGCTGCCCCACCACCACCTCGCGCGGCACCCCGTTCATCAGGTCGCGTCCCTTGACCTCCTTGAGCGGGCCGTGGTCGTACTCGTCGTCCGGCGGCCGGGCGGCACCCAGCTCGATCTTGATCTTCTCCGCCGAGGTTTCGCCGATCAGCAGGTTATAGTTGCGCCGGATGTAGGAGATGATCGCCTCGTCCATCTTGTCGCCGCCGACCCGGACCGAGCGCGCGTACACGATGCCGCCGAGCGAGATCACCGCGACCTCGGTGGTGCCGCCGCCGATGTCGACGATCATGCTCCCCGATGGCTCCGTCACCGGCAGCCCGGCGCCGATCGCGGCCGCCATCGGCTCCTCGATCAGCAGCACCTTGCGCGCGCCGGCCGACTCCGCACTCTCCTGGATCGCGCGCCGCTCCACCGCGGTGGAGCCCGACGGCACGCACACGATGATCATCGGCGAGGCGAAGCCGCGCCGGTTGTGCACCTTGCGGATGAAGTGCTTGATCATCTCCTCCGCCACCTCGAAGTCGGCGATCACCCCGTCGCGCAGCGGGCGGATGGCGGTGATGTTGCCGGGCGTGCGGCCGACCATGTTCTTGGCCTCGTTGCCGACCGCCAGCACCTGCTTCTTGCCGCGCACGTCGGCGATCGCCACCACCGACGGCTCGTCCAGCACCACGCCCCGGCCCTTGACGTAGACCAGGGTGTTGGCGGTGCCGAGGTCGATGGCCATGTCGGCGGACATGACGCCCAGCAGGCGAGAGAACATCGGGAAACTCCAGTAGGCCCAAGGCCCAGGCAATCCGGCCCGGGCGATCCGGCACGGGCGGCGAACGGGATCGGGAGTAGCCGACCGCCTGGCGTCCCACCCGCGACCCGGAACCGGGCGCGGAGGCGGCCACCGCTTAGCGGCGTGCCCGCCACGGGGCAAGCCTCCGCCGGATGGGCGGTCCGGTATTTCACAGCGCCGTGAGCCTTGGCTGCGACACGGTTCCGACCCGTAACCGCCACGATCACGGCGCGTTGTGCCGCCAGGACCAGGACGGCCCGCGGACCGGAGCATCCCCGATCCGCCCCAACGGCTCGCTTCCACCGACCAATCGAGGACCATGATCATGTTGCGTTTCCTGACCACCCTTGCCACTGCAGGCGGGCTCGCCCTCGGCTTGTCCGCGTGCGATCCGTACAGCCCGGGCCAGCGCGCGGTGGGCGGCGGCCTGCTCGGCGCCGGTGCGGGG
>CAXUEL010000227.1:0-5665 GCA_964249915.1 uncultured Acetobacteraceae bacterium | reverse complement strand
GGGCGGCGGGACCGTCCCGCCGCCCTGATCGAGGACGCGGTCGCGGTGGTCGGCGTCGCGCTGATCATGGTGGCGGCGTGAGCCGGCGGTTCGACGCGATCGTCGTCGGCGCCGGACAGGCCGGCCCCGCCCTGGCCGGTCGCCTGACCGCAGCCGGGCAGAGCGTGGCGCTGGTGGAGCGCCACCTGTTCGGCGGCACCTGCGTGAATACCGGCTGCACCCCGACCAAGACGCTGGTCGCCAGCGCCGGCGTCGCGCACACGGCACGGCGAGCCGGCGAGTACGGCGTCGTTCTCGGAGGCTCGGTCGAGGTCGACATGAGCCGGGTCAAGGCGCGCGTCGACACGGTGTCGCGGCAGTCGCGCGAGGGCGTCGAGGCCTGGCTGCGCGGGATGGCAGGCTGCACCGTGATCCAGGGCCACGCCCGCTTCGAGAGCGCGCGCGACCTGCGGGTCGGCGACGAGCTGATCACCGCCGACCGGATCTTCATCAACGTGGGCGGTCGTGCGCTGGTGCCGGACATCCCGGGCCTGGACCGCGTGGACCATCTCACCAACGCCTCCATCCTCGCCCTCGAGGCGGTGCCGCGTCATCTCGTGGTCATCGGCGGCAGCTATGTCGGGCTCGAGTTCGCGCAGATCTTCCGACGGTTCGGCGCGGCCGTGACCGTGATCGAGAAGGGTCCGCGCCTGATCGCGCGCGAGGACGAGGACATCTCGTCGGCGGTGCGGGAGATCCTCGAGCGCGAGGGCGTGGCGGTCCGCCTCGCCGCCGAATGCATCCGCGTCGGGCCTCACCCCGAAGGCGTCGCCGTCGGGCTGGACTGCTCCGGCGGCGATCGGGACCTGGTCGCCAGCCACCTCCTGCTCGCGGTCGGCCGTCGGCCCAACACCGACGACCTGGGCCTGGACCGGGCCGGGGTGGAGACCGACGCGCACGGCTTCATACGGGTGGACGACACGCTGGCGACGGGCGTGCCCGGCATCTGGGCGCTCGGAGACTGCAACGGCCGCGGCGCCTTCACCCACACCGCCTACAACGACCACCAGATCGTCGCCGACAACCTGCTGGACGGCGCCGGGCGCCGGGTGACCGATCGCATCCCGGCCTACGCCCTCTACACCGACCCGCCGCTGGGTCGTGTCGGACTGGGCCTGGCGCAGGCGCGCGCCACCGGGCGGCGCATTCTGGTCGGCCAGCGCCCGATGACGCGCGTCGGCCGCGCGGTCGAGAAGGGCGAGACGCAGGGCCTGATGCGGATCGTGGTCGACGCCGACACCGACGAGATCCTGGGCGGCACGATCCTCGGCCCCGGCGGCGACGAGGCGATCCACGCGATCCTGGACACCATGGCGGCGGGGGCGCCCTGCCGCACCCTGCGGCGCGCCACCCACATCCACCCGACCGTCGCCGAGCTGATCCCGACCATCGCCGAGGAGCTCCGGGAGGACGGCGTGGACCCGCAGTGACGCAGACCGGCTCCGCATCCCCCGAAACGCCCTGACCGTCCCGCGTTCCACCGAGCAGGCCTGCTCATGACCGGAGGTTTCCATGCCCGACAGCACGAAGCGACCAAGCGCCGTCGATGCCCCGACCATGCTTGCCGAGACGAAGGGCCGCAGCCTCGCCTACCGCTCGATCGGCTCGGGCGAGCCGCTGATCCTGTGCGTGCGCCTCCGCGGTGTCCTGGACGTGTGGGATCCGGCCTTCCTCGACGCCCTGGCGGAACGGTTCCGGGTCATCACCTTCGACTATTCCGGGCTGGGCCGATCCGGCGGCGAAGCCAGCTACGAGCCGACGGCGATGGCGCGGGACGTGTTCGACCTCGCCGACGCGCTCGGGCTCGACAGCTTCTTCCTGGGCGGCTGGTCGCTCGGCGGCCAGGCTGCCCAGGCGGCGGCGGTCATGGACCCGGACCGGATACGCAAGCTGGTGCTGATCGGCACGACCCCGCCGGGCAAGGTCGCCGCCCGCTCGGAGCCCGTCTTCCTCGAGCGCGCGCTGAAGTTCGACAACGACCTGGACGACGAGACCGTGCTGTTCTTCGAGCCGGCCTCGGAGAGGAGCCGGGCGGCGGCGAAGGCCTCGCACGACCGGATCGCGATGCGCACCACCGACCTCAGCCCCGTGGTGCCGAAGGACACCTACATGCGCCTGCTCGGGAGCAGGACGAGGGCCGAGGGGGAGCTGTTTCCCGATCCGGGCGGCTACCGCGAGTTCCTGGCCACCACCTCGGTCCCGATCCTGGTCATCTCCGGCGACCATGAAATCGTGTTCCCGGTGCGGAACTGGTTCGACGTGATCCCGGCCTGGCGATCGCTGCACCTGCTGGTCGTGCCGCAGGCCGGGCATGCGCCGCAGCACCAGGAGCCGCGGTTCTGCGCCGACGCCATCGCCAGCTTCCTTGCCCCAGCTTCCTTGTCAACGTGACGTGAGCCGGACGGACCATGGCGTGGTCCGGCGCCACGCATCATCCGGTCGACCGGGCCGGGCCGGTCGGATGACGCCCTACCCCCCGAGCGGCGACGCCTCGAAGCACGCCAGCAACGCGCCCGGCCCCGGATACACCGCCGTGCATCCGCCCTTCCGCAGATCGTCCTCGGTGAAGCCGCCACTCAGCATGCCGATGGTGACGATGCCGGCCTGTCCCGCCGCCTGCGCGTCGTAGGGCGTGTCGCCGATCGCCACCGCCTCGCTGCCGGGCAGCCGGAGCTTCTTCAGCGCCACCTGGAAGATGTCCGGCGCCGGCTTCGACTGCTCGGCGTCCTCCGACGAGGTGCACACGTCCACCAGTTCGGTGATCCTGGCAATCTCAAGATACATCGCCAGCTCGTCCGTCTTCGCCGACGACGCCGCCATCACCGTCAGCCCGGCCTCGCGCACCCGCCGCAGCAGCTCCGGCACCGCCGAGAACGGCCGCACCAGCGGCAGGTACTTCGACTTGAACAGAGTGCTGCGGAACTCGTTCATCGCCTCGCCGTGGTCCTCCACCTCCGCGTCCGACAGGAACACCGGAAGCAGCTGGTCGCCGCCCTTGCCGATCTGACTGCGCGCCTGCTCGAAGGACAGCTCGTGCCCGAACCGGGCGAACGTGTCCTGCCAAGACATCGCATGCAGGTCCACGGAGTCGACCAGCGTGCCGTCGATGTCGAAGATGGCGGCCTTGGGCATCGGAGATCCTTGGGCGAGGGTAGGGCAATGCACCCCCCCCGCGTGAACGTGAACCATGCCGGCGCGGCAGCAACACGTTGCCGGCACCGCCGCCGCCCCTGGCGGAGCCCCCGCCTTTGCATACGGCTGCGCTCCTCCCCACCTTCGGGACTGGCACGCGCGACTGGAGACCCATGACCGACGCCTTCCTGAACGCGATCGGCACCGCGGTCCCGCCCCACGACGTGCACGATGCCTTCGTGTCGTTCGCCGCCACCCTGCTGCCGGACGAGCGGTTGCGCCGGCTGTTCGCCCGCATGACGGACCGCTGCGCCATCGACCACCGCTACTCGACCCTGGTGCCATGCCCCGACCCCGCCGCCGGCACCCTGGACCGCGACGGCTTCTACCGGCGCGGCCGCTTCCCCGGCACCGGCGCTCGCATGACCCGCTACGAGGACGCCGCCCTGCCGCTGGCGCTGGAGGCGGTGCGCCGCCTCGGCGACGACGCCCGGCTCGACACCGTCACCCACCTGATCGTCACCTCCTGCACCGGCTTCCACGCCCCGGGCCTCGACCTGCAGCTGCTGGCGGTGCTGGGCCTGCGTCCGACCGTCGAGCGCACCCTGGTCGGCTTCATGGGCTGCTACGCCGCGTTCAACGCGCTCAAGCTGGCCCGCCACATGGTCCGCTCCGAACCGGCGGCGCGCGTGCTGCTGGTCAACCTGGAGCTGTGCACCCTGCACCTGCAGGAGACTCCCGACCTGGAGCAGGTGCTGTCCTTCCTGCTGTTCGCCGATGGCTGCGCCGCCTCCCTGGTCAGCGCGGCGCCGCGCGGGCTGTCGCTGGACCGGTTCCACGCCGAGCTGCTGCCCGACACCGCGCCGCTGATCACCTGGCGGATCGGCGACGACGGCTTCGACATGATGCTGTCCGGCCGCGTTCCCGGCGCCGTCGCTAGTGGCCTGGCCCGCGCCGCGCCGCGCATCCTCGGCGACCTGTCCGGCGCGCCCGGGCGCGACGCCGCGACCGCGCCGCCGGAGCTGTGGGCGGTGCATCCCGGCGGCCGCTCGGTGCTGGACGCGGTGCAGACCGCGCTCGACCTCCCGCCCGACGCGCTGGACGACAGCCGCGCGGTGCTGCGCGGGTTCGGCAACATGTCCTCCTGCACGATCCTGTTCGTGCTCGACCGCCTGCTGCGCAGCGCCCGTCCCGGTGCCGCCGGCATCGCCATGGGCTTCGGCCCCGGCCTGGTCGCGGAAACCCTGCGCTTCCGGATCGCCGCGTGAGCCGCTTCGCCGAGCGCGTGCTGCTGCCAGAGCTGATGGACACCGAGCCCTGCGGCCCGGACGAGTTCCGCGCCTGCCTTGAGGACCTGTCCCGCGTCAACCGCCTCACCGGCGCCTACCGCCCGACCCTGCGCTTCCTCCACCAGGCGCTGCGCCGTCACCCGCCGGGCCGGCCGTTGCGAATCCTCGACGTTGGCGGCGGCTACGGCGACGCCCTGCGCCGGATCGACCGCTGGGCCGCGCGGCGCGGCGTGGCGCTCGACATGACCAGCGTCGACCTGTCGCCCTGGGCCCGTGCCGCCGGCGAGACCGCGCCGCCGACCCGGCAGCCGATCCGCTGGGTCACCGCCGACATCTTCGACTACCGGCCCGACGCGCCGCCCGACCTGGTGCTGTCCTCCTTGTTCGCCCACCACCTCGACGACGACGGCGTGGTGCGGTTCCTGCGCTGGATGGAGGCTCACGCCGTGCTCGGCTGGTTCGTCAACGACCTCGAACGCCACTGGCTGCCGTACCGGGTGTTCCGCGTCTGGTCGCGCCTCGCCGGCTGGCACCGCTTCGTGCGGCATGACGGCCCGGTCTCGATCGGCCGCGCGTTTTCCCGCGCCGACTGGCGCCGGCTGCTGCTGCGCGCCGGCCTCGACGCCGAGGCGGCACGGGTCCGGTGGTGGCTGCCGTTCCGCCTGTGCGTCACCCGCTTCCGACCGCACCCCGCATGACCGCCGACCTCGCGGTGATCGGCGGCGGCCTCGCCGGCGGCGCGCTGGCGCTGCGTGCCGCTCGGCGGGGCAGGCGGGTGGTGCTGGTCGAGCGCGAATCGGGGCCGCACGACAAGGTGTGCGGCGAGTTCCTGTCGCGCGAGGCGCTGCTGCACCTCCGCGCCCTCGGTCTCGACGCCCGGGCGCTCGACCCGCACGGCGATGGCCATCGCATCCGCCTGGAGGACGGCAGCACGCTTGACGCCCGCGAGGCGGCGCTCGCCACCGGCAAGCACGACCTGCGCGGCTGGCGCCGCCCGCCCGGCCGGCAGAACGACCTGGTCGGCTACAAGCTGCACCTCCGCCTCGATCCGGCGCAGCGCCGCGCGGTGGACGGCCATGTCGAGCTCACCCTGTTCCCCGGCGGCTATGCCGGCCTGCAACTGGTTTCCGACACCGACGCTACGCTCTGCCTGCTGGTGCGCCGCGCCCGCCACCGCCTGGGCAGGATCGAGCACCGGTTGGAAG
>CAXUEL010000226.1:0-5689 GCA_964249915.1 uncultured Acetobacteraceae bacterium | reverse complement strand
GTCCGCGGCGCGTCCGACGGCAGCACCGGGCGCACCACCTCGCCGGCTTCCTTATCCTCGCGCAGGCCGAGGAAGCGCGCATGGCGCACCATGCCGCCGCCGGTGAAGCCGCCGTGGCCGATCTCCGCCACCAGCACGGGCCGGACCCAGATCGTGTCGCGCGGCGGCGGCTCGGTGCCGAGCAGGCTGTCCGGCGCCGCGTCGCGCAGAGCCTCCAGGCGATCGGCCAGCAGGCGCAGGGTCCTGGCCGTGTAGCCGGTGCCGCAGCCGCCGACGAAGTGCAGCTGCCCGGTCGCGTCGTGGTAGCCCAGCTGCAGCGCGCCCAGGCTCTGCCGCGTGCCGGCGGGCGGGGTGTAGCCGAGCACCACGAACTCCTCGCGGTTCTCGCACTTCAGCTTGACCCAGTCGCCGCCCCGTCCGGGCCGGTAGGGGGCGTCCAGGCGCTTGCAGACGATGCCCTCGAGCCCGATCGCGCAGGCCTCCTGGCGCACCCGGGCCGCCTCGGACCGGAGGTGCTCGCTGGTGCGCAGCGGCCCGCCCTCCGGCACCGCCCGCATCAGCGCCTCGAGCGCGTCCTGGCGGGCGGACAGTGGCTGCGGCCGGTAGTCGGTCCCGTCCAGGTGCAGCAGGTCGAACACATAGTAGCGCAAGGCGCCGGTCCTGCCGGTGGAGAACGCGTCCTGCAGCCGGGCGAACGAGGACAGGCCGCTGCGGTCCAGCGCCACCAGCTCGCCGTCCAGCATCAGCCGGTCCGGGACCATCGCCGCGACCGCCGCCGCCAGGGTGGGCAGGCGCGCGGTCCAGTCGAGCCCGTTGCGGGTGATGACCCGCACCGCGTCTCCGTCCTTGCGGCAGATCATGCGATAGCCGTCGAACTTCACCTCGCTGATCCAGCCCGCGCCGGAGGGCGGGGTGTGCACCAGCTGCGCCAGCTGCGGCGCCTGCGCCTCCGGCAGCGGGGCGCCCGCGCGCTTCCGCCCGCGCCTGGCGGAGGGCTTCGCCACGGGCTCCGTCGACGCCGGGGCGGCATCGAGCGGCGTCCGCTCCAGCACCGACGCGTCGGCGCCGTCACGCTCGTGCGCGTCGTGCTCCTTGATCAGCAGCCAGCTCTCGCCCTTCTCCCGCGGCCGCGGCTTGAGCCGCACCAGCACGAAGCCGCCCCGGAGGCGTGCGCCGTCGAGCCGGAACTTCAGCTCGCCCCGGGCCAGGGCCGCCGCCGGGTCGGCCTCCACCGGCGCCCAGGTGCCGCGGTCCCAGATCTCCACCGTCCCGGCGCCGTAGTTGCCGTCCGGGATCACGCCGGAGAAGCCGGCATACTCGACCGGATGGTCCTCGACGTGCATCGCCAGCCGCTTGTGGTGCGGATCCAGCGACGGGCCCTTCGGCACCGCCCAGCTCCACAGCACGCCGCCGTGCTCCAGGCGGAAGTCCCAGTGCAGCCGGGTGGCGTCGTGCTTCTGCACCACGAAGCAGGGCGCCGCGGTCGTGCCGGCCGGACGCCGCGCGGGCGAGGGAGGCGGTTCCGGGGTGCGGGCGAAGTCGCGCATCTCGCGGTAGGAGCGTCGCGTGTCGTGCGCACCGGTGCCGGAACGAGCCATCGCACCACGGAACGTTCGCCACCATCCACGGTTGCGGCCTTGCGGCGGCCCGCCAGCCCGGCAGACTGCGCTGCGACCGCCTTGGGGATTTCCGCTTGGACCAGATCGACCCTCCCGACGCTCCGGCCGCCGCCACCGCGCCGCAGGACGGCTTCACCGTGGGCGCCAACGCGATCCAGTCCGAGCGGCGGCTGCACGCGCTCAAGTACGGCGACCTGTTCGGCGTGTTCGACCAGAACGGCAACATCCTGTCCGGCCCCGGCATCGCCGACGGGCTGTATTACCTCGACACCCGGCACCTGTCGTCGCTGACGCTGTCGATCTGCGGACAAAGCCCGATCCTGCTCAGCGCCACGCTGCGCGACAACAACGCCACCCTGAGCTGCGACCTGACCAACCCCGACCTGGTTCTGGACGGCGCCAAGCTCAGCCACGACCTGCTGCACCTGCGGCGCACGCTGTTCCTGCGCGACCAGACCGCCTACGAGCGGCTCCAGCTGCGCAACTACGACGTGGTCGCGCACACGGTCGTGGTCGAGTTCGCCTTCCACGCCGACTTCGCCGACCTGTTCGAGGCGCGCGGCACGCCGCGGCTGCGTCGCGGCACGCTGCGGCCGCCCGAGGCCCGCGGCGACACCGTGCTGCTGGCCTATGACGGGCTCGACCGCCGGCTGCGCACCACCCGGCTGCGCTTCAGCCCGGAGCCGGAGCGCCTGACCGAGACGCGGGCCCGCTTCACCCTCACCCTGCAGCCGGGCCAGCGCCGGTTGATCCACGTCGAGACCGCCTGCGATCCGGCCGGACCGCCCGAGCGCGAGGTCGCGGCGTCGTTCCTGTTCTCCCTGGTCGAGGCCCGCCGCGCGCTGCGCGTGTCCTCGGCGCGGGCGGCCGCCATCGCGTCGTCCAACGAGATCTTCAACGAGGCGATCCGCCGCTGCATCTGCGACATCTACATGCTGCTGACCGACAAGCCGGACGGGCCGTACCCGTATGCCGGCGTGCCCTGGTACAGCACCGCGTTCGGCCGCGACGCCCTGATCACGGCGATGCAGACCTTGTGGCTCGACCCCACCATCGCGCAGGGCGTGCTGGCCTACCTTTCCCGCCACCAGGCCGAGGCGGTGGACCCGGTGGCCGACGCGGAGCCGGGCAAGATCCTGCACGAGGTGCGTCACGGCGAGATGGCCGAGCTCGGCGAGGTGCCGTTCCGGCACTACTACGGCAGCGTCGACTCCACGCCGCTGTTCGTGATGCTGGCCGGCGACTACCTCGAGCGCACCGGCGACGTGGCGACGATCGCCCGGATCTGGCCCAACATCGAGCGCGCGATCGCCTGGATCGCCGAGTACGGCGACCGCGACGGCGACGGCTTCGTGGAGTACGGGCGTCGCAACGAGAACGGCCTGGTCAACCAGGGCTGGAAGGACAGCTTCGACTCCATCTTCCACGCCGACGGCACGCTCGCCGAGGGTCCGATCGCGCTGTGCGAGGTGCAGGGCTACGTGTTCGCGGCCAGGCGCGCGGCGGCCGCCATGGCGCGCCGGATCGGCCACGTCGCGTTCGCCGACCGCATGGCCGCGGAAGCGGATGCGCTACGGATCGCCTTCGACGCGGCGTTCTGGGTCGAGGAGCTCGGCACCTACGCCCTGGCGCTCGACGGCGCCAAGCGCCCGTGCAAGGTGCGCTCCTCCAACGCCGGCCACCTGCTGATGACCGGCCTGGTGCCGCCGGAGCGTGCGGCGCGGATCGTCGCCGGGCTGATGGGCCGCACCTTCTTCTCCGGCTGGGGCATACGCACGATCCCGGCCGGCGAGGCGCGCTACAACCCGATGGCCTACCACAACGGCTCGGTGTGGCCGCACGACAACGCCCTGATCGCCATCGGCCTGGCCCGCTACGGCTACAAGGACGAGGCGTCGCGCTTGTTCACCGGCCTGTTCGACACCTCGCTCTATGCCGACCTGCGCCGCCTGCCCGAGCTGTTCTGCGGCTTCGCCCGGCAGCGCGGCGAGGGGCCGGTGCGCTATCCCGTCGCCTGCAGCCCGCAGGCCTGGGCGGCGGCGACGCTGCCGTCGCTGCTGCAGTCGACGCTGGGCATACGCTTCGACCCGTTCACCGTGACCGTGCATTTCGAGCGGCCCCGCCTGCCGCCGTTCCTGGACGAGGTGACGCTGTACAACCTGGCGGTGGGCGGCGGCCGGGTCACGGTGCACCTCCAGCGGGTCGGCACCGAGGTGGCGCTCAACGTCATCGAGCGGGTCGGGCCGATCAAGGTGGTGCTGACCAGCTGATCCGGCCGGTGCGGGACGCGATCACCCAGACGTGCCTTGCCGGCGCGCCGTCGAGGCGCGGAGGCTCGGCCCGACCCGGCAGGACACGGGACGTCCGCCGACCCAGGAAGCAGGAACCCCGTCATGCCCGACGCAAGCGCTCTGCCTGACGACCTCGCGGCCGACGTCGACACGCTGGGGCGCGACGGCGTGGTCGGCCGCAAGGGCGGGTTCTCCGCCGACTGGGTCGACCGGCTGCGCGAGGACATGATGACCGCGTTCTGGGAGGCGATCCAGCGTCCGGGCGGAGCGGTCGGGCGGGGCCCGCGGCGCTGGTACGTCGAGCTGCACCCCGAGGCGCTGAGCGGGTTCGCGGAGCTGGTCACCCATCCCTGGATCACCGGCATGGCGGAACGGGTGCTGGGTCCGGACTACCGGATCGTCGAGATCGGTTTCGACACGCCGTTCCAGGGGGCGAAGAACCAGCCCTGGCATCGCGACTTCCCGTCGCCGCCGGACACCTACCGGCACCGCCGCATCACCTCGCTCGCCTTCAACCTTTCCGGCGTCGACGTCACGCCCGACATGGGGCCGTTCGAGGTGGCGCCCGGCACGCAGTGGGACGACGGAAGGGGGTGGGCGCACGAGATGTTCCCCGACCGCGCGCTGTGGGGGCGCTACGAGGAGCGGGCGGTGCGCAAGTATCCGCAGCGCGGCGACATCTCCTGCCGCTCGGCGCTGACGATGCACCGCGGCACCGCGCACCCGTCGCCGGTCTCGCGTCCGGTGCTGGTGCTGGGCGTGGACGCCCCGGGAGCCGGCCACGCGGCGCTGCACGACATGATGGTGACGCGCGCGTTCCACGAGTCGCTGCCGGACTCGGTGCGCGAGCACCTCACCTGCCGCGTGGTGGACGCGCTGGTGCCTATCACCCAGAAGCACGACATCGAGGGGCTGGTGATGGGCGCCGAGTGAGGACCGGCTGCAGGCCCTACAGGGTGGGCACGGCGCTGGCGGCGTAGCGGGCCAGGATCTCGTCCACCGGACCGTCGGCGACGATCCGCCCCGCTTCCAGCCAGAGCAGGCGCGTGCACCAGGTGCGCAGCACGTTCGGCATGTGCGAGGTCAGCACCAGGATCTCGGCGCCGCGCACCACGGTTTCCAGCCGGGCGTGCGCCTTGGCGGCGAAGCGCGAGTCGCCGGCCATGAACCATTCGTCCATCAGCAGCACCTGCGGCGCGATCGCGGTGGCGAGCCCGAAGCCGAGCCGGACGACCATGCCGGACGAGTACACGCGCACCGGCAGCTCCAGGAACGCGCCCAGGGCGGCGAACGCTTCCACGTCGTCCTCCAGCGCCCGGATCCCGGCGCTGGACAGCCCGACGTAGCGGCCGCGCAGCGTGATGTTCTCGCGTCCCGTCAGGTCGAGGTTCATGCCGAAATTGGTGTCGAGCAGGGTGTTGATGCTGCCGCCGACGTGGATGCGCCCGGCCACCGGCTCGTAGATGCCGCCCAGCACGCGAAGCAGGCTCGACTTGCCCGCCCCGTTATGGCCGACGATGCCGAGCCGCTCGCCGGAGTCGAGGCGGAAGGACACGTGCCGCAGCGCCTGCACCACCACGCGCCTGGTGCCGTCGGCGCCGCCCGGGCCCCCCCCCCCGCCCCCCCCCGCCGCGGTGCCCCCCCCGGCCCCCGCCCCCCCCCCCCCCCCCGCAACGAGACCCTTCGGGGAGGCCTGAAGATCAGTCAGGGCAGATCGCTTTCCGAGGGGTCACATCCGCCGTAATCCCAAGGGGTTGCTGTAACAGCCATACCTCGAAG
>CAXUEL010000225.1:0-5692 GCA_964249915.1 uncultured Acetobacteraceae bacterium | reverse complement strand
CACCACGAGGTCGACGCCGTCGAGCGCGCGGGTCGCGCCGAAGCGCTTGATCAGGCCGCGCGCCTCCAGGACCGGCGGAACGTCGCTCACGCGCCGGCGGCCCCGTGCCGGCCGACGGACCGACGCCGCGGAACCGGAGCCCCGGTCGTCCCGAAGACAGCCATGCCAAAGTTTGAACACCGTTCAAGCTCCAGCGACGAGCTGGTCATCGCTCCCGTCCCCCTGCTGCTGCCACGTCGCCTCCGGACTGCCGGCCGCCCCATATCCACGCAACACATTAGTATAATGTGGCGCCAGTCCCCCTTCGCCGCCGATCCACGACT
Source organism: uncultured Acetobacteraceae bacterium (assembly GCA_964249915.1). Taxonomy (GTDB): domain Bacteria; phylum Pseudomonadota; class Alphaproteobacteria; order Acetobacterales; family Acetobacteraceae; genus Lichenicola. Next base: position 5,369 of record CAXUEL010000225.1, on the reverse strand, counting down.
GATAACAGGATACGAGGCCAATACCACTGTGCATCGACGGGAGTTGCATGACCAACATCAGCGTGTGATGGTCTGTGCCGGTTGCCGACCGGGATCGGTGCGCGCCCGGACGGCGCGTTGGGAGGACTGGCGATGGATCTCGCGCTCGCTCCACGGCACACGGACGACCGTACACCGGCGCGGACGATCCGCAGCGACGCGGAGGCGATCGAGGCGGCACGGGCCCTGGCACCCGTCCTGGCGGAGGGCGCGGTGGCACGCGACCGCGACCGGATCCTGCCACGACGCGAGCTCGACCTGTTCTCGTCGAGCGGGCTGTGGGGGATGACGGTGCCGCGTGCCTACGGCGGCGCCGAGGTCTCGTTCGAGACCGTTGCCGAGGTCATCGCGATCATCTCCGAGGCCGACCCCTCGATCGGCCAGATCCCGCAGAACCATCTGGGCGTGGTGGAGGCGCTGCGCGTCACCGCGAACGAGGAGCAGAAGCGGCGGTACTACGCCGGCGTGCTGGAGGGCAGGCGGTTCGGCAACGCGTTCTCCGAAGCCGGCAGCCGCAACGCCGGCACCTTCGACACCCGCCTGGTCCCGGACGGGAACGGCTACCGCGTCACCGGCGCCAAGTTCTATTCTACCGGCGCCCTGTTCGCCGACGTCATCCCCGTGGCGGCCACCGGCGAGGACGGCAAGGTCTACCTCGTCTTCGCCGACCCGGCCTCGCCCGGCCTCACCATCACCGACGACTGGTCCGGCTTCGGCCAGCGCACCACCGCGAGCGGCAGCGTGACGCTGGAGAACGTGTGGATCGACGCCCGCGACGTGGTGCCGGCGCATCTCGGCTACGACCACCCCTCGGCGAACGGGCCGGTGTCGCAGATCATCCAGGCGGCGGTGGACCTCGGCATCGCCCGCGCCGCCATCGCCGACACCATCCGCTTCGTGCGCACCCTGTCCCGGCCCTGGATCGACAGCGGCCAGGAGCGCGCGTCCGACGACCCCTACACCATCGCCGCGATCGGCGACCTCGAGATCCGCCTCCACGCCGCGGAAGCGGTGCTGGCGATCGCCGGACGCGCGGTGGACGCGGCGATCGCCGACGCCACCGAGCACACGGTCGGCCACGCCTCGCTCAAGGTGGCGGAAGCCAAGGTGCTGACCACCGAGATCGCCGTGCTCGCCGGCAACAAGCTGCACGAGCTGGCCGGCACCCGCTCGGCGCTGGCCGCCTACGGCCTCGACCGCCATTGGCGCAACGCCCGCACCCACACCCTGCACGACCCGGTGCGCTGGAAATACGCGCTGGTTGGCAACCACGCCCTGAACGGCGTGCTGCCGCCGCGCCACGCCTGGATCTGAGCCCGATGACCGCGGCGCCGGCCCGTGCCGAGATCCTGCTCAACGCCTTCGACATGAACTGCGTCGTGCACCAGTCGCCCGGGCTGTGGCGCCACCCGCGCGACCGCGCCGACCGCTACACCGACCTGTCGTACTGGACCGACCTCGCCCGAATCCTGGAGCGTGGGAAGTTCGACGCCCTGTTCCTCGCCGACGTGCTCGGCGTGTACGACGTCTACGGCGGCGGCACCGACACCGCCCTGCGCGAGGCGACGCAGGTGCCGCTGAACGACCCCACCCTGCTGGTCTCCGCCATGGCGGCCGCGACCGAGCATCTCGGCTTCGGCGTGACCTGCACCCTGTCCTACGAGCCGCCCTTCACCTTCGCGCGCCGCATGTCGACGCTGGACCACCTGACCCGCGGCCGCATCGGCTGGAACATCGTCACCGGCTACCTCGACAGCGCCGCGCGCGGCGTGTCGGGCGACGCGCGGCAGAAGAACCACGACACCCGCTACGCCATCGCCGACGAGTACCTCGACCTGGTCTACCGCCTTTGGGAGGAAAGCTGGGAGGACGGCGCCGTGCTGCGCGACCGCGCCACCGGCGTGTTCACCGACCCGTCGCGGGTGCACCGGATCCGGCACCAGGGCGAGCATTTCCGGCTCGACGCCATACACCTGTCCGAGCCCTCGCCGCAGCGCACGCCGGTGCTGTTCCAGGCCGGCACCTCCGGCAAGGGCCGCGACTTCGCGGCGCGACACGCCGAATGCGTGTTCATGGCGGCCCCGAGCCGGGCGGTCGCGCGCGGCTACGTGTCCGACATCCGGCGCCGCGCCGCGGACACCGGACGCGGCGCCGATGCGCTCCGCATCTTCAACCTGACCACCGCGATCGTCGGACGCACCGACGCGGAAGCGCGCGACAAGCACGAGGACTACCGCTCCTACGTGAGCCATGCCGGCGCGCTGGCGCTGATGTCCGGCTGGACCGGCATCGACTTCGCCGCCTACGGCCTCGACGAGCCGATCCGCTACATACGCAACGAGGCGGTGCATTCCGCGGTGGAAAGCTTCACCACCGCCGATCCGGACCGGGTGTGGACGGTGCGCGAGGTCGCGGAATGGGTCGGCATCGGCGGCTTCGGCCCGCTGCTGGTCGGCTCGGCCGCCACCGTCGCCGACCAGATGGAGTCCTGGATCGCCGACACCGGCATCGACGGCTTCAACCTGGCCTACGTGGTGACGCCCGAAACCTTCGCCGACGTCGCCGACCTGCTGGTGCCGGAGCTGCAGCGCCGCGGCCGCTACAAGACCGAGTACCGCCCCGGCACCCTGCGCGAGAAGCTGTTCGACAACGGGCCACGCCTGGCCCTGCCGCATCCCGGCGCCGCGCGGCGGGTCGGCGCGGAGCACGCCGCATGAGCGCCAGCCCGCCCGCCGCGCATGTCATACGCGACGACGCCGAGGCGATCGCCGTGGCCCGGGCGCTCGCGGGCGAGTTCCGGCGCGGAGCGGCGATCCGCGACCGCGAGCGCCGCCTGCCGCGCCCCGAGATCGAGCGCTACTCGGCCAGCGGCCTGTGGGCGGTCACGGTGCCGCGCGAGCACGGCGGCGCCGCGGTGAGCGCCGGCACCCTGGCCGAGATCACCGCGCTGATCTCGGCCGCCGACGGCAGCCTGGGCCAGATCCCGCAGAACCACTTCTTCGTGGTCGAGGCGATCCGCCTCACCGCCACGGAGGAACAGAAGCGCCACTGGTTCCGCCGCGTGCTGGAGGGCACCCGCTTCGGCAACGCGCTCAGCGAGACCGGCACCAAGGACGTGCACGACTACCGCACCCGGCTGCGCCGCGAGACCGGCCGGCTGCGCCTGGACGGGCGCAAGTTCTACTCCACCGGCGCCCTGTTCGCGCACACGGTGGCGGCGCTGGCCAAGGACGAGGACGACCGCATCGTGTTCGCGCTGGTCGATCCCGCCACGCCGGGCCTCACCCTGCACGACGACTGGTCCGGCATCGGCCAGCGCACCACCGGAAGCGGCACCACCGTGTTCGAGGACGTGTCCGTCGACCCGGCGAACGTGATCCCGTTCGGCGACGCCTTCGACCGTCCGACGCCGATGGGCCCGCTGGGACAGATCATCCACGCCGCGGTCGACATCGGCATCGGCCGCGAGGCGCTCGCCGAGACCATCGACTTCGTGCGACGCCATGCCCGTCCCTGGATCGACAGCGGCGCCGAGCGTGCGTCCGACGACCCCTACACGGTGGCGCAGGTCGGCGAGCTCGTCATCCGCCAGAACGCGGCGGAGGCGCTGCTGGCGCGGGCCGGGCGGCTGGTCGACGCCGCGACCGCCAGCCCGGACGAGGACAGCGTGGCCCGCGCCTCGGTCGCCGTCGCGGAAGCCAAGGCGCTCGGCACCGAGGCCGCCCTGAACGCCGCCAACCGGCTGCACGAGCTCGGCGGGACCCGCTCCACCCTGGCCGCGCACGCCCTCGACCGCCATTGGCGCAACGTCCGCACCCACACCCTGCACGACCCGGCGCGCTGGAAATACGCCGCCATCGGCAACTACCACCTGAACGGGACCAGGCCACCGCGCCACGGTGCGTTGTGACCGCCTCCCCGCCCGCCGGGGGCGCCGAGGCGCTGGCGATGCGCGGCCTGGTCAAGACCTTCGGCGCCACCCGCGCCCTGGACGGCGCCAGCCTGGTGGTGCGGCAGGCAAGCATACACGGGCTGATCGGCCAGAACGGCGCCGGCAAGTCGACGATCGTGAACGTCCTGAACGGGCTGGTGGTCCCGGAGGCCGGGACGGTCGCGGTCGGCGGCCACCCGGTCGGAGCGGTGTCCCCGCGCCTGGTCGAGCGGCTGGGCGTGCACATCATCCACCAGGAACCGCTGCTGGTGCCGGGCTTCACCGTGGCGGAGGCGCTGTTCCTCGGCGACGAGCCGCGGCGCGGGCCGCTGGTGTCCTGGCGCACCATGCGCCGGCGCGCCGAGGACGCGATCGCGTCGCGCTTCGGCCTGCGGCTGCGCGGCGACGCGCCGGTCGACGGGCTCGGCGCCGCGGAGCGCCAGATCGTGCAGATCACCCGCTCGCTGCTGAAGCGGCCGCGCGTGCTGGTGTTCGACGAGCCGACCGCCGCCCTGGTGCGTTCCGAGGCCGACCGCCTGTTCGCCATCGTCCGGCAGCTCCGCGACGAGGGCACCGCGGTGATCTACGTCTCGCACTACCTCGAGGAGGTGCGCGACCTGTGCGACGCCGTCACCGTTCTGCGCAACGGCGTCGACGTCGCCACCGTCGACCCGCGCCGGAGCACGGTCGCGGCCATGGCCTCGCTCATGGTCGACCGCGACGTCGGCGCCATGTTCCCCGGGCGCGCCGGCACGCCCGGTGTGCCTGTGCTCGAGGCAAGGTCGCTCGGCCGGACCGGGGTTTTCGCCGACGTCTCGTTCTCGCTTCGCCAGGGCGAGATCCTGGGCCTCACCGGGCTGGTCGGGTCGGGCGCCAAGGACCTGCTGGCCTGCCTGTTCGGCCTCGCCGCCGCCGACCGGGGCACGGTCCTGCTGCGCGGCCGACAGGTGGCGCTGCGGTCGCCGGGCGACGCGGTCCGTCAGGGGATCGGGCTGGTGCCGGAGGACCGGCGCCGGCAGGGCGTGGCGCTCGACGCGTCGGTGGCGGAGAACATCACCCTGGCCAGCCTCGGGCGCCTGGTGCGACGCCTGCTGATCGACCGCCGCCTGCAGCGCGACGCCGTCGACCGGCTGATCGGGCGCTTGGGCATCAGGACGCCGGGCCCCGACGCGCCGGTGCGCGCGCTCAGCGGCGGCAACCAGCAGAAGGTGGCGCTGGCCAAGTGGCTCGGCTTCCCGCCCCGCGTGCTCCTGCTGAGCGAGCCGACGCGCGGCATGGACGTGGGGGCCAAGGACGACGTCGTCCGCATCGTGCGCGGCCTGCGCGACGCCGGCATGGCGGTGCTGGTCCTATCGACCGAGCCCGAGACCGTCCTGTCGCTCGCCGATCGTATCCTGGT
>CAXUEL010000224.1:0-5831 GCA_964249915.1 uncultured Acetobacteraceae bacterium | reverse complement strand
GACCCGGGCCGGCCCGGACGCGAAGCCGGCCAGGCGGCCCCGGAAGGCCGCCGCACCGCGCCCGGCCGCCGCGGCAGAAGGCGACACGCCCCTGCGCATCCCGTACGGCAACAAGGAAACGGCGCAGAAGCTGGGCGCGCGCTACCGCGACGGCGGCTGGTACGCGCCGCCCGGGGTGGACCTCCACCGGTTCCGCGATCATGGCTGGCTGTAGGCCGGCACCCACCCCCGGCGAGGACGGCGCCACGATCGCGTCTGCCGTGAACGCTGTTCACAGACGCATCATCCACGTCGACATGGACGCGTTCTACGCCTCGGTCGAGCAGCGCGACGACCCGTCCCTGCGCGGCCGGCCGGTGGCGGTGGGCAGCTCGCGCGCCCGCGGCGTGGTGGCGGCGGCGAGCTACGAGGCCAGGCGGTTCGGCGTGCGCTCGGCGATGCCGTCGGTCACAGCGCGACGACTGTGCCCGGAGCTGGTGTTCGTGCCGCCGCGCTTCGACACCTACAAGGCGGTGTCGCAGCAGATCCGGCGCGTGTTCGAGGCCTACACCGACCTGATCCAGCCGTTGTCGCTGGACGAGGCGTATCTCGACGTGTCCCGGCCGCTGCGCGACCTGGGCTCGGCCACCGCGATCGCCGCCGAGATACGTGCCCGGATCCGCGCCGAGACCGGCCTGACCGCCTCGGCCGGGGTGTCCTACAACAAGTTCCTGGCCAAGCTCGCCTCCGACCAGCGCAAGCCGGACGGGCTGTTCGTGATCACGCCGGCGCGCGGCCCCGGCTTCGTCGAGGCGCTGGCGGTGGACCGGTTCCACGGGGTGGGCCCGGTGACGGCGGCCAAGATGCGCGGGCTCGGCATCCAGACCGGGCTCGACCTGCGCGGCTGGACGCTGGAGCGGCTGGTCCGGCATTTCGGCAAGGCCGGGCCGCACTATCACGCCATCGCCCGCGGCGAGGACAACCGGCCGGTGGTGACCGACCGGCCGCGCAAGTCGCTCGGCTCGGAACACACCTTCGCCGCCGACGTGTCGGACTGGGAGGAGGCGTGCGCGGCGCTCCGGCCGGCGATCGACAAGGTCTGGGCCGGCTACGAGACCGCGGGACGGCCGGCGCGCACGGTGACGCTGAAGGTGAAGTTCTCCGACTTCCGCATCGTCACCCGCGCCGCCTCCAGCCCGGCGCCGTTCGCGACCCGGACCGCGCTCGCCGACGCGGCGGTCCTGCTGCTGCGCGGGCTGTTCCCGTTCGAGCGCAGCATCCGGCTGCTGGGCGTCAGCGTGTCGCGCTTCGACGCCGCCGGCCCGGCGGCGATGCCCGACCTGTTCGGCTGACGGTCGGGCCTGATCCCGCCGGGTTCCGCCGGAAGCCCGAACGTGATAAGGTTTGGGATCACCATACCGCCACACGCAGCCGATCTCCCGTCACGCTCCCCGCGCGACGATCCGGAGACGGCCGGGCGCAGGGTGCGGCATCCCCGAAGCCGGGCGGAGCAGGAGACGGCAGGCTTATGCTGACCAAGACGGCGACACAGATCCAGGACGACCAGGTGGACGGCGACGTCATTCCCGACGACGTGTCGGACGAGGCGGTGTCGGCGGAGTCCGATGCGGAGGACACCCAGGAGGACAACAGACCGCGTCCCAGCGTCGCCCGCAAGCCCCGCGACGACGAGCCGTTCGCGGAGGGCGACCATGTGGTCTACCCGACACACGGCGTCGGCAAGGTCGAGCGCATCGCCACCGAGGAGATCGCCGGCCACAAGCTGGAGCTGATCCACATCACCTTCGAGGAGAACCGGATGACGCTGCGCGTCCCGGTGGCGAAGGCGAAGAGCGCCGGCCTACGCAAGCTGGCGACGCGCAAGCTGTTCGACGAGGCGCTGGCGATCCTGAAGGGACGGGCGCGGATCAAGCGCACCATGTGGTCCAGGCGGGCGCAGGAATACGAGGCCAAGATCAACTCCGGCGACCCGCTGGCGATCGCCGAGGTGGTGCGCGACCTGCACCGCAACGCCGGCCAGCCGGACCAGAGCTTCTCCGAGCGGCAGATCTACGAGGCGGCGATGGACCGCCTGGCCGCCGAGCTCGGCGCGCTGGAGCGGATCGACAAGAACGCCGCCGCGGTGAAGCTGGCGGAGTATCTCAAGACCATCACCTAGAGCATCTTCACCCGATCAGGTCGTTCCCTGATCGGGGCCTGCTCTAGCGCGCCGCTGGGTCGGGCGCGTCACGCCCGACCCGCGGTTCTCAGGGAAGCAGGCCGCCGAGGTCGCAGCTGGCAGTGCTGCTCATGGTGGCCAGCACGCTGTTGGTGGACGTCTCGTGCCGGGTGACGCAGCCGGTCAGGGTGCCGGCGGACAGGTACTCGGCGGTGCTGCTGCCGACGTGCGACGACACCGAGCCGTCCGCCGCCAGGCCCAGCACGTCGCTCGGCGCCACCGCCTCGTGCAGCAGCGACGCCTCGGCCGGCACCCCGTCCACCAGGCGCAGCGTGCCGTGGTCCAGCGACTGGCGCACCGCCGTGGTCTGCACCGCGCTGCCGTCGGCGTTGACGGCGTAGGCGTAGTGCAGGTCGAGCGGGTAGGAGAAGCTCCGCACCGACACCGTCTGCCGCCCGGCGGAGGCGGTGGTCACGGTGCCGACGGTGTCGGTGCGCTCCGTGACGTCCTGGTTGTCCACCGTGTCCGACACGTCGAAGCTCTGGCTGTTGGAGAACCTGCTGGCCTGCGCCACCGTGGTGGTGACGGCGCCGTGCGAGGTGATGGCGGTGCCGGTGATGGCGTAGTCGTGCTGCGAGGTGGTCAGCACGGTGCCGGTGGCGACGCCGTTGCTCTGCGCGATGTTGCTGGTCACCACCGGGGCGGGTGCCGCCAGGGTGTTGCGGGTGACGGCGCCCGACACCGTGCTGCTGCCGTGGTCGAGGAACAGGTAGAGCGCCGCGGTGACCGAGAAGTACTGGTTCGCGCCGGCGACCGACAGGGACACCGTGTGCGGCCTTCCGTCGTCGATCGCACCCACGAACGGGGTCAGCTCCACCGAGTACGGCTTGAACGCCAGGGTCTGCACGCCCGGGATCGGCTCCCACAGGTAGGGATCGATGCCGCCGGTGAAGATGAATGGATACACCGGCGCCACGCCGGCCGGGACGCCGTCCACCGCCACCTCCCCCTCTCGGAACGCGCCGCCGCCGCAGGTCTCGAGTGCCGAGGCTAGCGCGTTCGGCACACAGGTGTACCAGAACTCGTCGCCCTGCTGGCTTTGCAGCAGCACGTCGAGCCGCGCCCGCTCCACGTTGCGCGGCAGCACGCCGGTGCGGCTCAGCGACTGGGTGCCGTCGTTCAAGGCCACCGTGTCGGCGGTGGGGTCGCTGTTGAGCGGGATCACCAGGTCCGGGGTGGCGGGCGCCGGGTAGCGCGCGGTGGCGGGATAGAACAACAGGCTGGCGTTGGCGGTGACGAGGCTGGTGTCGGTGCTGTTGGTGTAGTTGGCGATCAGCACGTGGCCGACCTGCGGGGACTCCAGCAGCGCGGTGTCGTCGGTGACGTCGCGCTCCACGTGCCAGGACGGCGCCAGGGCGGCGCGCGGCTCCGCGGTGGTGCCGAACAGGAGGTTGACCCCGCCGAGGAAGATGGTGGCGGTGCGGTCGTACTGCCGGCCGGCGTCGAGCGAGATGTCGGTGCTCAGCACCACCTTGGCCCAGGGACCGGGACAGGCGGCGGGCGGCGCGAAGCTGAACGGGACCGCGCTGCCGCCGAAGCTGGCGTTGCCGACCAGCGTCACCCGGCACGGCGTCTCGTCCGGATGCGGCACCGACTCCGGCTCGATCGGCGCCACGTTGCTGCCGCCGACCGCCGGCTGCGCCCGGGCGGGCAGCGAGGACAGCGCGGCGAGCGCCACGCCGGACAGGAGCAGCCGGGTCGTCAGGGAGCGGGCGGCAGGTCGCATGAACTGGATCCACGTGTTGCAACACGTATCCATGCACGACCGCCGGGCATGAAAAAAGCCCCCGGCCTCGCGACCGGGAGCTTTTCCGTCGGGGCGCCGGCAGCCTAGTTGCTGCTGTTGCGCGTCCCGGTGAGCTGGAGCAGGAAGGTGAACAGGTTGATGAAGGTCAGGTAGAGCATCAGGGCGTCGCTCACGCTCTGCTTCGCCGCACCGTCCGCACCCTGGTAGTAAGCCAGCTGGCCGTAGTTCCACTTGATGCGCTGGGTGTCGTAGGCGGTGAGCCCGGTGAAGATCAGCACGCCCAGCACGCTGACCAGCAGGTAGAGCCCGGCGCTGTGGGTGAACAGGTTGACCAGGCTGGCGATGATGATGCCGAACAGGCCCATGATCAGGAACGAGCCGAACCGGGTCAGGTCGGTCTTGGTGGTGTAGCCGTACAGGCTCATGGCGGCGAAGGTGCCGGCGGTGATGAAGAACACCCGCACGATCGACAGGTCGGTATAGATGAAGAACAGGTTGGTCAGGCTCACGCCCATCGCGGCGGAGAAGGCCCAGAACAGCGCCTGCGTGGTCTGGCGCGACAGCCGGCTGATGCCGAAGCTCAGCACCATGACGAAGCCGAGCGGCGCCAGCATGGCGACGAAGCCGAGCATGGTCGGGCGGATCGCCACGGTGCCGTTGGACAGCATCACCGTCTGGTGGAACAGGGCCGACAGCTGGCTGTGGGCGATGCCGTAGGCGACCAGGCCGGTCAGCACCAGGCCGGACGCCATCCAGTTGTAGACGCGCAGCATGTAGGCACGCAGCCCGAGATCCACGGCTCCGGCCTGGACGCCGACGCCGGTCCTGCTGGGGGTGGTCCGATAATCGGGAACGAACGCCATGGTCTTTCATTTCCTGTGGAGCCGGGCGATCCCCGGCGATCCTGAGCGCTATGTTGGAGGTTCCGCGCGCAAGGTCAAGGATGCCGCCGGCCCGGGCGGCGCCGGACGGCGATGGCGGCGGCCGCGGCGACGGCGATTGACCGGCGGAATCGGCGCGGGCACCGTGGCCGGCCGCCCGGCCTCGACTCCGGCGGGTCCATCCGGGGAGCAGGTGTCGTCGACATGGCCGGTGTGCAACCCGCGGCGGGACGGCCGCCGTCGCGCGTGGCGATCATGCTCGCCGTGCTCGTGGCCGTGGTGCTGCTGTTCCCGCGCCGGTCGTCCAAGCGCTGATGCGACTGTTCGTCGCGCTGGACCTGCCGTGGACCCTGCGCGAAACCCTGTCCGGCCTGTGCGGCGGCCTGGCCGGGGCGCGCTGGGCGGCACCGGAGAACCTGCACCTGACGCTCCGCTTCATCGGCGAGGTCCGCCGCGACCAGGCCGAGGAGATCGACCTGGCCCTGCACGCGCTGCGCGGCCGGCGCCTCGAGCTGGCGTTGTCCGGCACCGGCGTGTTCGAGCGCGGCGGCCGTCCCAGCGTGCTGTGGGCCGGGGTGGTCCGCTGCGAGCGCCTCGACCACCTGCAGAACAAGATCGAGACCGCCCTGCAGCGCGCCGGCGTGGCCGCGGAACGGCGCCGGTTCCAGCCGCACGTCTCGCTGGCCCGGGTGGACGCGGTGGCCGAGCCGCTGCTTGCCGGCTGGGTGCAGAGCCACAACCTGCTTCGCACCAAGCCGGTGCCGGTGGACAGCTTCACGCTGTTCAGCTCGCAGCCCGGTCCCGATCAGCCGGTCTACACCGCGGAGGTCGATTATGAACTGGGATGAGCATGGACCCGCTGGCGGAGCGCGGCGCGGCCTCGCGGCGCTGGCGTTCGGCCTGGGCCTGGGCCTGGGCTTAGGCCTGGCGCTGCCGGCGCGGGCGGCGGTGCAGGTGCCGGGGCCGATGCAGGTCGGGCCGTCCT
>CAXUEL010000223.1:0-5871 GCA_964249915.1 uncultured Acetobacteraceae bacterium | reverse complement strand
GTGCTGGCGGCCGGCTGATCCGGCCGCCAGCACCGTCCGCGCCATGGCGATGGCGCCGTCCCGGCTGCGCGCGGCGCCGCCGAAGCGGCGCAGGTGCACGAACACCGCGTCCGGCACCCCGCAGGCCGTGGCCAGCTCGGCCTCCGTCAGCCCGGCCCAGGCCTCGGGCAGCGGCAGCTTCTGCGCGAACGAGCCGGGCTCCGGCGGCACCGTGTCCAGCATCCAGTTGCCGTTGGAGGCGGGCGACACGGCGAGCAGCACCGGCAGCGCGTGGCCGTGCACCACGCTCTTCCACGGCATGCCGCGCTCCAGCACCAGCAGGCACGGGTCGGCGCCGTTGCGGTGCGCCGCCAGCACGGCTTCCTCCGCCGCATGACGCGCCCGCATCGACTCGACCCGTCGGCGGAGCACCGCGCCGACCAGGGCGGCGGCCTCGAGGAACGCGTCGTCGCCGGCCCCGGGTCCGTCGGCGGCGGGATCGTCCCAGGCCGGGTTGAACTCGCCGATCAGGCTGGCGAGGCCGAGCGGATCGCGCAGCAGGCGGTCCGGCGCGACGCCGTTGTCGATCTCGTCGATGCGCCGCACCAGCGCCTCGTCGAGCTCGCTCGCGATGGTGGCGGCGAGGCCGGCGGCCGCCTCGGGCAGCAGGGCGGCGACCGCCCCCGGCCCGTGCACCTGCCAGATCAGCCCGGCGGAGGAGAACGGCGTGCCGTCCGGACGCACCGCGGCACCGCGCTGGTGGTGGTCGTACCGGCCGGAGGCGGCGTCGTAGCGGCCGCCAACGTCCCACACGATGTCGGCCGACTCGATCTCGTCCGGCCTGCGGGTGCGGAGCAGGGTGTGGTCGCGGCCGGGCGCTTCCAGCCCGAGCGCCAGGCGCAGCACGGCGTAGGCGAACACCTCGTCGCAGTGGAACTTGCCGCCATGGGTCACCAGCAGCGGCCTGGGCAGGGAGGTCATGATGTCGGTCCGATCAGAAGCTGTCCGGCGTGACCGGCACCGTGCGGGCAGCGCTATACAGCATGCGGTCCAACGTTTGATACTGTGGTTTCGCGTGTCCGCGCGGCGGGTGATGGCGGCTTGATTTGCCGGGACCAGAGTTTTCGCCCTATACTGCGACACACGGACCGTAATACGGCATTCCCGCACGACGGCGGGCGACGTGACCCTACGGCGCGCTGTGCCGCGCGACATCCCAGCCGATACGGGTCTGCAGCATGCCTGCCACAGGATGATCCTTTTGAACCAGAAGCTTAGCCTGACCAGCGCGCCCGCCGAGGACGAGGGCCCGACTCCGTCCGACGACGCAGTGAGACAGGCGCTGCTGCGCATGGGCGGCGGCAACAACGGCGGCAGCCCGCGGCGCGGCGGCGAGCAGGCCTCGCCCGGCCCGGCCACGCCGGACAGCCGCCGCCGCCGGTTCAGCCAGAACGAGAACGTGCCGGTCGAGTACGTGTCGCGCGACCGCCAGGGCGGCCAGGCGGCGCGCCACGAGCCGGGAGAGGGCACCGATCCGTCGGCGGCACTGAACCGGGCGCTGGAGCGCGAGCGGCAGCTGCGGGAGACGGCGGAACGAACGCTGGGCGAGGTGCGGACGGCGCTGCAGGTGGCGCAGACTCGGTTGGCGCACCTGGAGATCGAGGTCGAGGAGGCGCGGGCGCAGCGGGTCGCTGTGGCGCCCGTGGTGGCGCCCGTGGTGGCGGCAGTGGCGGCGGCAGTCCCGGAGCCGGTGCTCGAACCCGAACCGCCTCGTGCGGTGCGCGGCCGCGGCCGGCCCCGGACGCGCGTGGAGGTCGAGCCGGAAGACGAGCCGGAGCCGGTCAAGTGGTGGATCAGGGACTGAGCACCGTCCCGATGGGCATCGGTATTGCCGTCGCGGTGCCGACCGTTCCGGTGGCGGGCCGGGACGTGCCGTTCCCGGTGCGGCGGATCTGGTGCGTGGGGCAGAACTACGCCGAGCACGCGCGCGAGATGGGTGGCGACCCGGAGCGGACGCCGCCGTTCTTCTTCTCCAAGCCGGCGGATGCGGTGGTGCCGGGCGGCGGCGTGCTCCGGTATCCCCTGCAGACTGCCTCCCTGCACCACGAGGTCGAGCTGGTGGTGGCGATCGGCGCCGGCGGCGAGGAGATCGCGCCGGAGCGGGCGCTCGACCACGTGTTCGGCTATGCGGTCGGCCTCGACATGACACGGCGCGACCTGCAGGCGGAGGCCAAGCGGGCCGGCCGTCCCTGGGCCTTCGCCAAGGGGTTCGACCAGTCCTGCCCCCTCAGCCCGATCGTGCCGGCGGCGGAGGTCGGACATCCCGATCGCGGCGCCATCACGCTGACGGTGGACGGCGTGCTGCGCCAGTCCGGCGACCTGTCGCAGATGATCTGGAGCGTGGCGGAGGCGATCGCGTTCCTGTCGCGCTTCGTGGCGCTGGCGCCGGGAGACCTGCTGATGACCGGCACCCCGGCCGGTGTCGGGGCGGTGCAGCCGGGCGAGGTGCTGACCGGCGCCTGCGCCGGGGTGGGCGAGGTCACCGTCAGCTATCGCTCCAGCCTGCAGCCATGACCCTGCATGTGGTGACCGGCGCGTCTCGCGGCCTGGGCGAGGCGGTGGTGCGCCAGCTGCTGCGAGAAGGGCATCCGGTGGCGGCCGCCGCGCGCGGTCCAGCGCCGGCCGGGCTGGACGACGGGGAACGGCGGCGGCTGCACTGGACGTCGGTCGACCTCGGCGATCCCGAGGCGGCGCGGCGCTGGATCGCACGGGCGATGGACGCCCATCCCCGTCCCGACGCCGCGATGCTGATCCTGAACGCGGGCATGCTGGAGCCCGTGGTGCCGGTGGCGGCGCTGGAGCCGGCGGCGCTGGAGGCGCACCTGCGCGTCAACCTCCTGTCGCCGATGCTGGTCGCCGCAGGCTTCCTGCAGGCAACCGGGTCGGCCTCGCCGCCGCGGCGCATCCTGGCGGTGTCGTCCGGCGCCGCGCGGCGCGGGATCGCGCACTGGAGCGCTTATTGCGCCGCCAAGGCGGGGCTGGACGGCTTCGTCCGGGCGCTGAACGCGGAAGCCGGCAGCGACGGCTCGACTCGGGCGGTGTCGCTGGCGCCCGGCGTGATCGACACCGCGATGCAGGCGGTGGTCCGCAGCAGCGGCGCCCCGGACCGGGAGCGGTTCCTCAGGCTGCACGCCGAGGGGCAGCTCGTCGCTCCGGGGGAGGCGGCGGCGCAACTGCTCGCCTATCTCCGCCGCAACGATTTCGGCAGCCACGAGATCGACGACCTGCGCAACGCTGTCGGCCGTCCCGACCAGGGGTAGGGCTGCCGTCCATCCGGAACACAAGATGTTGTGGATGACATTCTCGTTGCTGGAACGCGACGTGGCCCTGCGGCATACTCCGCCTGCGACTCCGACAGGCCCGGACCAGGGCCGCGCCCGTCATGGTCGAGCCCTTCCCGCCGCGCGCCGGATCGATCCGGATCTGGCACGCGCCGCATCGCTTCGGAGAACCGAGCTTCATGGATCAACACCCGGCCGGCACACGGCTCGACCTGCTGACCTCCAATCCGGTCTACAAGCCGTTCCGCTACCCTTGGGCGTACGACGCCTGGCTGACCCAGCAGCGCGTGCACTGGCTGCCCGAGGAGGTGCCGCTCGCCGACGACGTGAAGGACTGGCACAAGAACCTGTCGGCGTCCGAGCAGAACCTGGTCACGCAGATCTTTCGCTTCTTCACGCAGTCGGACGTGGAAGTGAACAACTGCTACATGAAGCACTACAGCCAGGTGTTCAAGCCGACCGAAATATTGATGATGCTGTCGGCGTTCTCGAACATCGAGACTATCCATATCGCCGCCTACAGCCACCTGCTCGACACCATCGGCATGCCCGAAGCGGAATACTCGGCCTTCCTCGGCTACAAGGAGATGAAGGACAAGTACGACTACATGCAGGGCTTCCGGGTCGATTCCAAGCACGAGATCGCCAAGACCCTGGCCGCGTTCGGCGCCTTCACCGAGGGGCTGCAGCTGTTCGCCTCGTTCGCGATCCTGCTGAACTTCCCGCGCTTCAACAAGCTCAAGGGCATGGGCCAGATCGTCACCTGGTCGGTGCGCGACGAGACCCTGCACTGCCTGTCGGTGATCCGGCTGTTCCGCACCTTCGTCGCCGAGAACCCGGAGATCTGGACCGACCGACTCCGCTCCGAGCTGACCGAGGTGTGCGAGACCATCGTGCACCACGAGGACGCGTTCATCGACCTGGCCTTCGAGCTCGGTCCGGTGGAAGGGCTCGATGCGGCGCAGGTCAAGCGCTACATCCGCTTCATCGCCGACCGCCGCCTGCTGCAGCTCGGGCTGGAGCCGCTGTACCACGTCGACAGCAACCCGCTGCCCTGGCTCGACGACCTGCTGAACGCGGTCGAGCACGCCAACTTCTTCGAGAACCGCTCCACCGAGTACAGCCGTGCCTCGACCAGCGGCACCTGGGAGGAAGCCTTCACCTCCTCCATCGGCAGCGACTGGCACAGGGAGACGGCCGTACCGGCCTGATCCCGGCGCGCCCTTCGCGGGGCGCGCAACCCCCTTCCGGCCGGTCCGTTCAGAAGGTAGGCCCGTCATACGGGCAGTCGGCCGGAGGGGAGAAGCACCATGGATCGTCCGCTGGAGATCGCGTTCCACAACCTGCAGGCCTCGGAGTCGCTCGAAGCGGAGATCAGGCAGCAGATGGAGCGGCTGGAAACCCGCTATGGCCACCTGACCGGCGGACGGGTCTCGGTCGAGGCGCTGCACCAGCAGCACCAGACCGGAAACCTGTACGAGGTGCACGTCACTCTGTCGCGCCCGGGGCAGGAGATCGCGGTGTCGCACGAGCCGCACCATGCACGCGAGCGGCGGGCCCATCCCGACGTGCGCAGCGCGGTGCGTGACGCGTTCCGCGCCGTGGAAAAGCAGCTGGAAACGGCGAAAGCGTCACCGGGAGGCCGCAGTGCGCGCGGCAAGGGCGAATCGCGTCAATAAATCGTTTGTCTCGCTTGGATAACGAGATAGTCTGCCGCCTGGGATCAGGACGGAACCGCGTGTCGCAGGCGTTCCCGGTCTGGAGGCGATGGAACAGTGCAGGACATGCCTTTTCTTGAAGCGTTGCAGGAACCGGATCTCGGTGACCGTCACGGCTACGGGCTCGACTACGAGGCGCTGTCCCGGGCCGAGCCCCGGTCCGGTCCGGTGGGGTTCAGTCTCGAGCCGGTCCGCCAGGTCCGCCGGCTGCCGGAACGCCTGCTGGTCGCGGCGCACCAGGCCTGCGACCTGGGCGCGCTCGACGTCGCCGCCAGCCTGCTGTCGATCACCGAGGCGGTGCTGTTGCAGCCGCAGCTTGGCTCCCCGGGCGCACAGCGCCGGGCGGTGGAGGGACTGGTCGCGGCGCATGAGCGCCTGTGGCACCTCAGGCGTGCCGACCACGTCGACCCCGATCCGTTCGGCGCGCCCTGATCAATCGAACGGCAGCGACGCCGCGTTCCGCAGGATCTCCTCGGCCGGTCCGGTGAAGCCGCCGCCCGGGCGATGCAGCACCAGGCCGGGCAGCACGGCGTCTTCGCCGTGCGCGCCCAGGATGCCGCGGAGCAGCACGATGCGCGCCGGACGGCCTGCGACCGGCCACAGCGGCAGCAGCCGGATCGCGCCGAACCCGTTCGCCGCCATCGCGGCGGCGGCCTCGGCATGGCGGGCGGCGGGCAGCACCAGGGTGAGCGCCCCGCCGTGGCGCAGCAGTCGCGCCAGGCACCGGCTCCAGCCGGCCAGGGTGCCGGCCGGCGCCCCGCGGGCGCGGTCGCGTCGCGGCGCGGGGGAGGCGCTGGGCAACCGGTCGTGCCCGGGCGGGGTTGCGATCGCCC
>CAXUEL010000222.1:0-5928 GCA_964249915.1 uncultured Acetobacteraceae bacterium | reverse complement strand
ACACGTCGCCGGCCGCCAGGCGGCGAGCGACACCGCCGGCGACGTGTCGCGCCGTGGCCTGCCGGCGTCGGCCAGCGCCGCGCCGTCCGCGTCCGACACCTGGCCGCCGATCAGGAAGCTGGACCGGCTGTCGATCAGCAGGAAGGCCTCGGCGTATCGCCCGCGCGTCCGCTGCACCGCGGACTGCGCGTCGAGGCGCTCGCTGCGCATGGCGCCGGCGCCGGCGATCAGGACGGTGCCTTGCCCGGCCTGGACGACGTCGATCCGGCAGCCCACCGGAAGGCCGTCCGGCACCGTGAGCCCGAGCGGGCCGTCCGACGTGCTGCGCAGGATCGTTCCGCAGTCCGCCTTTCTGACCATGCGCGTTCGTGCCACGCTTGCCACCGGCGAGGCGCTCGCCTGCAGCACGCCGCTGACGGTGACTCCGTTGATCCGCGCGGTGCCGTTCTGAATCGTGTTGCCGTGGCCGTCGAGCGAGAAGTACTGCACGCCCGAGCCGTCGATGGCACGCAGGGCGTAGCTCCAGGACGCACCGGACTTGGCCTGCACCAGCATGGCAGTGTCGCCGTTGCCGGTCGTCGCGTCGTAGGCGGCGCCGTACATGGTGGTGCCGAGGTTGATGACGCCCTGCTGGATGTCGACGGCCAGGTTGGCGACGTTGGTCGCGCGGTTGACCGACGACGCGACCATTTCGGTGTCGGACAGGAAGCCCAGGCCGGTGTTCTGCGCGTCGACCAGCAGGCCGCTGCCGTCGCTGTCCGGTCCGTCCTGGCGCAGCGTCGCGTACAGGCAGTCGACCTCGCCGACGGTGTTCGCCGCCAGGTAGTTGCTCTTGTTGCACGTGGCGTTGATGCCGACCTGCGCCGTCTGCGGACCGTTGCTGCCGCTTCCCGGCGACGACAGCGTCACCGCCTCGGCCGCGAACGCACCGCCGCCGGGCGCCGTCAGGTCGAGGACCACCGGGCTGGTGATGGTCGGAAGGGCTTGTGCGCCTGCCTTGGCGGCGGCGAAACATGACATGGTGCAGGCCAGGACGATGCGGATGCGGATGTTCATCGAGATGTTCCTTGATCAGATGATCTCGCCGGAATGCGCGCGTGTCGTTCCGTTAGCGCATTGCCGGACCAGGCGGCGTCATGCTCGAAAAGCTCAATGTATGCATGCAAGATCATGAAATTAACAATTCGGTAAGCGGCCCTCATGGGGCTTGTTGTTCTCCCGACGTGACCTGGCCGGAGTAGAGCACGGCATGGTCGTTAGCAAGCCGCCAGGCCCGGAAAACGCTGTCGCAATAATGATGTTCTGGTATCGCACCGTTCCTGCGCGGCGTCGCCCGCGTGTCCCGCGACGCGCGGCATGGTTGCGCCACGGCCGCTTCCCGCCTTCACCCCGCTCGCTCCGGCTGCGCGGCCGCCGGTCCGCGTCGCGCAACCGGATGGCGACGCGATCCTCTGCCTGCGGGACGCGGCGTGCTATGGACCGTCCGAGCCTTCCCCGCTGCGACGGAACCCGTCCTTGTTCTCGACTGCCCCGGCCCCAGACCCGCTTCCCCGGCTCCTGCCGGTATGATCGCCCTCCTCACCGGGCTGCTGGCCCAGGTCGAGTCCGACCGCTGCGTGCTGGACGTCCAGGGGGTCGGCTACCTGGTGCAGGCCTCGACCCGCACCCTGTCGGCGCTGCCGCACCCGCCGGAGCTGGCGCGGGTGCTGGTCGAGACCGTGGTGCGCGAGGACGCGATCCTGCTCTACGGCTTCGCCGAGGCGGCCGAGCGCGACTGGTTCCGGCTGCTCACCACCGTGCAGGGGGTCGGCGCCAAGGTGGCGCTCGGCATCCTGTCCGCCCTGTCGCCGCGCGACCTGGTGGCGATCATCGCCAGCGCCGACCGCGCCAGCCTGACCCGGGCCCCCGGCGTCGGCCCCCGCCTCGCCGACCGCATCCTGGGCGAGCTCAAGGACAAGGCCGGCGTGATGCCGACCGGCAGCGGAACCACCGCCGCGGCCGGACAGGTCGGCGCCGGCGGGATCGAGGGCGACGCGCTGGCGGCCCTGGCCGGGCTCGGCTTCCGCCGCGTCGAGGCGCATCCGGTGGTGGGGCGCGTGGTCGAACGGCTGGGGCAGGGGGCGCGGCTGGACACGGTGATCCGTGACAGCCTGAAGGAGCTGGCGCGATGAGCGACGCCGAGGGCAAGCGGCGCACGATCGACGGGCGCCGTGCCGAGGAGGACGCGGCCGAGGCCACGCTGCGCCCGCAGCTTCTCGACGACTTCGTCGGCCAGCGCGCCAGCCGCGAGAACCTGTCGATCTTCATCCAGGCCGCGCGCGGACGCGGCGAGGCGCTGGACCACGTGCTGCTGCACGGCCCGCCCGGCCTGGGCAAGACCACGCTGGCGCAGATCGTGGCGCGCGAGCTGGGCGTCGGCTTCCGCGCCACCTCCGGCCCGGTGATCCAGCGCTCCGGCGACCTCGCCGCGATCCTGACCAACCTGCAGCCGCGCGACGTGCTGTTCATCGACGAGATCCACCGCCTGCAGCCGGCGATCGAGGAGATCCTGTATCCGGCGATGGAGGACTTCCAGCTCGACCTGATCATCGGCGAGGGGCCCGCCGCGCGCTCGGTGCGGATCGACCTGCAGCCCTTCACCCTGGTCGCCGCCACCACGCGCGCCGGGCTGCTGGCGACCCCGCTGCGCGACCGCTTCGGCATCCCGCTGCGGCTGGTGTTCTACACGCCCGAGGAGCTGCGCCGGATCGTGTCGCGGGGTGCCGAGAAGCTGCGCTTCGCGCTCAGCCCGGACGGCGCGGAGGAGATCGCCCGCCGCTCCCGCGGCACGCCCCGCGTGGCCGGCCGACTGCTGCGCCGGGTGCGCGACTTCGCCTCGGTCGGCCGCACCGCGGACGGCCCGGTGGACCGGGCGCTCGCCGACGCGGCGCTGTCGCGCCTGGAGGTGGACACGCTCGGGCTCGACGCCATGGACCGGCGCTACCTGCGGCGGATCGCCGAGCACCACAACGGCGGCCCGGTGGGGGTGGAAACCCTGGCCGCCGCCCTGGCGGAAGCGCGCGACACCCTGGAGGACGTGGTCGAGCCGTTCCTGATCCAGGAGGGCTTGGTGCTGCGCACCAGCCGCGGCCGCGTGCTGGCCGATCGCGGCTGGGCCCATCTCGGGCTGAAGCCGCCGGCCGGTGAGCGGCTGCAGTTCGACCTGCTGTCCGAGGAGTGACGATCCCGTGCCGGCGCACCGCATCGCGTTCCGGGTGTACTACGAGGACACCGACGCCGGCGGGGTGATGTACCACGCCCAGTACCTCGCCTTCGCCGAGCGCGGCCGCAGCGAGGCGCTGCGCGAGGCGGGGGTGCCGGCGTCCGCGCTGCTGGAGCGGCACGGCATCGCCTTCGTGGTGCGCCGCGCCGCCGTCGAGTATCGCCGCCCGCTGCGGCTCGACGACCTGGCGACGGTGGAGACCGTGCTGCTGGAGCGTCGCGGCGCCAGCCTGCGTCTGCGCCAGGTGCTGTCCGCCGGGGAGGCGCTCGCCGCCACCCTGGAGGTCACGGTGGCGACCGTGCGCGTCGCCGACCTGCGTCCGGTGCGCCTGCCGGAACCCTGGGCGACGGTGCTGGACGGCCTCGCCGCCTGAGTGGCGCCACCCTGGGGTCCCGTGTCCGGCTCGCCGCGGCGCTGCCGGGCCTGCGACGACGTGTCGAGTCGGCAGGGTTAGCCGGCGCCGGCACGATACGGCTGCCCTCGCTCCGCATCTCGGGCATAACCGGATGCGACGATCGCTGGACGTCGGAAGGATGGCGCGATGGCATGGCTTCCGATGGCGATGGCGTTCCTATGCCTCGTTTGCGCGGCCTGGACGCTGCTAAGCGACCTCGCCGTCGTCGCCTACTCCCCGACGATCAGGCTGCTCGGCCTGGTCTGCACCTTCATCACCGCGCTCCTGATCGTCACGTCGATCCGACGGGAAAGCCCTGGTTCGGGCGCCGGCTCGACGTGGTGGAGCAGCCGGTCCGGGCGGCTCGGGGTCTGGCTGGCGATGGTCGCCCTCGTCCTGATGACGGCGCGCGTCCTGAAGGTGCATGGCGTGAACCTCGATGCCGTGTCGCATGTGGGAGGCGTCGCCACCGGGATCCTGTTGTTTGCCTGGGCCGTGCTGCGGCGCCGGCCGGGACCGGCCACCTGAGGCGGCGCCAGGCCCCGTGATCGGCCGGCCCTGGCGGCGCCGCGGCAACGGCGACAGGCAGGCCTGGCACTTCCTGCGCCTGCCCGGGCCTCGTCCGGCCCGCCCTGCCGCCGGGTTAAAAACCGGTCACATGCAACAGGCTAGGGGACAAAGCTTCTGCTCCGGCTGAAAACCCTCTAGGAAGCCCGGCGACGATGGGCGCCCGGCCGGCCGGGTCGGGTGCTGCGAAGGAGGCGCGTTTGGATCGGGCGGTTGATGCGGCAAACCTGGCTGCGGCGACGGGTGGGGACCTTTCGCTCTGGAGCCTGTTCATCCAGGCCTCCTTCGTCGTCAAGCTGGTGATGCTCGGGCTGGTCGGCGCCAGCGTCTGGGTCTGGGCGATCATCTTCGAGAAGTCGGTGTCGGTGCGGCGCGCCAACCGGCAGGCCGCCGGGTTCGAGGACCGGTTCTGGTCCGGCGGCAGCCTGGACGACCTGTACGAGACCGACGGCGCCAAGCCGGCGCACCCGATGGCCGCCGTGTTCGGCGCCGCGATGGGCGAGTGGCGTCGCAGCGCCCGGGTCGCCGGCGCCGACCTGTCGCGCGGCAGCGTGCGCGAGCGGGTCGACCGCGCCATGGCCATCACCGTGACGCGCGAGCTGGAGCGGCTGGAGCGCTGGATGATCTTCCTCGCCACCGTCGGCTCGACCGCGCCGTTCATCGGCCTGTTCGGCACCGTGTGGGGCATCATGCACTCGTTCTCGGCGATCGCGGCGATGCACAACACCAACCTCAGCGTGGTGGCGCCCGGCATCGCGGAAGCGCTGTTCGCCACCGCGATCGGCCTGGTCGCGGCGATCCCGGCGGTGATCGCCTACAACAAGATCAACCAGGACCTGTCCCGCTTCGCCGCCCGCCTGGAAGCGTTCGGCACCGAGTTCGGCGCGATCCTGTCGCGCCAGTCCGAGGAAAGGGTCTGACGGCGATGGCGATGCAGCTGGGCGGCGGTCGGAATGGGGGAATCGGCGGGCGCGGCCGGCACCGGCCGATGTCGGAGATCAACGTCACTCCCCTGGTGGACGTGATGCTGGTGCTGCTGATCATCTTCATGGTCACCGCCCCGCTCATGACCAGCGGCGTCAACGTCGACCTGCCCAAGACCAACGCGGCGCCGATCAACGCCGACACCAAGCCGATCACGCTGACCATCAAGGGCGACGGCACCCTGTTCCTGGGCGACGACGCGGTGTCCAACGACGAGCTGGTCGCGCGGCTGCAGGCGGCGTCGCAGAACGACCCGAACCACCGCATCTTCGTGCGCGGCGACCAGCACATCGACTACGGCCGGGTCATGCAGGTGATGGGCACCATCACCGGCGGCGGCTTCACCCACGTCGCCCTGCTGGCCGAGCAGCCGCAGCCCGGCGGCGGCTCGGGTGCCGCGCCGTCGCACTAGCAGCGGACCCGCTGGAACCCCATCGTGGCCCGGACGCGACCCGACGACACCAGCCGCCTGAAGCGGGCCGCCCTGATCTCCGGCGGCCTGCACCTCGTGCTGGTGCTGTGCTTCGTCGTCGCCCTGCCTCCGGTCGCCAAGCCGCCCGAGCCGCCGGATGCGCCGTCGATCGAGATGGACTTCACCGGCCCGCCGTCGCAGTCGCGCCGCGGCGACCAGCCCGCCACCAAGCCGGTGCCGGCGCCGTCGGCGGTGGAGAAGACCGCTCCCGTGTCGCCCACCCCGCCCGAGCCGGTGCCGGTGGAGGAG
>CAXUEL010000221.1:0-5943 GCA_964249915.1 uncultured Acetobacteraceae bacterium | reverse complement strand
GCCGTGCACGCCCTCGATGGCGGCGAGGGCGTGCAGCAGCCGCGCCGGGTCGGGCTCCGCCAGGCCGGGCCGCGCCTGCAGCCGGACCATCCCGTTCACGTAGTCGGGCTGCGCCGAACGCGGCACCGGCGCGGTGCGATACCACCGCGACACCGTGATCACGGCCAGGCCCGGCAGGCGCCGCAGCGCCTCGACCGCCTGCGCGCAGGATTGGTAGGGTGTGCCTCCGTCCGCACCCGGCAGGTTGGCGCCGACCGCCACCAGGATCATCGCCGGCGCCGCGGGCGGGGGGAAGACGGCGCGCCCAAGCGCCGCGTCCCGGGGACACACGACCAGGAGCAGCGCATCATGACCTTCCGGCAGGACGAACGGGTTTGTCTCTTCATAGACGGGGCGAACCTTTACTCGGCATCGCGCAACCTCGGCTTCGACGTCGACTACCGCAACCTGCTCGGGTACTTCCGCGCCCGGTGCAACGTGCTGCGCGCCTACTACTATTCCGCCGTGCTCGACAGCGAGGAGTACTCCCCGCTCAAGCCGCTCACCGACTGGCTGGCCTATAACGGCTACACCCTGGTGACCAAGGCGGCGCGCGAGTTCACCGACACCAACGGGCGCCGCCGGATCAAGGGCAACATGGACATCGAGCTGGCGATCGACATGCTGGAGCTGGCGCCGCGCATGGACCATGCGGTGCTGTTCAGCGGCGACGCCGACTTCCGCCGCCTGGTGGAGGCGGTGCAGCGGCAGGGGGTCCGGGTGTCGGTGGTGTCGTCGCTGCGCACCACGCCGGTCATGGTCGGCGACGAGCTGCGGCGCCAGGCCGACCAGTTCCTGGAGCTGGCCGACATCGCCCCGGAGTTCACCCGGCGCCAGACCGAGCCGCGGCATCGCCAGCCTCCCCGCACGGTGCCGGCGGACGCGATGGGCGAGCCGGACGAGGTGCTCTGACCGCTCCGCCGGCGCTGGACCCGACGCGTTCCGGCTGCCAGGAAGTCCGCGGGCGGGAACGGAGGGGCGCATGGCGGCGGGAACGGGCGTGGCTGCAGCACCGGACGCGGCGGAGCCGGCACGCGATTGTCCGCTCTGCCCGCGCCTGGCCGAGTACCGCGCCGCCAACCGGGCGGCGCATCCGGACTGGTGGAACGGCCCGGTGCCGAGTTGGGGCGACCGCGGCGCCCGGCTGCTGGTGGTCGGGCTGGCGCCGGGGGTGCGCGGCGCCAACCGCACCGGCCGGCCGTTCACCGGCGACTACGCCGGCGTGCTGCTCTACGAGACCCTGATCCGGTTCGGCTTCGCCGAGGGCAGCTACGCCGCCGATCCGGCGGACGGGCTGTCGCTGCCGCGTGCGCGGATCGTCAACGCGGTGCGCTGCGTGCCGCCGGGCAACCTGCCGCTGCCGGCGGAGGTGCGCACCTGCAACGGCTTCCTCCGGGCGGAACTGGACGCGACGGGCGCCAAGCGCGCGGTGCTGGCGCTGGGGGTGGTAGCGCACAACGCGGTGCTGCGGGCGCTCGGTCTGCCGGCGTCGCGCCAGCCGTTCAAGCACGGCCAGGTGCTGACCCTGGCCGACGGGCTGCTGCTGGCCGACAGCTACCACGTGTCGCGCTACAACACGAACACGCGGCTGCTGACGACGGCGATGTTCGAGGCGGTGGTAGGCGGCCTGTGCGACCGCCTCGAAGGCGAGATGGCCGGACGCGTGTGACCGGCCCGGCCCGCGGGGCGGCCGGCGGCAGCGACCCCGAGACGTGAAGCACCGGGTGGCTGCCGGCATCGCGCAGGTTGTCGGCTCGGCCATGCCTGGCGCGTAACCCAGGTCCGACCCGACGGCGGGTGGTCCTCCCCACCCGATCTGCCTGTCGGCTTGACCGCCCCTGCCGGACGCCCGTGCGGATCGCGCGATGGCAAGGCCGCCGCGCCCCCGCCGTCACGCGACCCCCTGATCCCGTTGTTGGCAGGAGTCGGCCCGCGCTTCCGTCCTTCCCGGCTCGGGCAAGGCGTTCCCCGCTCTTCTCCTGTCAATCACGCTTTTGTGATCAACCTTCCGGAAGCGTTGATCCGCACCTCAGGGCGTGACCGGTCGTTCCATTTAATGAAACGGTTTGCAATCGCAACGAGAACCTCGTCCGCGCGTCACGCGCCGCGCATGATGCGTTCGGATCAACCACAGGATGCCATCCGTGGGACACGATCGCCAATCTCGGCCCCCGGACCTCGTTTGCGACGTTTCCGTCCTCCGCAACCCGGTTTCGACACGGCATTCCTGATACCGCCGACGTGCCATGCACGATTCGTCATCGTGGGAACTACGTGATCCAATTCTGGCCGGCATCAGATCATGGAGCGCCCCAGCGTTTATGGACCAGAACGATCTTACAACGAAACGTCTTAAAACCGGGTTGACGCTTGTTGTTTCGATCGAGTGCAGCCTTCGTGGCTGCACAGGCCCACGCCGCACGCCCTCAGCACATTTACGTGATATTAACGATTGTTCTGCATTGATAACGAAGGTAGTCCGTTCCGCGTCGGGAACGAGTTCCCAGGTCGTCCTTCCGGAGCAAGATCATGCGACAGCTGCTTACTGTAACAACGATGTTGTGTCTTTCCGCGGCGCCGGCGTTGGCGCAGATCGCCACGCCAACGACCATGAGCGTCAACCTGACCGGCACCGGCTTCCAGGCAGCGTCCACGATCAACGCCGGCATCGTCGGGGCGGGCATCAACGGCCCGGGCCACGCCCAGGTCGGCCTGTCGGTCAACATGAACAAGGCGAACTGGTGGGACAACCACGCCGCGGTCGGCGAGGAGGACGGCATCTACTCGACCATCTACCAGGGCGGCCAGGGCTCCGACACCTCCGCCTATCTCGGCCAGATCGTCGCGACCGGCCTCGGCTTCGCCAGCGTGATGGAAGGAACGGTCACGATCCAGCCGCAGATCACCTCGGGCAACGGCGTCGTCGACGCCATGCTCGACGTGCAGGTCGGCGTGATCAACGTCGGCAACCAGATCTACGGGTCGAACTACAACCTGGCCCTGAAGCCCACCGGCGCGACCGCCGTCGGCTACAGCCTGAACGGCGCCGGCTGGGACTACCTCGCGCAATGGTGGAACGGCAGCACCGAAGCCTTCCATGTCGACGGCGGCGGCAACCTGAAGACGGCCGGCGCCGTGCAGGCCGGCATGCTCGCGACGGCGAGCCTTCCCAGGAACTGCACCGCCGGCCAGCAGCTCTACGCGAGCGATGGGCGAAAGGCTGGCGAGACCGCGGGGGAAGGTTCAGGCGTCCCGGTGATCTGCACGGCAGTTCGCCGGGGATATCCGACCGCCTGGTTCAGCCTGTGGAGCGGCGCCGCGGTCGTCGACTGAGCGTCCGTCGCCGCGTTGCCTGACAACGGTGCAAGGCAGGCAAGGCAGGAAGGCGGCAAAGCTCGGGACTGCAACGCGTGCCGTCCGATCTTTGCGGCGGACTGTCAGCCGGCCGGACGACCCCGTAACTTCAGGGCGTCCGACCAGACGCAGATATGATGAAGCATGGACACATGTAACAGGTCCGGATGATCGGCGTCCGGACCCTTTACGACGGCGGAAGAGCTACGCCTGCGTGGTCTCGGTCGTCTCCGATGCCTGCGTCAGCGCCTCGCCGAGAGCCCGCACCTTCTCCGCGTTCTTGCTGTCGGCCTTGCCCGCAAGGGTCACGGTTTCCTTGCCGAGCTTGGCGACCAGCTTCTTGATTGCCTCGCCGTCCAGCTCCTTGGCGTGCAGGTGCTTCTTCAGGCTCTCGAGGTCGCGGATGATGCCTTTCACGCCCGGCGCCTCGAGCTTGCCCAGCGTCGCTTCCCAACCCTCTATGTTCTTGGTGGCGGCGCTGATGGTGAAGCCCTTCACGCCATCCTTGAAGTGCTTGATCGTGGCGTCGAACTGCGGCATGTCCTGGACCTGCTTGATTGATGCACGGTGCTTGATCGCAACGTCGCTTTCGCAACAGGTGCGAGGCCCCCAGGGTTTCCTGTCCAACGCGACCGTGAGGAGGATCGGGCCGTTCAGCCGCGGTTGCGCAGCAGCCTCGCCTTGTCGCGCTGCCAGTCGCGTGCCGCGATGGCGTGCCGCTTGTCCGCGTTCTTGCGCCCTTCGCCCACGCCCAGCGTCACCTTGGCGACCCCCTTCTCGTTGAAGTGGATGTCGAGCGGCACCAACGTGTAGCCGCTCTTCTTCACCTCGCCCAGCATCTTGTCGATCTGCTTGTGGTGTAGCAGCAGCTTGCGCGGCGCCTTGGGCTCGAACCGCGACAGCACCCCGCCCTGGTATTCCGGGATGTAGCAGTTGAACATCCACACCGCGCCGTCACGCTCGGCGGCATAGGCCTCGGTCAGGGTGGCGCGCCCCAGCCGCAGGCTCTTGACCTCCGGGCCCTTGAGCACGATCCCGGCTTCCACCGTCTCCTTGATGGTGTAGTCGAACCGGCCCTTGCGGTTCTGCGCCGCGATGCCGTGCGAGATCATCCCGCTCTTCTTCTTGTCCTTGGCCATGGATCGCGTCAGCCGAGCAGGCCGACCTCCTGCATCGCC
The DNA here is from genome assembly GCA_964249915.1 of uncultured Acetobacteraceae bacterium. Taxonomy (GTDB): domain Bacteria; phylum Pseudomonadota; class Alphaproteobacteria; order Acetobacterales; family Acetobacteraceae; genus Lichenicola. Next base: position 1,372 of record CAXUEL010000221.1, on the reverse strand, counting down.
GCCCGCACCAGGGCGCGCGTCTCGTCGCGCAAGGGGGCCAGCGGCAGCCGGCAGAACGCGTCCGAGCGCCCGAGCAGGCTGGCCGCATACTTCACCGGCGCCGGGCTGCTCTCGGCGAACAGGGCGTCGTGGAGCGGCAGCAGCCGGTCCTGCAGCGCCATCGCCGCCCGGACCTCGCCCCGGCACCAGGCCGCCTGCATCTGTGCGCACAGGGCGGGGGCGACGTTGGCGGTCACGCTGATGCAGCCCGATCCGCCGGCGGCGTTGTACGCCAGCGCGGTGCCGTCCTCGCCGGACAGCTGGCAGAACTCCGGTCCGGCGGCACGGCGGATCTGCAGCGGGCGGAGCAGGTTGGCGGTGGCGTCCTTCACGCCGACGATGTTGGGATGCCGCGCCAGCCGCGCCATGGTCTCGACGCTCATGTCGATCACGCTGCGGGCGGGAATGTTGTAGATCACGATCGGCAGGTCGACCGCGTCGGCAATCGCCATGTAGTGCCGGTACAGCCCGTCCTGGGTCGGCTTGTTGTAGTACGGCGTCACCACCAGGGCGCCGTCCGCCCCCGCGTCCCTGGCGTGCCGGGTGGTGGCGATGGCCTCGGCGGTGCTGCTGGAGCCGGTGCCGGCCAGCACGCCGACGCGGCCCGAGGCGGCGCGGACCGCCAGGTCGATCAGCCGACGGTGCTCCGCGTCGGTCAGGGTGGGACTTTCGCCGGTGGTGCCGGTGGGCACGACCGCGCTGGTGCCGCTCTCGATCTGCCAGCCGATCAGACGCTCGAACGCCGCCTCGTCGAGGGCACCGTCCGGCTGCATGGGGGTGATGAGGGCGACGATCGAGCCCTTGAACATGATCAGACTTCCCGACCGCGTCCGGCCGGATCCCTATGGGCCGCGGTTCGTCGGACCGTCCGGCGACGCCCGTTCTAGACCAGCTTGCGCCGGGCTGGAACAGTGCATGCTCTTGCCGCGTGCGCCGGTTCGCCGGATGCTGCGGCCGCCGATGACCGTCCGTCCCCGCCTGCCGACCCGCTCCGGAGCCGACGCACGCCCTCGCCGTAGCGGTTGATGCTCACGTCTTGCGGCGCGCCGCTGCCGTCGGGCGTGAATCTCAAGTCCACTTTGCGCGCGCTGCCTTGCGGGATGAAGCTGGCTTGGAAGAAACGGTAGCCGCGATAATCGAACGGCTTGTTGAGCGAGATCGTCGCTTCGCGCGTCATGCCCTGATCTTGTATGCGAACCCGCGTGATCCAGTCGAGCGTGTTGCCCGCGAGTATGTCGCCGTCGCGCTCGCGCAGGCGTTGCTCGATGTCTGTGCATTCGACCGCGAAGGGAAGCTTGATGCCGACTTGACGGGATTTGTCTTGATCGTAGAG
>CAXUEL010000220.1:0-5947 GCA_964249915.1 uncultured Acetobacteraceae bacterium | reverse complement strand
CAACACCGCCACGAGGCCGAGCCCGCGCGGCCCGGCTCGACCCGGGCCGCCTGGCCCCCCCCCGGCATCGCGGCGCCATCGTCTCCCCCGGCCCCGACCGGGCACCGCACCTTCCGGCGCTGCCGGCCGCAGACTAGCATGAGGAACCCGGCCGGCTGCCGGCACGGCACCAGGAGGAAGCGATGCGGCTCACCCGCCTCGACGTGCAGAAGATGAAGCAGGCGGGCGAGCGCATCGCCATGCTGACCGCCTACGACCATCCCTCCGCCGTCCTGGCCGAGCGCGCCGGCGTGCCCCTGCTGCTGGTGGGCGACTCGCTGGGCATGGTGGTGCACGGCCACGACACCACCCTGCCGGTCACGCTGGACGACATGGTGCGCCACGCCGCCGCGGTGGTGCGCGGCTCGGTCAGGGCGCTGGTGGTCGGCGACCTGCCGTTCCTGACCTATGCCAGCGAAGCCGACGCGGTCGCCTCCGCCCGCCGGCTGATGCAGGAGGCGGGCGTGGGCGCGGTCAAGCTGGAAGGCGGGGCGCCGATCCTGCCCAGCGTCCGGCTGCTGACCGCCCTCGGCGTGCCGGTGATGGGGCATCTCGGCCTGACCCCGCAGGCGCAGCACCAGCTCGGCCTGCGGGTCCAGGCCAGGGCGGCCGCGGAGGCGCGGCAGCTGCTCGACGACGCGCTGGCCCTGGAAGCCGCCGGCGCCTTCGCCGTGGTGCTGGAGCTGGTGCCGGCGCCGCTGGCCGAGGCGGTGTCGCGACGCCTGCGCATCCCCACCATCGGCATCGGCGCCGGCGCCGGCTGCGACGGCCAGGTGCAGGTCTGGCACGACCTGCTCGGCCTTTATCCGGCCAAGTCGCCGCGCCACGCCAAGCGCTATGCCGCCATCGGCGCCGCGATCGAGGACGCGCTGCGCCAGTACGTCGCCGAGGTGCAGGACGGGCGCTTCCCCACCGCGGCGCAGAGCAGCAGCATGGACGAGGCCGAGCTCGCGGCGGCGCTGCGCTAGATGCAGGTCCTGTCCACGGTCGCCGCCTTCCGCGCCGCGCGCCGCGCGGTCGGCACGCTCGGCCTGGTGCCGACCATGGGCTTCCTGCATCGCGGCCACCTGTCTTTGGTCGAGCGCGCGCTGGCCGAGTGCGGCACCGCCGCCGCCAGCATCTTCGTCAACCCGACCCAGTTCGGCCCGCACGAGGACCTGGCCCGCTACCCGCGCGACCTGCCGCGCGACCTCCACCTGCTGGAGCAGGCCGGCGCGACCCTGGCGTTCGTGCCGCAACCGGACGAGATCTACCCGCCCGGCTTCGCCACCCGGATCGACGTCGGCCCGGTCGCCGAGCCGCTGGAAGGCGCGGTGCGGCCCGGCCACTTCGCCGGCGTCGCCACCGTGGTGGCCAAGCTGCTCAACATCGTGCAGCCCGACCGCGCCTATTTCGGCCGGAAGGACGCGCAACAGAGTGCCGTGATCCGCCGGCTGGTGCGCGACCTCGACCTGCCGGTCGCCATCGTGGTCGGCGACACCGTGCGCGACGACGACGGCCTCGCCCTGTCCAGCCGCAACGCCTACCTGACCCCCGAACAGCGCGCCCGCGCGCCCCTGCTGCACCGGGCCCTGCTGGCCGCCGAGGCGCTGTTCCGCGCCGGCGAACGCGACGCGGCGGCGCTGCGCGCGGCGGTCCGCACCACCCTCGGCGCCGATCCCGGCCTCGCCGTCGACTACGTCAGCGTCGCCGACCCGGACACGATGCGCGAGCTCGACCGCGCCGGGGACCGCGCGCTGGTCTCGCTCGCCGCCCGCCTCGGGCCGACCCGCCTGATCGACAACCTCCTGCTGTCCGGCACAGGGCCCTGATCAGGAACGCATCGCCCGCGCGAGCGCCTGGTCCTCCGGCGTGTTGACGTTGAAGAACGGGTCCACCGGACCGCTCGCGAACCCCACCTGGCGCAGGTCCCGCGGGCCGGCGAACGCCAGCACCCCGAACGCGCGGCGCGGCGCGTCCGGCAGCAGCCCGTCCAGGTGGTCCGCCAGTGCGTCGCGCCACGACACCGGCCACAGCGCCACTAGGTGATGCGTGCGCCCGCCGGACACCGCCACCGCCGGCGCCGGCGCCAGGCGAGCCAGCAGGTCGCGCGGGATGAACGGGGTATCGCCCGGCACCGTCAGCAGAGAGTCCGCCCCCTGCTCCGCCGCCCAGTCCAGCGCGCGCAGCAGGCCGCCCAGCGGGCCGATCCCCTGCCTGCGGTCCGCCAGCACCGTCAGCCCGAAGGACGCGAACCGCGCCGGATCGCCATTGGCGCCGAGCGCCACCCGGTCCAGCTGCGGCCGCAGCCGCTCGAGGATCAGGGACAGGACCGGGACGCCGCCGATCCCGACCAGCGTCTTGTCGACCCCGCCCAGCCGGCGCGCGGCACCGCCGGCCAGGACCACGGCCACGGTGCCGCTCATGCTTTCGGCGGGATCGTGCTGGGGCGAACGACGGGGCTCGAACCCGCGACATCCAAGACCACAACCTGGCGCTCTACCAGCTGAGCTACGTCCGCCACACGACGGCGCCGGGTTTAAAAGGACGGCCCCGTCCCGTCAATCGCCATGCGCGTCCGTGAACATCGTTCACGCGAGATGGGCGCGCAGCCGGCCGAGTGCTTCGTCCAGCACCGCCTCTCGCTTGCAGAAGGCGAAGCGCACGTAGTGGTCCGGGGCGTCCGGCGCGCCGTAGAACGCCGACACCGGGATCGCCGCCACCCCGGCCCGCTCGGTGATGCGCCGGCAGAACGCCGCGTCGTCCTCGCGGCCGAACCGGCGGATGTCGGCGACCAGGAAGTAGCTCCCATGCGACGGCAGCACCCCGAAGCCGAGCCCGGACAGCCCGTCCGCGAGCCGGTCGCGCTTGGCCTCGAGGTCCCGCCCGAGCGCGTCGAAATAGTCCGCGTCCTTGTCCAGCCCGTAGGCGACCGCGCGCTGCAGGTTGGGCGGGGTGGCGAAGGTGAGGTTCTGGTGCGCCTTGGCGATCACCGCGGCGAGCGGCGCCGGCGCGGTCGCGTAGCCCACCTTCCAGCCGGTCAGCGAGAAGCTCTTGCCCGCGCTGCCGATCCGCACGCAGCGCTCCCGCATCCCGGGCAGCGTCATCAGCGGCACGTGCCGGACGCCCTCGAAGGTCAGGTGCTCGTACACCTCGTCGCAGATCGCATACGCGTCGTGCCGCTGCAGCAGCCCGGCCAGCAGCGCCAGCTCGTCCGCGTCGAACACCTTGCCCGACGGGTTCATCGGCGTGTTCAGCAGCACCGCCTTGGTGCGCGGCCCGAACGCCGCCTCCAGCTCGGCGCGGGGCAGCCGCCAGTCCGGCGGCGACAGCCGGACCAGGCGCGGCACCCCGCCCAGCAGCCGCACCGCCGGCAGGTAGGTGTCGTAGAGCGGCTCGAACAGCACCACCTCGTCGCCCGGCTCGACCAGGGCGGCCAGCGACGCCGCCAGCGCCTCGGTGGCGCCCGAGGTCACCACCACCTCGGTCAGGGGGTCGACCTCCAGCCCGTAGAAGCGCCGGTTCGACCGCGCCACCGCGTCCCGCAGCTCCGGCAGCCCGGTGAGCGGCGCGTACTGGTTGCGGTGGTCCAGCAGCGCGTCGGCGGCCACCCGGACCATGTCGGCCGGCCCCTCGGTGTCGGGGAAGCCCTGGCCGAGGTTGATCGCGTCGTGCCGCGCCGCCAGCGCCGACATCACGGTGAAGATGGTGGTCGGCGCGTCGGCGAGCAGTCGGTTCGGTGTCTTCATCGCGAAACTTCGAGCTCCATCTGTCGGCGGCGGCGGGCCAGGCAGGGCGGCCGTGATTGCCGCGGCCCGCGGCGCGTGGCAACGTACGACGGCCACCTGGAACCTCGCCGATGAAGAAGATCGAGGCCATCATCAAGCCGTTCAAGCTCGACGAGGTGAAGGAAGCGCTGCACGAGATCGGCCTGCAGGGCCTGACCGTCACCGAGGCCAAGGGCTTCGGCCGGCAGAAGGGCCACACCGAGCTGTACCGCGGCGCCGAATACGTGGTCGACTTCCTGCCCAAGATGAAGATCGAGGTGGTGTGCGACGACGCCATCGCCGAGCGCGCGGTGGAGGCGATCGTCGACGCCGCCCGCACCGGTCGCATCGGCGACGGCAAGATCTTCGTCTACAGCCTGGAGGAGGTGGTCCGCATCCGCACCGGCGAGCGCGGCGAGGACGCGATCTAGCGTCACCCGGCACGCCCGACACGGCTTGCGGCGTCGCAACGATCGATTATCGTCGCATGGCACGATCGCCGCTCCGCCGGGCGGCGGCCGATGCCGCATCTCCCCCGACACCCCCAGGGCCGCCGCGCGGAGCGGCCGTCCAGACAGCAGGTAGCACCCGGATGGCCAAGAAAGCGTCACCTCCCCCGCCCGCCGCACCAGCGCCCGTTCCCGGCGGCGGGGCAGAGGCCCGCGTCGCCAAGGTGATGGAGCTGCTGCAGGAGCATTCGGTCGAGTACGTCGACCTGCGCTTCACCGACCCCAGGGGCAAGTGGCACCACACCACCCAGCACGTGTCGACCATCGACGCGGACGTGTTCCGCGACGGCATCATGTTCGACGGCTCCTCGATCGCCGGCTGGAAGGCGATCAACGAGAGCGACATGATCCTGATGCCCGACCCCGACAGCGCGGTGATGGACCCGTTCTCGGCCAAGCCGCAGATGATCCTGTTCTGCGACATCGTCGAGCCGTCCACCGGCCAGCCCTACGCCCGCGACCCGCGCGGCACCGCCAAGCTGGCCGAGGCGTACCTGAAGTCCACCGGCATCGGCGACACCGCCTTCTTCGGCCCCGAGGCCGAGTTCTTCATCTTCGACAGCGTCAAGTTCGGCACCGGGCCCAACTTCGCCTCCTACCACCTCGAGAGCATCGAGGGGCCGGGCGCCTCGCTCAAGGACTACCCGGAAGGCAACATGGGCCACCGCCCGACGGTGAAGGGCGGCTACTTCCCGGTGGCGCCGGTCGACAGCGAGCACGACCTGCGCGCCGAGATGCTGTCCACCATGGGCGAGATGGGCCTGCCGATCGAGAAGCACCACCACGAGGTGGCGCAGTCGCAGCACGAGCTCGGCACCAAGTTCACCACCCTGGTGAAGGCGGCCGACTTCCTGCAGATCTACAAGTACTGCGTGCACAACGTCGCCCACAGCTACGGCAAGACCGCGACATTCATGCCCAAGCCGATCCACGGCGACAACGGCTCGGGCATGCACGTGCACCAGTCGATCTGGAAGGACGGCCGCCCGACCATGGCCGGCAACGGCTATGCCGACCTCAGCGACACCGCGCTGTACTACATCGGCGGCATCATCCGCCACGCCAAGGCGCTGAACGCCTTCACCAACCCGTCCACCAACTCGTACAAGCGGCTGATCCCGGGCTTCGAGGCGCCGGTGCTGCTGGCCTACTCGGCGCGCAACCGCTCCGCCTCGTGTCGAATCCCGTACGCGACCAGCCCCAAGGCCAAGCGGGTCGAGGTCCGCTTCCCCGATCCCACCGCCAACCCCTACCTCGCCTTCGCCGCGATGCTGATGGCCGGGCTGGACGGCATCGCCAACAAGATCCATCCCGGCGAGGCGATGGACAAGGACCTGTACGACCTGCCGCCGGAGGAGCTGAAGGAGATCCCCACCGTGTGCGGCTCGCTGCGCGAGGCCCTGCAGGCGGTGGAGGCCGACCACGAGTTCCTGCTCGCCGGCAACGTGTTCACCCGCGACCAGATCGAGGCCTACTGCGAGGTCAAGTGGCAGGAGGTGTACCGGTTCGAGCACACGCCGCACCCGGCCGAGTTCGAGATGTACTACTCCGTCTGACCCGGCCGTGCGGGCGGGCGCCGGCGGCAGCGGGGCCGGCGCCATCCCCGCGTGAGCACGCTCCCCCGCCGCCCGCCGCTCCTGCGCAGCCCGCGCC
>CAXUEL010000219.1:0-6052 GCA_964249915.1 uncultured Acetobacteraceae bacterium | reverse complement strand
CCGCCGGTCGCGGCGGCGGGGATCCCCGGCACCTGCACGCCGTCGGGAGGGGCATGACGCCCGGTTCGCCGCATCATGCGGCGTCGCCGGACAGGCTTGCGCCGGTGCCGGGGATCCCCGCCGCCGCGACCGGCGGGCCGCATCCTGTTCCATCCCCGCCGACACGCGGACGCGTCGCCAGGGCGGCGGGGATGGAACAGGATGCGGCGGCAACCGGAGGCGGCAGATGCGGCAGCACCCCGACGCGGACAGCGTCCTGTCCGTCCTGTGGCAGGCGCAACCGGCCGACGCGGCGCAGCCGGCCGACCCGGTCCGGATCAGGCAGCTCGCGCAGGCGCTGGGCGAGCAGGCGATGCAGTGCGTGGCCGACACGCTGGGCGCGCATCGCGGCGAGGTGGTGCGGCGCAGCGCCGACCTGCTCGAGACCCTGGTGTCGCTGTGGGCCGCCTGCGGCCTGTCGCCCGACGAGATCTGGATCGAGCTGCACAAGCGCGAGCAGCTCGGCAGCCTGCTGATGCAGCTCAACCAGGCGCAAAGCCAGGTGCCGCGCCGCCTGCTCAAGCCCTGGCGGGTGGACAGCACCAAGCTGCCCTGATCCGCCCCGTCCTGCCGGAACGCTCCCGGCGAGGGGCAGACCTGAGCCGGCGCGGCAACACGGGACTGGCGCCGGCGCGCCGGCAGGACGATATAGCCGGCATCGTGATCCTCCTTCCCAGCCCCATCCGGACCGCGTTCCCGCCGATCCCGATTCGCTGCGCCGGCGGCCCGACGGAGGACCCCGGCGCGTGAACTGGGCCGACCTGCTGGTGCTGGCGCTGCTGCTGCTGTCGGCGCTGGTCGGGCTGCTGCGCGGCTTCGTGCGCGAGGCGCTGGGGCTGTGCGCCTGGATCGCCGCCGCCCTGCTGGCGGTCCGGTTCAGCCCCGAGGCGGAGCCGTTCGCCCGCCGCCTGATCGGCGACGCGTCGATCGCCGACCCGGTGGCGTTCCTGGTGGTGTTCGGGGTGCTGCTGATCGCCTTCCTGCTGGTCGCGGCGGCGCTGGGCGGACTGGTGCGCGGCTCCCTGCTCGGCGGGCTGGACCGGCTGGCCGGCTTCGGCTTCGGCGTGCTGCGCGGCTTCGCGGTGCTGGCGATCGCCTATCTGGTGGCGGTGCCGCTGCTGCCAGAGGCCGGCTGGCCGCACGCGCTGACCGCCAGCCACTCCCTGCCCTATGTCCGCGCGGGCGCCGCCTTCGTCGCGGTGCGCCTGCCGGAGCGGTTCCGCCCCGACCTCGCCACGCCGTCCTCCACGGACGCGAGCGCCCCATGAGCCGTGCGTCCGACCTTCGGCAGGAGTTTGACATGACCGCTTCGATCGGCGAACCGACCGGCCCGCACGACGACGACCATCCGCACGAGGAATGCGGCGTGTTCGGGATCTGGAACGCGCACGACGCAGGCGCCATGACCGCGCTCGGGCTGCACGCGCTGCAGCACCGGGGCCAGGAGGCGACCGGCATCGTGTCCTTCTCCGAGGACGGTCCGGACAGCCGCTTCCACACCCACAAGGGCCTCGGCCTGGTCGGCGACGTGTTCGGCGACGCCCGCATCATCGGCGGCCTGCCCGGCCACGCCGCGGTCGGGCACAACCGCTACGCCACCACCGGCGCCACCCTGATACGCAACGTCCAGCCGCTGTATGCCGAGTTCGAGTTCGGCGGCCTGGCGGTGGGCCACAACGGCAACCTCACCAACGCCGCCAGCCTGCGCCGCGCCCTGGTGCGGCGCGGCTGCATCTTCCAGTCCACCACCGACAGCGAGGTGTTCATCCACCTGATCGCCATCAGCCTGTACACCACCGTCACCGACCGGCTGACCGACGCGCTGAAGCAGGTGCTGGGCGCCTATTCGCTGGTGGTGCTGAGCCAGGAGGCGCTGATCGGGGTGCGCGACCCGCTCGGCGTGCGGCCGCTGATCCTGGGCCGGATCGACCAATCCAAGGAAGGCCAGCCCGGCGCCAGGCCGGCCTGGGTGCTGGCGAGCGAGACCTGCGCGCTGGACATCGTCGGCGCCGAGTTCGTGCGCGACGTCGAGCCGGGCGAGATCGTCGTGATCGACCACGACGGCGTGCGCTCGATCCGCCCGTTCGGCGAGCGCGACGCCCGGTTCTGCGTGTTCGAGTACATCTACTTCGCCCGCCCCGACTCGGTGCTGGACGGCTACGGGGTGTACGAGGCGCGCAAGCGCATCGGCGTGGAGCTGGCACGCGAAAGCCCGGTCGAGGCCGACGTGATCGTGCCGGTGCCGGATTCCGGCGTGCCCTCGGCGATGGGCTACTCGGTGTCGAGCGGCATCCCGTTCGAGCTCGGCATCATACGCAACCACTACGTCGGCCGCACCTTCATCGAGCCGACCGACCAGATCCGCAACCTGGGCGTCAAGCTGAAGCATTCCGCCAACCGCGCCATGATCGCCGGCAAGCGGGTGATCCTGGTGGACGACTCGATCGTGCGCGGCACCACCAGCCGCAAGATCGTCGAGATGGTGCGTGCCGCCGGCGCGTCCGAGGTGCACATGCGCATCTCCTCGCCGCCCACCACCCATTCCTGCTTTTACGGCATCGACACGCCGGAGCGCGGCAAGCTGCTGGCCGCCAACCACGACTGCGACGAGATGGCGCGGCTGATCGGCGCCGACAGCCTCGCCTTCATCTCGCTGGACGGGCTCTACCGCGCCCTGGGCCGCCCGGAAGGCCGCGACGCCGCCCGGCCGTTCTACTGCGACGCCTGCTTCACCGGCGAGTACCCGATCAGCCTCGCCGACCTGAACGAGAACAGCCGCGCCCGGCCGGACCTGCTGGCCGAGGCCAGGTGACCGCGGCGGACCCGGGCGACACGACAGGTTGATCGACCCGATCGCCGCACCGGGCGTTGGGACCGGCATCAACGCAAGGATGCCGACCATGACCGACCTGTCGCAGATCAAGGAGCATGCCGAGGTGATCGGCGCCGACGGCGTGCACGTCGGCACCGTGGACCACCTCCAGGGTGACCGGATCAAGCTGACCAGGAACGACTCCAGCGACGGGAAGCACCACTTCATCCCGGCCGCCCTGGTTGCCGAGGTCGAGGACGGCACCGTGCGCCTGTCCGCCAACGCCGACGTGGCGGTCACCTTCGAGGACGCCGAATAGAACCCCGGCGCCCGCCGAAGCCGCCCCGGACCAGGACGACCGCGCCATGAGGATGAAGGTTCCGCTCAAGCCGCTCGCAGAGCAGACGGTGGTCGTCACCGGCGCCTCGTCCGGGATCGGCCTCGTCACCGCACGCATGGCGGCGAGGCGCGGTGCCCGGGTGGTGCTGGCGGCCCGCAGCGGCGACGCGCTGGCGACGCTCGCGGCCGAGATCGGGCAGGCGGGTGGCACCGCCAGCGCCGTGATCGCCGACGTGTCCACCGAGGCCGGCATCGACGCGATCTCGCAGCACGCGATCGCCACCTTCGGCGGCTACGACACCTGGATCAACAACGCCGGCGTCGGCCTCTACGGCGCGACTGCCGACGTGTCGATCGCCGACATGCGCGCCCTGTTCGAGACCAACTTCTGGGGCATCGTGCACGGCTCCCGCGTCGCCCTGTCGCACCTGAGGCAGCGCGGCGGCGGCGCCCTGATCAACCTTGGCAGCGAGGTGTCGGAGCGCGCCGTGCCGCTGCAGGGGATCTATTGCGCGTCGAAGCACGCGATCAAGGGCTTCACCGAGGCGCTGCGCATGGAGCTGGAGGACGAGGGCGTCCCGGTCTCCGTCACCCTGATCAAGCCGGCGCAGATCGACACCCCGTTTGTTCCCAACGCCAGGAACTACCTCGCCTCCGAGCCGCAGCACGTTCCGCTGGTCTACGCGCCCGACGCGGTGGCGCGTGCGATCCTGCACGCGGCCGAGAACCCGGTGCGCGACGTGTATGTCGGCGGCGGCGGACGGGTGGTGGCGGCACTCGGCCACATCGCCCCCGGCCTGACCGACCGGTTCATGGAGAAGACGATCATCCCCGGCACCCCGACCGGCCGGACGCCGCGCCGCGCCAGGGACCGCAGCAACCTCGACACCGCCACCGGCGAGCTGTCCGAGCGCGGCAACTACGAGGGCTTGGTGCAGAAGGTCAGCCTCTACACCGAGGCGCGGCTGCATCCGGTCGCCGCCGGCGCCATCCTGGCCGGCACCAGCGTCCTGCTGTCGCGCTGGTTCGGCGGCGGCGGGCACCGGCCGGTGCGCATCGCCGGACGCAAGGGCTCCAGCACGGCGAAGGCGCTGCACATCCGCCTCGAGGCGCGCAAGGGACGCGAGGCCGAGGTGGAGCGGCTGCTGCTCGGCATCCTGGACCAGGCCCGGCAGGAGCCGGGCACCCTGCCCTGGTACGGCACCCGGCTGAGCCGCCGGGTGTTCGAGATCTTCGAGGCCTTCCCCGACGAGGCGAGCCGACGCGCGCACCTGGCCGGTGCCGGGGCGACGATGCTGATGCGGCAGTCCAGCGCCCTGCTGGCCCGGCCGGCGCGGGTCAGCCGGCTCGACGTGGTCGGCGCCAAGACGCTGCAGGACTGACGAACAAGGCCCGGCGCGGCGGAGGACCGGCGATGAAACACGCAGCCCTGATCGGAATGCTGATGTCCGGCCTCATCCTTCCCGACGCGTTCGCGGCCTGCCCGCCGGGCAACGCGTCGGTCCCGCCCGGCGCCAACACGACCGACCCCGCGGCGCCGTTCTTCGTCGACGTCGCCGGCCTGGACCTGCACACCACGCCGCCGACCCGCGACCCGGCCAACCCGGCCTATCCTCCGGCCACCGCGCTGCCCGACGGCGCGCTGCCGCCGCCCGACCGCAACGGCAACTTCGTCATCGGCCCGACCCATCCCGCCGCGCCCGAAACGGTGTCCCGGCCCGACCTGCCGCACGGCACGGTGCATTCGTTCGGCATGTCGTCGGCCGACAGCGTGATCTACCGGCCCGGGGTGATCCGCGACGACGTGCCGGGCTGCCGCAACAGCGCGATCAACACCGCGGCGACGGCGCCCGGCGACCCGTCCAACCTGCTGGTCCCGGCCAGCCATGCCGGAAACTGGAGCCGGCAGGTCGACGTGTACGTGCCGGCGCAGTACCGTCCGGGCAGCGACGCGCCGTTCATCGTGTTCGGCGACGGCAGCCCGACCGGCTTCTTCAACGAGCGCATGCTGTTCACCATCCTGGACACCATGATCGGCACCGGCCGCCTGCCGCCGATGGTGGCGATCGGCATCGGCGCCGGCGGCCAGGACGCGCAGGGCAGCGAGCGCGGCCGCGAGTACGACACCGTGTCCGGCGCCTATGCCGAATGGGTCGAGCGCGAGGTGCTGCCGCTGGTCGAGCGCAGCGCCGGGGTGCGCCTGACGCGCGATCCGGACGGCCGCGCCACCATGGGGTTCAGCTCCAGCGGGTCGGCCGCGTTCGCGATGGCGTGGTTCCATCCCGAGCTCTACCACCGGGTGCTGGCCTACTCGCCGACCATGGTGAACCAGCAATGGCCGCACGACCCGGCGCTGCCGGGCGGCGCCTGGGAGTTCCACGACCCGTGGCCGGGGCCGCACCGGCCGGGGCTCGCGGTGTCGGGACACGGCGTCGCGCCCTCGACCGAGCCCACCGGGTCGCCGCTGATCCCGAACAGCCCGGCCAGGCCGATCCGGTTCTGGTTCGAGACCGGCGACCGCGACCTGTTCTACTACGTGCGCAACATGGCGGACGGCATGCACGACTGGACGCTGGCCGACGAGCGCATGGCGGCGGTGCTGGCGGCCAAGGACTACCAGTACCAGTTCGTGTTCTCCCGCAACGCCGGCCACGTCGACCCGGCGACCGAGGCGCAGACCCTGCCCGGCGCGCTGGCGTGGCTATGGAGGGGCTATACGCCCGCGCCCTGAGGGCGGTCGTCACGCCACCCGGCGCCCGCCGGCCCAAACCTCGACCGGCCGCATCGCCGGGTCCAGCACCACGAAGTCGGCGCGCAGGCCGGGCGCGAGGCGGCCGCGGTCGGACAGGCCGAGATAGGCGC
>CAXUEL010000218.1:0-6070 GCA_964249915.1 uncultured Acetobacteraceae bacterium | reverse complement strand
GGTGCGGCAGCGCGGGCGGGAACATCACGCCGAGCCCGGTGAAGGCGACCGCCGTCACCACGCAGGCGCGCCACTTCGGCGCCCGCCGCCAAAGACGGCCGATCACCGACATGCCGCGACCGCCGCCCGCCGGGATCCCGGCCGGCTCAGTGGTCCGCCGCCAGCGCCGCCGGCGCCGCGCGGTCCGGCGCCTGCAGGTCGGCGATCCGGGTCACGATGCCGGTCTCGCCCTTCTCCAGGCGCACCCGGCGCGCGCCCTGCTGTCTGGCCTCGATCAGCCCGTCGCTGACCATCTCCTCGATCGAGCGCACCAGGTCGCGGGCGCTGGCGCCCTGGCCCAGCCGGTCCTGCTTCTGCATCACCTCGAACAGCAGCGCCGGGTCGATCCCGCCGGCGGCGATGTCGAGCCCGTAGCTGGCGATCATCGCCTCGATCTCCAGCGCCGCCACCCGCGCCACGTCCAGCCCGCCCAGCGCCCGGAACACGAAGATCCGGTCGAGCCGGTTCAGCACCTCCGGCGCGAAGCCCGCCATGCGCAGCGCGTCCACCGAAGCCTGACGCATCGCCTCCGGGTCGCCGGCGAACCGGTCGGCGATCTCGCTCAGCGCGTCGGTAGCGATGTTCGACGTCAGCACGAAGATCGCCCGCGTGGTCGACACCTGGGTGCCCACCGACGCTTCCGTCACGTGCCCGTCGTTCCACGCGCTGAGGAACTTCTTGAACACGTCGGGATGCGCCTTCTCGATCTCGTCGAGCAGCACCACCGCATCCGGCGTCTCCTTCAGGCCCCCGGTCAGCTTGCCGTAGCTGTCCGATCCGACATACCCCTTGGGGCTGCCGAACAGCTGCGTCGCCGCGTGCGGCGCGCTCATCTGCGTCATGTCGAAGTGCAGCAGCTTTCGTCCGAGCGCCGCCGCCAGCCGCTTGGCCAGGTAGGTCTTGCCGGTGCCGGGCGGCCCCGCCAGCAGGAAGATCCCCACCGGCTTGCCGCGCACCTGCAGCGCCAGGCGGCGGCGCAGCTGCTGCGCCACGTCCTCGCACACCCCGTCCTGCCCGATCACCTGCGAGCGCAGCGTCGCCGACAGCGCCACCGCGTCGATCACCGTCGCCTTGTCCTGCTTCGACAGCATGTCCTCGAGCGCGTCGCGGTTGGTCAGGCGGGCCAGAACGTCCATCATCCATCCCCGTTGTCTTCGTCGCGCCCAGGCCCCGTTGCGGTAGCCGAGGCCGGCCCGTCGTTCCCGACGCTCCACGATGCCGGCACGCCACTCGTAGCCGATCCCGCCCAGCACCAGGCCCCACAGCAGCGCGCCGCCGCCGGCGTAGAGCGGCCCGAGCCGCGTGACCAGGGATAGCACGAGGTCCAGCAGGTGCGCCGGGGACACGTGCAGCTGCACCAGGATCTGCACCACCGCCAGCGTCAGGAACGCCAGCATCATCACCGGCATCAGCCGGGTCGCCCCCGCCATCAGGCCCTTCATTGCGCCATCACCCCGACGTCGAGCGCCTGCCCTTCGGCCAGGTCGGGCAACCGCACCGGGCCGGTCGCGGTGATCGCGCCGATGCCGAGCCCGGACGCCGGCAGCGCCCCCGACTCGCGTGCCGGCACCTGGAACGTCACCGTGCCGACGCGGTCGATCGGCAGCGTCACCACCACCGGCTGCCGTCCGATCCTGACCAGCCTGGCATAGCCGCCGGAGCTGACCAGCACGGTGCGGCCGTTGTCGGTGCCGTCCGGCGCCGACAGCCCGGCGTCGAACAGCGGCATCTGCACGAGGCGCAGGCGGTTGCGCTGCAGCGCGCCCAGCATCGCCGTGGCGTCCGAGGCGGGAAGGCCCATCCCGGCGACGGCTGCCGGCTCGGCCGCGCGCGGCATCAGTCCCAGCTCCAGCAGCCCATGCACCGCAGGCTCCGCCGCCGTCCCCTGCGCCACTGCCGCCGCGGGTGCGGCGAGGCCCGGCGCCACCGTCGCGATCTGGTCGTTGAAGCGGACCCAGGCGCCGGCCGCCAGCATCACCGCCAGCATCGCATACAGCGTGGTGCGTCCCGCCGACGCGCCGCCGGCGCCCGGTATCACCGGTTCCGCGTCCTGAAGGGGGCTGAGCCTGTCCATCGCGTCGATCAGAACAGACGCCCCGCACGCGTGCAACGAGCCTTGCGTGTCGAATGGTTAACGTCGCAGTGACGGGATCTCAAACCGACAGCACCGGCGGCAGGTGCGGCAGCAGCTTGTCCGGGGTGATCGGGAAGCTGCGCATGCGCACGCCGGTCGCGTTGTACACCGCGTTCGCCACCGCGGCGGCCGAGCCGCAGATCCCCAGCTCGCCGGCACCCTTCACCCCGATCGGGTTCACCACCGGGTCGGTTTCCGCCAGCACCGTGACCTCGACCGCGCCGACGTCGGCCTGGATCGGCACGTGGTAGTTGGCGAGGTCGTGGTTGGCGAAGAAGCCCCGGCGCACGTCGACCTGGTTGCCCTCGATCAGCGCCGCGCTCAGGCCCCAGATCATGCCCCCCAGCAGCTGCGAGCGCAGCGTCTTGGCGTTCAGCACCCGCGCCACCGAGAACACGCCGACCATCCGGCGCATGCGCACCTCGCCGGTGACCATGTTGACGCCGACCTCGGCGAAGTGCGCCCCGAACGAGGCCTCCGCCTTGCCCTGCGGCTTCTCGGCCTTGGACACCTTGCCCTGCGCCGTCACCCCGTCCGGCGAGATCCGCCCGGCCAGCGCGCCCAGCTCCTCCCCGGCATCGCCGGCCGAGATCCGGCCGTCCGCGAACGCGACCTGCGTCATGTCGGCACCATGCAGTGGCGAGCGCTGATCGGCGAGCGCCGCGTCGGCCAGGCGGCCGCGCAGCGCCTCGCACGCCCGGAACACCGCCGAACCGGAGGTTTCCGCCCCGAACGAGCCGCCCGAGCCGGCGGTGGGCGGGAACCTGGTGTCGCCCATCAGCACGCGCACCTTCTCCACCGGCAGCCCGGTGCTTTCCGCGGCGATCTGCGTCAGCACGGTGTAGGTGCCGGTGCCGATGTCGGTCATGGCGAGCCGCACCACCAGCACGCCGTCGGCCCCCAGCGTCACCTCCGCCGACGCGTCGCGCAGCATGTTGCCGCGATATGCCGACGCCATGCCGTAGCCGATCAGCCACTCGCCGTCCCGGATCGTGCCGGGCCGCGCCGGCCGCCGCTCCCAGCCGAACTGCTTCGCACCCGCCTTCAGGCACTCGGCGAGGTGGCGCGTGGTGTAGGGCTGGTGGCTGGTCGGGTGGACCATGGTGTCGTTCTTCAGCCGCAGCGCCACAGGGTCCATGCCGAGCTGCTCCGCCAGCTCGTCCATGGCGCATTCCAGCCCGAGCGCGCCCGGCGCGTCGCCGGGGGCCCGCATCGAATCCGACTGCGGCAGGTCGAGCTTGGCCACCTTGTGCAGGGTGGAAATGTTGGGCGACGCGTACAGCCCGCGCGTCGGCTGCCCCACGTTCTCGACGAAGTTGTCGTAGCGCGCGGTCTGCACCCACGCCTCGTGGTTCATCGACTGCAACGCGCCGTCATGGTCCGCGCCGAGCTGGAGGTGCTGGAACGTTTGCGTGCGGTGGCTGGTGACGTGGAACATCTGCTGCCGGGTCAGCGCCACCTTGACCGGATGGTCGAGCCGCTTCGCCGCCAGGGCCGCCAGGATCTGGTCGGCGTAGTACGGCAGCTTGCCGCCGAACCCGCCGCCGATGTAGCGGCTGACGATCCGCACGTTGGCGGTCGACATCTGCAGCGTCGCCGCCACCCCGCGCTGGTGGCTGTCCACCATCTGCGACGAGCACCAGATCGTCAGCTTCGGCCCGTCCCACAGCGCCAGGCTGGCGTGCGGCTCCATCTGCGCGTGGCTCTGGTAGTCGGTGTCGTAGTGCAGGTCGACGCGCACCGGCGCCGCGGCGAACGCCTTGGCCGGGTCGCCGACGTCGCTGACCGGGCTTTCCCCGCCGTCCATCTTGGACAGCACCTTCGCCTGGTCCAGGTGCCGCGCGAGGTCGGCCTGCGGCACGTCCGCCTCGTAGTGGACCACCAGCGCCATCGCCGCCGCCCGCGCCTGCTCGAAGCTGTCGGCGACCACGAAGGCGACCGGCTCGCCGTAGTGCCTGACCTGGTCGCTGCCCAGCACCGGCTGCGACCGTCCGAACCGGTCCTGCGCCACCAGCGGCCCCCACGGCGCCTGCGGCGGCGCGTTGTCGTGGGTCAGGATCAGCCGCACTCCGGGAGCGCGGCTGGCGACGGAGTCGTCGATCGACGCCACCCGCCCGGTGGCGATCGTCGCCTGCACGATGTAGCCCACCAGCGGCTCCGGACCGCCGTACTCCTGGCCGCGGTACTCGTAGGCGTAGGGTGCCTGCCCCGTCACCTTCAGCCGGCCGTCGACGCGGTCGATCCCCGGTCCGAACGGCCCGGCCAGGCTCGGCTCGCGTAGGCCCTTGGGCGTCCCGTCAGCCATTGCGCTGCTCCTGACCGCTGCCCGCCGCCTGCGCCACCACGTGGGTCAGCAGGCGCCGGATCATCGGGATCTTGAAGTCGTTGTAGCCATGCCCGGCCGCGCCCTGCAGCAGCAGGTCGCAGGCCCGGTCCAGCGACGGGCCGTCCGCTGCGGCGCCAGCCAGCGCCGCTTCCGCCGCCTCGACCCGCCACGGCCGCGGCGCGATGCCGCCGCAGGCGAAGCGCGCCTGCCGGATCCGGCCGTCCGACCCGTCCACGATCGACGCCACCGACACCAGCGCGAACGCGTACGACGCCCGGTCGCGTATCTTGCGATACCCCTGCACCCCGGGCGGCGGCGGCGGCAGGGTGACGGCGGTGATCAGCTCGCCGGGCTGCAGCACGGTGTCCAGGTGCGGCGTGTTCCCCGGCAGCCGGTAGAAGCCGCCGATCGGGATGCGACGGCCCGACCCGCTCGCGGTCACCGTCTCGATCGTCGCGTCCAGCGCCATCATCGCCACCGCCATGTCGGACGGGTGCGCCGCGATGCAGGCGCTGCTGGTGCCGACCACCGCGTTCATGCGGTTCACGCCGCCGATCGCGTCGCAGCCGGTGCCCGGCACCCGCTTGTTGCAGGCGCTGGCGGTGTCGTAGAAATACACGCAGCGCGTGCGCTGCAGCAGGTTGCCCGCCGTGGTCGCGCGGTTGCGCAGCTGCGGCGAGGCTCCGGCCAGCAGCGCCTGCGCCAGCAGCGGATAGCGCGCCCGCACCGTCGGGTCCGCCGACAGCGCGCTGTTGCTCACCCCGGCGCCGATCCGCAGGCCCCCGTCGGCGGTCGGCTGCACCCCGCCCGGGTCGAGCCGCCCGAGGTCGACCAGCCGGCTCGGCGTTTCCACCTCCAGCTTCATCAGGTCGAGCAGGTTGGTGCCGCCGGCGATGAAGGCGGCGCCGGACGACGCGCCCGCCTGCGCCGCGCCCTGCGGGCTGCCGGCCCGGTCATAGGCGAAGCTCCTCATGCCGGCACCTTGCGCCCGGCAGCGGGGCGCCCGACAGCAGCATGCCCGGCATCGGCATGCCCCGCGTCGTGCCCTCCGCCCTCGACCTCGCGGATCGCCGCGACGATGTTGGGATAGGCGCTGCACCGGCAGATGTTGCCGCTCATGCGCTCGCGCAGCTCGAGGTCGGTCAGCGCCGGCGGCGCCGTCAGGTCCGCCGTCACCCAGCTCGGCCAGCCCGCCTTGTGCTCCTGCAGCATCCCGATCGCCGAGCAGATCTGCCCCGGCGTGCAGTAGCCGCACTGGTAGCCGTCATGCGTCAGGAAGGCCTGCTGCATCAGATGCAGCGATTCGTCCTGCGCCAGCCCCTCGATCGTGGTCACCGCGCCGCCGTCGTGCATCACCGCCAGGCTCAGGCACGCGTTGATCCGCTGCCCGTCCGCCAGCACCGTGCAGGCGCCGCACTGGCCGTGGTCGCAGCCCTTCTTGGAGCCGGCGAGGTGCAGGTGCTCGCGCAGCATGTCCAGCAGCGTGGTGCGCGCGTCCAGCGTCAGCACCCGCTCCTGCCCGTTCACCGTCACCCGCACCCGCTCCATCACCACCGGGGCCAGGCCGGAGC
>CAXUEL010000217.1:3367-6090 GCA_964249915.1 uncultured Acetobacteraceae bacterium | reverse complement strand
GCGCCGCCGGCTCGCACAGGCGCCACGACGCGGTCCGGCTCCAGGCGGCCAGCTGCACGCCCAGCGCCAGCGCGCCGGTGCGCGTCATCATCGCCATCGGCCGGTGCGGCGCTGCGAACTGCAGCGCCACCAGGAGCCCGAGCAGCCAGGGCAGGCGGCGCCGGAACACGAACACCAGCAGCGGCAGCAGGAGGTAGAACTGTTCCTCCTGCGACAGGCTCCAGTACGGGAACGTGGTGCCGGACGGCGAGCTGCCGAAGGTTTCGGCGAGACGGAGATTGGCGACGTCGAGCAGCGCCGCGACCAGGTTGCGGTAGTTGACGATCCAGCTGTCGAACGCAGCACTCCGGTTGAAGGCGAGGCTGGCCAGCAGCGGCAGCAACAGCCACAGCCAGGCCAGCGGCAGCAGCCGCCAGGCGCGGCGGGTCCAGAACGCGAGGGTGTGGTTCAGGAAGCCCATTCGGTCCCGCATCGCCGCCATCGGCAGCAGGCCGCGGCCGATCACGAAGCCGGAGATCGCCAGGAACAGGTCGACCCCGGGCCAGCCGTGCCAGCAGCGCCCGAGCCGGTCGAGGAACACGCTGTGCCAGACCACCAGGTTCGGCGACAGGTGCTCGATCACCACCATGACGACGGCGATGCCGCGCAGGAGCTCGATGTCGTCGATGCGCCGGCGCGGACCCGGCACCGAGACCGCCGGCGCGTCCAGTTTCGCCAGGTGGTTCAATCCGCCGCGTCCACGAGGCTGAGCTCCATCCCGAGCACGGCACGCAGGCGCTGCTAGACCACGGCGCGCGAGCAGTGCCGCCGCAGCGATTCCTGCGCTGCCACGGACATGGCGAGGTAGCGCGCCGGCTCGGCCACGGCGACCCGGTAGCTGTCCGCGTAGGCTGCGACCAGCGTGCCGAAATCGATGCGCCAGCGCAGCGTCCGGTACAGCTCGCGGTCGTCGTGCGGCCAGGCGCACGGCTCGCGCGAGGAGCGCAGCGCAAACGCGCACCGCTCGTCGACATAATCCGCCATCGCGGTGTTGCGCGGCGCGATCGCCGGCTTGCCGGCGGACATGAACTCCATCAGCGGCAGGCACTGGCCCTCGCCGTGCGACGCGTTGACGACAAAGGTGGTGCCGGCCACCAGCGCGTCGTAGGAGTCGTCGTCCAGGAACCCGGCGATCAGGACCACGCGGCAGCGGAACGGGGCGTGCCGCGACAGCTCGTCTTGCATGGCGCGCAGGCTGTGCGCGTTGTCGCGGTGGGTCAGCTTCAGAACCAGCGTCGCGTCCGGCCGCTCGCACAGGGCGCAGACGAAGCCTGCGATCATGTCGTGCCAGTTCTTGCGCATGTCGCTGGGGTTGAACACGCTACAATACACGACGCCGTCCAGCACCACGTCGACCGGCCCCGCCTCGGGCGGCCCGGCCCCGGGCGGCGTGACCTGGGGCGACGGCGGGTCGGCATGGTCCGGGTACGGCCGCGATCCCGGCGCGCAGGCTGCGAGGTCGATCTTCCGGCTGTCGACGACCTGGCCCCGGACGCGCAGGTGCCGCCTGCCCCTCGACGGCCCGCCGGCGCCCGGGCGTGCCTGCCTGGCGAAGCCGTCCCAGACCGGGGCGGGGATGCAGGCGACGGGATAGTCATGGCCCATGGCGGCGCGGGTGACGCGCACGCAGTGCTCGCTGTGGGTGATGGCGCGGCCGACGGCGTTCAGCACGTAGCGCCAGTCCGAGCGCGGATCGCCCGCCCAATCCTCGTCGGGCAGGGTCTCGAACTCCCACGCGAACACCGGGATCGTCGGGCAGGCCAAGCCGAGCGGCACCTTGTGCGGCGGCTCAAAGCACAGGAACACGCAGGGCTCGCCGCGCTCGCGGAACTGGCGGTAGAGCCGGTCCACCTCGCGCGCGGGATCGCGGACGAAGACGACCAGCCCCATGCGCTCCAGCACCGTGCGGAACTCGCGCAGCACGAACCAGTAGCTGTACTCCGGCGCCCCCAGCCGGCCGCCCAGCGAGCCGAGGTCGGTCTCGCTGTAGATGATGAAGATCATGCCGCCCGACCGAACGCCTGCCCGAGCCTCGCCGTCACCACCGGGCGCGAGCAGCTACGCTGCATCGCTCGACGCGCCGCCTCGCCCATCGCCGCATAGCGTGCGGGCTCGTCGCGCCGGACCCTGTAGCTCGCGCGGTACGCGTCCAGCAGCGACTCCCATTCCAGCCGGTGCCGCATGTCGCGGAACAGGTGGCGCAGGTCGCGTGGCCAGAGGTCGTAGTCGAGGCCGGAGCGCAGCACGAAGGCGTTGGACCCGTCGACATAGTCGGCCATCGCCGTGTGGTCCGGTGCGAGCGCCGGCCGCCCGGCGCTCATGAACTCCATCAGCGGCAGGCACGCTCCCTCGCACGAGGACGTGTTCACGTAGTAGTCGCTGGCCGCGATCAGCGCGTCGCAGCCGTCCTCGTCGAGCCGGCCCTGCAGGGTGACGACGCGGCAGCGGAACGGCTGCAGCTTCCTGATCAGCCCGGCCAGCACGTCGGCGAACGCCCGGTGGTCGTGATGAAGCATACACATCACGAGCGTCGCGTCCGGATCGTCCCGGAACGCCCAGCAGAAGGCGGTCAGCATGTCGGGCCAGTTCGTCCGCTTGTCGGTCGGGTCGAACACCGACGCGTAGACGACGCCGTCGACCGCGACGTGCTGGAGTGGCTCGACCGGCCCGGCCGGCAGGCGCCG
>CAXUEL010000217.1:0-3357 GCA_964249915.1 uncultured Acetobacteraceae bacterium | reverse complement strand
GTCCCCCGCCGCGGGCCCCCGCGGGGGGGGGGTGGGGGGCGCCGGGCCGGGCGGGCGGGCGCGGGCCCCCCGGCCGCCGCAGCACCAGCCGCACCCGGTTGTAGAACCGGCCGACCCTCGAGACGGCGCCGATGACGGAACGCGGCAGCAGCGTCCGCACCGCGTCGCGATACCACATCAGCGCGTAGTGGCGGGTCACGCCGATGCTGGCGCGCAAGGACGGCGCCGGCGCGTTGCCGCCGGCGGTCGGCGCGGAGGGCGGCGTTCCGGCCGTTGGTTCGAAGCGGGGGCCGTACGCCCGGCTGTCGTGGACGCTGCCGCGGACCGCGATCGTGCCAGACCGTGCCGCGCCGCCAGGCTGCCGCGCAAGGCGCTCCAGCCGCTCGGGGATCGGAACCGGAATCACCGCCACCGGGAAGTCGGCGCCCATGGCTTCGCGCACCAGGGTCGCGGAATGCCCGGACAGGCTGATGGCGCGGCCATGCCGCGCCAGCACGGCGCGCCAGTCGCCGTCCGGATCTCGCCCGGCCAGCTCGTCCGGATGGTTGCCGAACTCCCACGAGAACACGCACAGCGTCGGGCAGCGCCCGCCAACCGGCGCCCGGTGCGGCGGCATGAAGCAGAGCAGCACGCAGTCCGCACGCCCTTCCAGCCGGTCGAGCGTCGCGTCCAGGTCGGCGAGCCTGTTGACGATAATCGTCGACCCGAGCCCGGCCAGGACCGAGCGGAAGCCGTCCAGGACGAGGCGGTAGCCGTATCCGGACCGGCCGGACGCCTCCCCCGCATCGTCGTGGTCGACGCCAGGGTAGAGCAGGAACGTTGTCGGCCGGTTCGGGAGGGGATGGCCCGGGGCGGGCCAGTGCCGGACCCGGGCTGCGGCCCGGGTCGCGGCCGACCGGAACGTCGCGACACCTGAGCTGCCGTTCCCCATCGACGCCACAAACCTTTATTCTCAAGTCGGAAGCCTATACGGCCGCTCGCGCGAGCGTCAACGGCAAAACCGCTTTCTTGGTCTCGCGAGCCGGAAACCGGCATCGGCGCGCAACGACCGTCGCGAAGCAACCCGTTGTTCTGAATCTCGCGACGTCGGACGGGGATCAGAACGAGCCCGGCAGCCGCCACTCCGGACGCCGGAACACGGGCTGGATGTTCCCGTCAGGTATCGATCGCGTCGGCTCGCATGGCCCGGCGGATCCGCCACTTCCCTGCAGCGCGACCGAAGCCCGCGCCGATCACCACCCTCCCGCCACCAGGGCCACCCGGCTCCACCGGTCGGTCGCGGTGCAATAGAAGTGGTAGAAGGTGTCGCCCAGCCGGCCGTCGCCGCTGTCGCCGGCCCGGCACGGCGAGGTGCTGGTCGCGGGCACCACGAAGCCGTCGTAGCGCACGTCCGGGGCCAGCACCGGGCTGTTGAAGCGGGTCAGGCGGTCGTCGACGTCCAGCACGCCCTGGCCGTTCCTGCCCTGCACGCCGCCATCCGGCCTCAGCCGCACGTCGAACGCGTTCTCGCCCGCGAAGCCGCGTCCGGCCGGCGGGAGGGAGTGCAGGTCGATCACCCCTGCCGCACCGGTGTTGCCGTTCGGCGACGCGATTCCGGGCGCCCCCACGTCGAGGCCGCCGGCGAACCGCGGTAGCAGGTTCCACTGCACCGCGGTGCCGGGATACCGGCCATCGCCCTCGATCGTGTCGCGGCCGCAATGGATGGCGGTGAAGATCGGGTGCTGGGTGACGTCGGCGGTGGTGCCGCTGTCGCGGTAGCAGACGCCGGTGACCGCACCGGTGGCCGGGTTCCTGCCGGTGTCCGACGACACCTCGATGTCGTCGAACGCCACCGGGCCGCCGGACGCCACAATGCCGTTGTCGAAATGCGCGACGATGTCGTCGGAGAACTGCGACGGGTCCGGATCGCGCGTGCCGAACCCGGAATAGAAGATCGCGGTGGCGGCGTGCCCCGGCCCCTCGTAGCCCGCGGTCGGGCCGTAGAAGGTGTCGTGGTCGCTCTCGACGGTGGTGCCGCCGGACGCGGAGAAGAACACCGGGTCGGTGCGCACCGGCGGCGCCACGTCGTAGAAGAAGTTGTGGTGGCTGAACACGGTCGACACGTTGTCCAGCAGCACCATGCTGCTGCCGGCGCCCATCGAGCTGTCCGCCAGCACCAGGCTGCCGGTCAGGGAGTTCGGCGGTGCCAGCCAGCTCACGCCCACCCTGACCCCCACCGTGAACAGCTTGTCCAGCACCACGCCCTGGATCGCCTGCCCGTCGATCCGCACCGCGGTGTCGCCGCCCTCGATCAGGGCGTCGGTCACGTTGAAGTTGCCCTGCCCCCCGGTGCGGAACGCCAGGGCGGTGCTGTGGTACCAGATCGGGATCGACGTGGCGTTGCCGCCGAGTGCGGTGTCGGTCCACACGATCCGTTCCAGCCGGACGTTGCTCATGTCCTGGAGGAAGAAGCCGCCGGCCCAGTTGTTGGCGCCGTCGTACCAGCCGCGGGCGTTGGTGAAGACGATGTCGTCGAACAGCTCCGGCGCCATGAACGAGGCGCCCTCGCCAGGCATGCCGATCACCGAGATCGCGGTGCCGGCGTAGCCCTTCTGGGTGCCGCCGGGCACCGAGTTGCTGCCGCGTCCGGCGGCGGCCGGAACGATCCGGGTGTCGGCCTCGAACTGGATGCCGGAGATCCGCACCGACTGTCCCGGCCAACGCCCCTGGCGATGGATGTCGGTCCGGTTGCCGCCGGGATTGCGGTTCATCTCGATCCGGAAGCCGTCGATGCCGCCCTCGAACTGCAGCTGCGTGTTCGCCGAGCCGTCGCCGCGTATCGCCAGGCTGGTGTCCGGGCCGAACGCGAACTCGATGGCCCGGGTCAGGACGTAGCGCCCCGACGGCAGGTCCAGCTCGACCGCGCCGTTGCCCGCCACCCGGCCGGCCAGGGCGGAGACCTGTGCCGCATCCATGCCGGCGACGCGGTCGGCGTGGCCGGTCACCACCAGGGCCGCGTCGGCGAAGGCCTGCGTGTCGTCGGTCGAGCCGTCGCCCCTGGCGCCGAACTCGCGGATGTCCAGGTGCCCGACGGCGCCGAGGCCCGACATCGGCACCGGCCGCGGATCGGGCGGCCGCCCCTGCGCGCGCGCCGTTCCGGGAACCGGCAGGACGCCGATCAGGATCGCCAGCGCCGCGGCGACGCTCCTGCCCCCGCTTCGGCCGCCGCTCCGGCCGACGGCGGCCGCCGCCAGCGCGGCATAGACATTGGCGATAGCCACGCCCAGCAGGGCCGCGGCGATGAAGCAGACGAAGGCCGCCGTGCCCGCCTGATGGATGACGTCGGAGCCGACCACGAAGACGCCGATGCTCGGCGAC
>CAXUEL010000216.1:0-6106 GCA_964249915.1 uncultured Acetobacteraceae bacterium | reverse complement strand
GCTGCGCGCCCGGCACCAGCCCCGCCTGTTCCAGCAGCCGGTGCACCACCCCGCGCAGCTCGGGGTCGTCGGCCGCCGCCCGCTCGGCACGGAACAGCGGCTCCAGCCCGTGCGCCACCAGCGCGTCGAGGAACCCCTGCAGCCTTGCCCGCACCTGCTCGCGCTGCGTGCCGTCGAGGAACTCGCTGTCGCGCACCTCCACCATCGGCTTCAGCAGCGTGGCCCCCGGGCGCAGCCGCCCGACCGGCGCGCCGTCCCAGCACACCGACCGCCCGTCCTCGTCCAGGCCGAACCGGTCGTCCCCTGCCGCCGCCAGCGCCTGCACCCGGCGCGGGATCTCCTCGCGCAGCGCCCGGCGCGCCGCGCGCAGCACGAGCTGCTTCTCCGGCCCCTCCGCCTGCGGATCCGGGATCAGCACGAAGCCGGACACGTGGCCGACCGAATGGCCCTCCACCACCACCTCGCCGCGCGCCGTCACCGCCGACAGCAGGTCGCGTCCGTCGCCGCGCTCCGCCTCGTCCAGGCTGCGTATCAGCGACGCCGCGCGCCGGTCGACGAAGCGCGCGGTCAGCCGCTCGTGCAGCGCGTCGGACAGCAGGTCCTCGATCTCGCGCGCCCGCGCCTGCCAGGACGCGGCGTCGGCGAGCCAGTCCCGGCGGGCGGCGATATAGGCGCAGACGCGCATCCCGGACAGCCGCTGCATCAGCGTGTCGATGTCGCCGTCCGCCCGGTTCAGGGTGTTCAGCAGCTGCTCCAGCCAGGCTTCCGACAGCCGGCCGTCCCGCATGATGTCGAAGAACACGCGCGCGCACAGGCGCGTGTGGCTGTCGTCGCCGATCTTGCGGAAGTCCGGGATCTGGCAGGCCTCCCACAGCAGCCTGGTGGCGGACCGGCCGGTGGCCAGCGCCCTGACCTCCGGATCGAGCGACAACGCCTGCAGCGTCTGCAGGTCGGCCGCCTCGTTGCCGGTCACCAGCCCGCGCATCGGCGGCGGAAGCAGCAGGCTGTCGAGCAGCGCGTCCGGCCCCGACAGGTCGAGCGCGCTGTTGCGCCACGACAGCTGCTCCAGCGGGTCGAACCGGTGCGCCTCGACTGCCTCCACGATGTCGTCCGGCATCGGCGGGCAGGTGCCGGTGGTGCCGAACGTCCCGTCGCGCATGCCGCGCCCGGCCCGCCCGGCGATCTGCGCCACCTCGGCCGCGCTCAGGCGTCGCGGCCGGGCGCCGTCGAACTTGCTGAGGCCCGCGAAGCCGACATGGTTCACGTCCATGTTCAGCCCCATGCCGATCGCGTCTGTGGCGACCAGGTAGTCCACCTCCTTGTCCTGGTACAGCGCCACCTGGGCGTTGCGGGTGCGGGGACTGAGCCGGCCCATCACCACCGCGCAGCCGCCGCGCCGCCGCCTGATCAGCTCGGCGATGGCGTAGACCTCGGCGGCCGAGAACGCGACCACCGCCGAGCGCGGCGGCAGCTTGGTCAGCTTGACCGGCCCGACATGCCCGAGCTGCGACAGCCGCGGCCTGGTCTCGACCTCGGCCGTGGGCACCAGCCGGTGCAGCAGCGGCCGGATCGTTTCCGCGCCCAGGAACATGGTCTCGACCAGGCCGCGCGCGTGCAGCAGCCGGTCGGTGAACACGTGTCCGCGATCCGGATCGGCGCAGAGCTGGATCTCGTCCACCGCCACGAACTCCGGGCGGGGAATGTCGCCGCCCTCCGCCCGGTTGATCGGGTCGAGCGGCATCGCCTCCACGGTGCAGGAGAACCAGCGCGCGCCGGGCGGGACGATCTTCTCCTCGCCGGTGATCAGCCCGACCCGCGCCGCGCCTTTTTCCGCCACCATGCGGTCGTAGTTCTCGCGCGCCAGCAGGCGCAGCGGGAAGCCGATGATGCCGGAGCCGTGGCCGAGCAGCCGCTCCATCGCCAGGTGGGTCTTGCCGGTGTTGGTGGGCCCCAGCACCGCCTTCACCCGCGGCGCGAACGCGCCGGAGCGCGGCTCGGCCGCGCGGGACGAGTCGGAAGGGCCTTGCGGCCGGTAGGATGCACCCGTCATGGACGGATGGTCGGTCGGGGCAGGGCGGTTTGCAAGCCGGCGCCGTCCATTACAGCATCGCCAGCCTCCCCTCGTGACCGAAGGCCGCCCGATGCACGACCGCCCGCTCGACTGCCTGATCGACGAAGCCGATGCCGGGGGCGCACCGCCCCGGATCGTGCGCTGCGTACGCCCCGAGGGGCTGGCGGCCTGGTCGGACGCGCTGCCGGCGGCGGACCGCGCCTGGCTGCGGGCACGGGGCTTCGCCGCCAAGGCGGGCGAGCTGCTGCATTGTCCCGGTCCGGACGGCATCGCCTCCGCGGTGCTGGGTCTGGGCGAGGCGCCGGCACCCGGCCGCACTCAGGGCCCCTGGGCGTTCGGCGGCCTGTCGACCGGCCTGGCCGAGCCCGGCGCCGGCGCCTGGAGGCTGGACCTGCCCGCGGACGTGACCGCGGACGAGGCGGTTCTCGGCTTCTGCCTCGGCGCCTACCGGTTCGACCGCCTGCGCACGGCCGCGTCCCCGGCCCCGGCTCCGGCCCCGCGGCGCCCCCCCGCCCGGGCCGGGGCGGGCGCAACCCAGGCCCCCCCGCCCAGGCAGGCGCGGGGCCGGATAAACACCCCCCCCCGCCCGCGCGACCTGGCTGGCGCGGGACCTGATCAACACCCCCGCCAACCTGCTGGGCCCGCTCGAGCTGGCGGAAGCGGCCCGGGACGCGATGACGGCGGCGGGCGGCGAGGCGGTGGTCGTCTCCGGCGACGCGCTGGCCGACCGTTATCCGACGGTGGCGTCGGTCGGCGCCGGCTCCGCGCGTCCGGCGCAGGTGCTGGTCGCGCGCTGGCGCGGCTCCGCCGCTGCGGACGACGCGCCGCTGCTGTCCCTGGTCGGCAAGGGCGTGTGCTTCGACACCGGCGGCTACGACCTCAAGCCGTCAACGGCGATGCTGCGGATGAAGAAGGACATGGGCGGTGCCGCGATCGTGCTGGCGCTGGCCCGTGCGGTGATGGCCCGCGACCTGCCGGTGCGCCTGTCGCTGCGGATCGGCTGCGTCGAGAACAGCGTGTCCGGCCACGCGATGCGCCCGTCGGACGTGCTGCGCACGCGGCGCGGACTCACCGTCGAGGTCGGCAACACCGACGCGGAAGGCCGCCTGGTGCTGTGCGACCTGCTGGCGGAAGCCTCGGACGAGCGGCCCGACCTGCTGCTCGACGCGGCCACCCTGACCGGCGCCGCGCGGGTGGCGCTGGGACCCGACCTGCCCGCACTGTTCTGCAACGACGACGTGCTGGCCGAACATCTTCTGCACGCCGGGGCTGCATCGCACGACCCGCTCTGGCGCCTCCCGCTGTGGGGCGGCTACGACGACTGGCTGTCCAGCACGGTCGCGGACCTGAACAACGTGTCGTCGAAGCCGATGGCCGGCGCGGTCACCGCGGCACTTTTCCTTCAACGTTTCGTGAGCGGATCGGTGCGCTGGGCTCATCTCGACACCTATGCCTGGAACGATCAGCTCCGTCCGGGCCGGCCCGAAGGCGGGGAAGCGCTCGGCCTGCGCGCGTTGTTCCACGGATCATTGCGAATTCTTAACCTACGCGGCGAACCGGAACACTCTGGTAACGTAATTGGGAACGAACGAAGTCATTTCCGGGCATTATAATCTGTAGCTCTCACCGTTGCTGGACACGCGCCGGTTGCGCGTTCAAAAATCCCCGTATGGGGAAGCAGCCTCAATCAAGGCGTGGTGATCTGGCGAAACGGCCACCTGCCGGTTCGATTTGATCAGGAAAGGATTTTCTGGATGGCTCAGGCCTCGACGACCGACCATCTCGTGGCAACCCTGCGGGACACCGTTGTTTCCATGGTTCGCCGCGACGGACCTGACCTTTCGGCCCGGCAGCTCGGGGTGTTCCTGACCTGCTACCTCCAGGAGGGCGCCCACACGGTGCGTGGTCTCGCGTCCGACCTCAACGTGTCCAAGCCGGCGATCACGCGCGCGCTGGACCGGCTCGGCGAGCTCGATCTCGCCCGGCGCAAGGTGGACCCGATGGACCGCCGCTCGATCCTGGTGCAGCGGACGCTGAAGGGGGCCGCCTACCTGCGCGAGTTGCGCTCGATCATGTCCGAGGCGTCCGGCGTCGCCCGCCGGTCGAGCGCCAGCGAGGAACGCGCCAGCCGCCGCGCCGGCTGACCCGTCGCCTGCCGGACTCGCAACCGGATCGTCACCTGGACGCTATGTCAGACGGCCG
This sequence comes from uncultured Acetobacteraceae bacterium, assembly GCA_964249915.1. Lineage (GTDB taxonomy): Bacteria > Pseudomonadota > Alphaproteobacteria > Acetobacterales > Acetobacteraceae > Lichenicola. The sequence continues at coordinate 1,833 of CAXUEL010000216.1, read as the reverse complement.
GGCCGCTACGTGGCCCCGCCTCCCTCATGTCGATCAAGGAACAATCTGATGCGGATGGCCGCCTTCACCACGAGCCTCGCCCTTGCCGCCGCGGGCGTCTCCCTTCCCGCTCTGGCGACCCAGGATCCCGGCGTGTCGGGCCGACCCGACGCGACCGTCACCATCGTGTCCAAGGCCGCCGACATCGGCATCGGCGCCACCTGGGGCAACGGCGTGCTGCGCTATGCCGGCCACCGCTACACCTTCAGCGTGAAGGGCGTGGACGTCGCCGCCGTCGGCTTCTCCAAGATCGTCGGTCATGGCCGCGTCTACAACCTGAAGCACCTGCACGACTTCGACGGCACCTACGCGGCCGCCAACGGCGAGGCCACGGTTGGCAAGGGCCTCGGCGGCAACGTCCTGAAGAACGGCAACGGCGTCGAGCTGCGGATCGACGACATCACCAAGGGCGCCCGCCTCGCCGGCGCGGCCCAGGGCATCGAGCTCACCCTCGCCGACGGACACTGAGGCAACCCCCGTCCACGCGGGTTCACGCCGAGTGCCCTAGTTCCTTCACCAGGCGGAGCCCCCTCGGCTCCGCCTGACGCCTCGTCTCACGACCAGCGGCCGAGCCTGGCCCGCCACGCCCGGCGTCGGACCGTTCCGGTCCAGGCCAGCTGCGGCAGCACCGCCAGCGTCCCGGCCAGGACCGGGTGCCGCGGCAGCAGCGCCAGCCCCAGCACCCCGCCCCAGGTCGCGAACGACCAGTGGACCGCCGTGACCCGGGCCGCCGGCACGCCGGTGCGGACCGCCACCTGGTAGAGGTGGCCGCGATGCGCCTGCGTCAGCCGCTCCCGCGCCAGCAGGCGCCGGCACAGGGTGAGCAGCACGTCCCACAGGATGCCGGCCAGGATCAGCGGCACGGCCAGCCCGGTCAGGGTCCACACCCGGCCATGGAGCAGCAGCGCCAGCGTGCCGGCGGACAGGCCGCACACCTGGCTGCCGACGTCGCCCAGGAAGATGCGTGCCCTGGGATAGTTGAACGGCAGGAACCCGGCCAGCCCCGACGCCAGCATCAGCCCGGACGCCACCGCCACCGGCGCGCCGGTCCGCCAACCCAGCACGGCGGCGAACAGCCCGCACACGGCGACTCCGCCCGCGGCCAGGCCGTTGATCCCGTCGATGAAGTTGACCGCGTTGGTGACCACCATCAGCCAGCAGAACGCCGCGACGATCCCGGGCCACAGCAGGACGGGCGGCGGCAGGACCGGCAGCCCGGCCAGCACGGCGGCGACCGCGAGCGCCGACGCGGCGAGCTGGGCCGACAGCTTGGCGCGGTATCCGAGCTGCCGCAGGTCGTCGAGCCAGGACACCGCCGCCAGCAGCGCCACCGCCGCCTCGAGCAGCACGATGGTGCCGACCGGAGCCCGGCCGTCGGACAGCAACGGCACGATCGCCGGCACGCCGAGCAGCAGCACCAGCACGGTGCCGGCTCCGCCGCCGCGCGGCACCGGCCGGTCATGCGCGCTGCGTCCGCCCGGCACGTCCATCACCGCCAGCCGGATCATCCCGCGCACCACCAGCGCCGACAGCAGCGCGGCCAGAAGGCACGCGGCCAGGAGGCACGCGGTTGGGAGCCACACGGGTGTCCAGCCGGCCATCGGCACCGACGCGTTCTCCGACATGATGGTGTTCCGGCCCGGCGCAGCCGGGAGGGGAAGCGCGACCGGGGGGAGGCGCCTTCTAGCGCACGGGACGCGGGGCTATACGGGCGCGGAGATGCTCCCGCAACGTGTCCCACCCGGCGGCCCGACCGGCGCCCCGCCCGACGCGCCGGCTCCCGGCGGCGGGGAG
>CAXUEL010000215.1:0-6106 GCA_964249915.1 uncultured Acetobacteraceae bacterium | reverse complement strand
TTCAGGCCGGGCTCGACGCCAGGAGCATCGTCCAGGTCGCGCTCGAAGCGCTGGGGATCGGCGAGTCGGCCGCGGCAGGCTTGCCTTTGAGCCGGATCGGCCCGACACCGTGATCCCGATGCACCTGTCCAAGCTCCTGCCCGGATGCGCCCGGGCGTTCTGCCTGGGGATCCTCGGTCCCGTCGTCGCCATGCCCGCCGCCCTGGCCCAGCCTACCGGCGGCCCTACCGCGGCGCAGCCGATCTCGGCGCTGTACGCGCGGCTGACCGAGATCGAGCACAGCCGCGGCTCCTTCGCGCAGCGCGCCCAGCTGCTGGCCCCGGTCGTCGACCAGGTGTTCAACCTGCCCCAGGTGCTGCAGAGCTCGGTGGGCCTGCGCTACCGCACCCTGCCGGACGGGCAGAAACAGCTCCTGCTGGAGCAGTTCCGCCAGTTCACCGTGGCCCGCTACGTGTCCAACTTCGCGCCTGGCGGCACCGACACCTTCAAGGTCGATCCGGCGGTCGTCGCCTCGCCGGTGCCTGGCGAGCAGATCGTGCACACCGAGATCGTCGCCGGCGGCGCCTCCACCACGCTGAATTACGTGATGCGTCCGGGCGCGGACGGCGCGTGGCAGGTGGTGGACGTGCTGCTGGACGGCAACATCAGCCAGGTCGCGGTGCAGCGCGCCGATTTCGGTTCAAGCCTGAGCTCCGGTGATGCTACCCCGTTGATCGACAGCCTGAGGAAGAAGACGCAGGCTTTCTCCGAAGGCTGACCCGTTCTCCCTCGGCCGAGGCTCCGACCTGGTCCATGACGCTTGCCACCATCCCCCTCGCCCTGGGCGTCGCCGCAGCGGTGGTCGCCGGCCTCGGCTGCATCCAGGCGGTGGTCGGCGCGGTGCTGGCGCACCGGTTCGGGCGCCGGGCGCGCACGGACTGGCGGGACGACGCAGCACCCCTGCCCGCCCTGACCGTGCTCAAGCCGCTGCACGGCGACGAGCCGATGCTGGAGCAGGCGCTGGCCTCCTTCTGCACCCAGGACTACCCCCGCTTGCAGATCGTGTTCGGCGTGCAGAGCCGGAGCGACGCGGCGATCGCCCTGGTGCAGCGGCTGCGGGCACGCTTCCCCGCCCTCGACCTCGTGCTGGTGGTGGACGCCACGCCGCACGGCGCGAACCGCAAGATCGCCAACCTGATCAACATGCTGCCCTCGGCGCGGCACGACGTGCTGGTGATCTCGGACTCCGACATCCACGCCGGTCCCGGCTACCTGCGACGGGTGGTGGAGGCGCTGCACCGGCCGGGCGTCGGGCTGGTGACCACCCTGTACGGCGGCCGGGCGGCCAGCCCCACCCTGGCGCGACGCCTGGCGGCGGCGCAGGTCAACCACAACTTCCTGCCCGGCGTGCTGATGTCGCGCCTGCTCGGCCGGCAGGACTGCCTCGGCGCCACCATGGCGCTGCGCCGCCCGATGCTGGACGCGATCGGCGGCCTCCACGCGCTGTCGCCGCACATCGCCGACGACTCGGCGCTCGGCAAGCTGGTGCGCGCGCAAGGCGCCGCGATCGCCATCGCCGACGCCGTGACCGTCACCACCACCGCCGAGACCAGCCTGCGCGACCTGTTCGCCCACGAGCTGCGCTGGGGCCGCACCGTGCGCAGCGTCGAGCCGCTCGGCTACGTCCTGTCGGCCATCCAGCTGCCGCTGTTCTGGGCATCAGCCGCCGTGCTGCTGGCACCCGCCTCCGCCTGGAGCTGGGGCGTGCTGGCGCTGGCCTGGACCGTGCGCGGGGTCACCGCCGGGATCATCGACCGCATGCTGGGACATCCCGGCACCGTGCCGCTGGCGCTGCTGCCGCTACGCGACTGGCTGTCGGCCGCGGTGATGCTGGGCAGCCTGTCGGGACGGCGCGTCGCCTGGCGCGGGCACACGCTGCACCTGCCGGCACGCCCGGTCGCGATCCCGGTGCGCCGCGAGCTCCTGCCCGGCGTGGACGCCGGCGGCTGATCCCCCGAAGAACCAGGTGACGGGCGGCACGGCGAGCGCTATTGAGGCCGGCTGCCGCCCAGGCCACCTCGCCGGCCGGCCTTCCTGCCCGCTTCAAGGACGACCTGCACCATGATGAAGACCCTGTTCCTGCAGCCGCCCTCGTTCGACGGCTTCGACGGCGGCGCCGGCTCGCGCTACCAAGCCAAGCGGGAGATCAAGTCGTTCTGGTATCCGACCTGGCTGGCGCAGCCGGCGGCGCTGATCCCGGACAGCCGCCTGATCGACGCGCCGCCGGCGAAGATGGGCATGGCGCCGATCCTGGAGGACATCAGGAACCGGGACATGGTGGTGATGCACACCTCCACCCCCTCCTTCGCGTCCGACGTGAAGGTGGCGCAGATGCTCAAGGACGCGAAGCCTAGCCTCAAGATCGGCATGGTCGGCGCCAAGGTGGCGGTGCAGCCGGACGAGAGCCTGCTCAAGGGCGCGCCGATCGACTTCGTCGCCCGCAACGAGTTCGACTTCACCATCAAGGAGATCGCCGAGGGCCGCGACCTCAAGGACGTGGACGGCATCACCTGGCGCAACGACGACGGCGTGATCGTCACCAACCGCGACCGCCAGCTGATCCACGACATGGACACCCTGCCGTTCGTGACCGACGTGTACCACCGCGACCTGCGCATCGAGGACTACTTCATCGGCTACCTGCAGCACCCGTACATCTCGATCTACTCGGGACGCGGCTGCAAGTCGCGCTGCACCTTCTGCCTGTGGCCGCAGACGGTGGGCGGCCACGTCTACCGCACCCGCACGCCTGCGCACGTCGCCGCCGAGATCGCGCACGCGCAGAAGCTGTTCCCGCAGGTGCGGGAGTTCTTCTTCGACGACGACACGTTCACCGACGACCTGCCGCGTGCCGAGGCGATCGCGAAGGAGCTGGGCCGCCTCGGCGTCACCTGGTCCTGCAACGCCAAGGCCAACGTGCCGCGCGCCACGCTCAAGGTGCTCAAGGACAACGGCCTGCGCCTGCTGCTGGTCGGCTACGAGAGCGGCAACCAGCAGATCCTGCACAACATCAAGAAGGGCATGCGGATCGAGGTCGCGAAGCAGTTCAGCAAGGACTGCCACGAGCTCGGCATCAAGATCCACGGCACCTTCATCCTGGGCCTGCCGGGCGAGACCAGGGAAACCATCCAGGAAAGCATCGCCTTCGCCAAGGAGGTGAACCCGCACACCATGCAGGTCTCACTCGCCGCCCCCTACCCCGGCACCTTCCTGCACAAGCAGGCGACCGAGAACGGCTGGCTGGACGCCGCCAACGCCGAGCTGATCGACGAGAACGGGGTGCAGATCGCGCCGCTGCACTACCCGCACCTGAGCCACACCGAGATCTTCGACAGCGTCGAGGTGTTCTACCGCAAGTTCTACTTCCGGGCGCCGAAGATCGCCTCCATCGTCGGCGAGATGGTGCGCTCGCCGCAGATGATGAAGCGCCGCCTGCGCGAGGGCGTGGAGTTCTTCCAGTTCCTGCGCGACCGACACGCCGCCTGAAGCGCGTCCTGTTCTCGGCCGACGATTTCGGCCTGTCGCTGGCGGTCAACGAGGGGATCGAGCGGGCGCACCGCGACGGCGTCCTGTCCACCGCCAGCCTGATGGTGGCCGGCGAGGCGGCCGCCGATGCGGTCGCCCGCGCGCGCCGCCTGCCCGGGCTCCGGGTCGGGCTGCACCTGGTGGCGATCGAGGGGCCGGCAGTGCTGCCGCAGGCCGAGGTTCCGGCGCTGCTCGACCACGACGGCCTGTTCCCGTCCGACCAGCTGCGCCTGGGCCTGCGCTACGCGTTCCGCCCCGAAGCCCGCCGGCAGCTCGACCGCGAGATCGAGGCGCAGTTCGCCGCCTTCGCCGCCACCGGCCTGCGACTGGACCACGCCAACGCGCACAAGCACATGCACCTGCATCCGACGGTGGGACGGATGCTGATACGGCACGGGCTCCGCCACCGGCTGCCTGCCTTGCGTATTCCGTTCGAGCCGGCAGGTCCGCTCGGCGAGGCGGACACGCTGGCCGCCCGGACCCTGCGGCGCTGGACCATGCTGCTGCGGCGGCAGGCCCGTCGCGCCGGGCTCGCGGTCAACGGGGGCTGCTTCGGCCTCGCCTGGAGCGGCCACATGACCGCCGGCCGGGTCCGCCACCTGGTGGGACGCCTGCCCGACGGGTTCTCGGAGGTCTACTTCCACCCTGCCGCCGGCCGCGACCGGCTTCTCGACCGGCTGATGCCCGACTACCAGCACGAGGCGGAACTGGCGGCCCTGTGCGATCCGGAGCTGCCCGACCTGCTGCGGCGGAACGGCGTCGCGCCGGCCACCTGGCGCGACGCCGCCGCCTGACGATCAACGCCGATGGCTGGTATGACCGTCCTTCCTGCCCGACGCGACGGTCGGCATCGTTTCCTGCGGCTTCGTGTTGACCCGGCCGGGGAACGACCAGCCGGATGACCGGGGTCGACAGCCCGACCGCCCCGTGATGCACGGCCAAGGCCCGAGGACCACGATGCGACACGCCATGCCGCCGCCGCTTTCCGCCGCCGACACGCTGGGGGACGGGCTGCGCCTGATGCTGGGCGAAGGGCTGGACCACCTGGCCGCCCACCTGCCCTCGGCGCGTCGCGGCGAGATGGAGGCGATCCACCAGAGCCGGGTGGCGCTGCGCCGATCCCGCTCGACGCTCAGGCTGCTGCGTCGGCACCTGGAGCCGGTCGCCGCGGACGGGTTCGACGACGCCCTGCGCGGGCTCGGCCGGAGCCTGGGTGCGGCGCGCGACTGGGACGTGTTCATGCACGAGACGATCCCGGCGATCCGGACGCTGGGCCCGGACGCCTCCGCGCTCGACGCCCTTCTCGTCCCAGCCGGCCAGGTGCGGGACGCCGCGCACGAGGCGCTGCGCACGGTGCTGCACGCCCCCCTGACCGACGCGGTGCTCGCCGACCTGCGAAGCTGGGCCGGCCTCGCGGTCGCGTTCTTCACCGGGGAGGACGCGGAGCGGACGCTGGCACGGGAGGCGCCCGCCCTGCTGGACCGGCTGGCACGCCGGGTGCGCCGGCGCGGCCACGGGCTCGGGAGGCAGAACGACGAGGAACGGCACGACTTGCGCAAGGCGCTCAAGGCGCTGCGCTACGGCATCGGGATGCTGGACACGCTCTACGAGGACAAGGCGGTGAAGCCCTACCGCAAGGCGCTGGCTACGCTGCAGGAAGACATGGGGCAGCTGAACGACGCGGTCGCCGCGGTGGAGCTGGCGCACCGCCTGCCGGCCGGACCGGGACGCGAGCTGGTGGAGCGATGGTCCGGAAGCCGGCGGCAGGCAGCGCTGGAGGCGCTGCCCGGCTCCTGGCACCGGTTCAAGGCGATGCGCGGCTTCTGGTAGCGGCCGTCCCGAGGCCCGGGCTCAGGCGTCCAGGCTCTGCCTGACCCAGTCCTTGAGCTGGCTCTTGGGCAGCGCGCCGACCTTGGTGGCGACCGGCTTGCCGTCCTTGAACAGGATCATGGTCGGCACGCCGCGAACGGCATAGGTGGTCGGGGTCATCGGGTTCTGGTCGATGTCGACCTTGGCCACGGTGAGCTGGTCCTTGAACTCCGCGCCGATCTCCTCGAGCGCCGGCGCGATCATCTTGCACGGCCCGCACCACGTCGCCCAGAAGTCGACCAGCACCGCACCCTTCGCCTTCAGCACGTCGGCATCGAAGCTGTCATCGGTGACGGCAACCGTGTTCTGGCTCATGACGGGATCTCCTGGAGGGCAAGCGCTGAGATGGGCGAGCCGTCGCAGCCGGTCAAGCGGCGCCCCCGACCGCCGGCCCGTGATGCCCCGCGGTCCGGTATGTGCCGGGAGCATGCGCACGCAGCAGCCCCTCCCCCAGCGGCATGACGGACGCGTCCTCGGTCCAGACCAGCGTGCAGCGGATCGGCCGGTCCGGATACAGCGACTCCAGCAGCGCCCGGTATGCCGACATCTGGCGCAGGTAGGTCACCGGCACCTGCTCCGGCGTCGGGGGCGTGCGCCGGTTGGTCTTGAAGTCGCACAGCAGCACCCGCTCCGGCAGCACGCGCAGGCGGTCGAGCTGCCCCGACACCACCAC
>CAXUEL010000214.1:0-6119 GCA_964249915.1 uncultured Acetobacteraceae bacterium | reverse complement strand
GTCCAGCACCGCGCGCACCGCGGGAACGCCGCCGTTGGCCAGCAGCCGGCCGAGCAGCTTCGGCTGCCCCTGCCCGTCGTGCAGGCCGAAATGGTATTGCCGCTCGTCGAAGTGCAGCCCTTCCTGCACCGCAACGTCGGTGCCCACGTCCTGCAGGCCATACCAGTAGACGCGCTCCACCGGCAGCTCGAGCACGTCGTTGAAGTGGCCGAGCTGGGCGAACGGATCGCGGCGCCAGGTGGAATAGCCGGCCTCGGTGATCCACAGCTCGAGCTTCGGATTGAAGGCGTGCACGGTGTCGCGCACCGCGCCGATCAGCGCCTCCCAGCCGCGCCAGGAGCGCGCCTCGGAGTCCCAGGTGCCGGGGAAGCCGTGCAGCCCGACCGCGTCCAGGGTTCCGAGCAGGCCGCGCTCGCCCATCAGCCGCAGCCAGTTCAGGTCGACCGGGGAGGGGCCGCCCAGCAGCGCCTTGAGGCCGCGGGCGCGGATCCAGTGCGCGGCGTTGCCGGCCATCTCGGAAAACAGCAGCCAGTCCTGGTCCTGCTGCCAGTCCCAGTCGAGCTGGTTGTTGGGCTCGTTCCAGATCTCGACGACGTCGAACCGTCCGCGATACCGGGTGATCAGGTGGTCGACGAAGTCGGCGTAGTCCTTCAGCACGACCGGCGGGCCGTTGGCGCGCCCGGTGCGCGACAGGCTGGGCGGGGTGAAGTGCACGCAGGGCAGCAGCTCGACCTCGGAGGACAGGCGCGGCAGGAGCCAGTCGTACCAGTCCACGCCCCCCTCGGCCACGTACTCGGCCCAGGAGATGTGGGTGCGCAGCCGGGAGATGCCGAGCGCCCGCAGCCGCTGGAGGCTCCACTCCACCCGCGCGTGCTCGCCAGGATGGAACCATTCCACCAGGCCGAGCGGGCCGTTGCGCGCCTGGACCGGGGTCGAAGTCGGGACCGGCCGGGCGGGATCCGCCGTCACGCGACCAGCCCGCGCGCTTCCAGTTCCAGCCTGGCTTCCTGCACCCGGTCGGTGGCCTGTTGCCGGCGCACCCACTCCATCTGCTCGGGCAGGGCGTTGTCGAAGGTGCGTGTGGGGGAGTAGCCCAGCGTCTCGCGCGCCAGGGTGATGTCGGAGAAGCAATGGCGTATGTCGCCAGAGCGCGCCTTGCCGACGAACTCCGGCTGGAGGTGGGGAAGGTCCATGGCGGCCGCGGCGGCGCGGGCCACCTCGGCGATCGACACGTCGCGGCCCGAGCCGATGTTGAACACCCGGTTCGCCGCCGCAGGATGGTCCAGCGCCAGCAGGAACGCCTGCACCACGTCGTCCACGTGCACGAAGTCGCGACGCTGCTCGCCGTCCTCGAACACCAGCGGCCGCTCGCGGTGCAGCAGGCGGGAGGCGAAGATCGCCAGCACCCCGGTGTAGGGGTTGGAAAGCGCCTGGCCCGGCCCGTACACGTTGAACAGCCGCAGTGCGGTGCCCTCGATGCCGTAGGCCGGCGGGGCGCACAGGATCATCCGCTCCTGCATGTACTTGGTGATGGCATACACGGAGGCGAGGCGGGTCTGCTTCCATTCCGGCGTGGGCGCCGGCCGGAGCGGCAGCCCGTCCGGCCCGAGCGGGTCCCAGCCGGTGCCGCCCTGCCGGTCGGATTCCTGGCGCGCCGGCCGCATCACGTCGGGCATCACCGTGCCGTCGGTCGCGGTGTAGAGGCCCTCGCCGTACACCGACATGGAGGAGGCGACCACGACCCGCTGCACCGGATGGTCGATCAGCGCCTGGCACAGGCAGGCGGTGCCGCCGTCGTTCACGCCGACGTAGCGCTCGATCAGGTACATGCTCTGGCCGACGCCGACATCGGCGGCCAGGTGCACGACCTTGTCGATGCCGGCCAGCGCGTCGGTCAGCCGGGCGGTGTCGCGTATGTCGGCCCGGATCAGCTCGACGTCGTCCGGCACCGACTCCGCGGTGGCTCCGAGCGGATGCACCTGCTCGATCAGGCTGTCATAGACGCGCACCCGGTCGCCGCGCGCCAGCAGCGCCCGCACCACGTGCCGCCCGATGAAGCCGGCACCCCCGGTGACCAGAACCCGCTCCGCCATTCCGTTCCGTCCCCTTCGGCCACCCCCGGCGTGCCATCTTCAAGAAGAAGAAGGAAGCCGGCAACCTGTCGCGGGTGGAGGGGGTCAGAAATAGGTCAGGGTGATGCTCACCGCCGCATCCCGCGCCTCGATCCGCAGCGCGCAGCTGTCGAAGGCCGGCGGCCCGAAGCGCAGGGACGGGTTGCGCGAGAAGCCGGTCCCGTCCTCGGGAATGCCGAACAGGCTGCGACGCAGCCGACCCGAGTCGGTTTCGTCCTGGTAGGCGGCGACGGCATAGGTTCCGGGCGGAACGTCGACGATGGTCGCGACCACGGTTCCGGCGTGTGCCGGCACGACCGCATGATAGGGACAGGTCTCGGACAGGAAGTCGGCCTTCGGGCAAATCCCGATCCGGACGTGGCCGCGCGCGTTGCGCACCCCGTGCACGCTGACCGTGACGGTGGCCGCGGCTGCCGACCGGCCGGCGGTGGACAGGAAGAACATGCCGGACAGGACTGCCGGGGTGGCGAGCGCGGCTACGAGCCGGCGAGACATCGTCATGGAAGGCGGTCGGCCCCTGGCTCAGCGTCCGCCCCACCCTGCGCGCTTCACGAGGAGGCGCCAAGACGTGGCGCTTGCCGGCGCCGTGCTTCGTGATGCTCCCGTCGGCGCAGGCGCAGGAGTGGGCGCGTTGCCGGTGCGCGTGCGCAGCAGGCGGTCGCGCTGCGGGTCGAACCAGCGTTCGAGGGTGGGCCGTCCACCGACGGGACAGTCCGCCAGGACGTTCCGCGCCTGCAGCTCGCCAAGGCTGCGGTAGCTCTCGAAGTCGATCTCGTCGAAGAACTGGTCGGCCGTCGGCGTGTGCGGAAACACCGTGTGCAGCGCCTTGTACGATTGCAGCTCGATCGGCGCGTTCTCCGGCAGGCAGGCCTTGACGTAGAGCAGACAGCCCGTCCGTGCCGGCTGCCCGGCAGACGCGGGATAGCTGATGAGGCCCCAGGCCCCGGGTGGCCGCGCCTGCGTGGCCCCCGTCTCGATGCTCGGGTCGAACCTGACGTCGATGCCGAAATCGATCCGGGCATGCAGCAGCGTCCGGGCGAGATCCTGGTGCGCGTACTTGTCGTCGGCATCGGCATCGATGACGACGATGCGGGCGCAGCGCCGGCGGAGCATCTCGTACAGTCCGAGGTTGTCGAAGTGTCCGCCGTCGGACAGGTAGACCGACTCGCCGCGGTCGTCCGACCGGCCGAGCAGCTCCCTGAGCATCGGCCAGAGCCCGCTGCCCGGGCTGGATCGCTGCATCGCCTCGGGCGTGGCATCCGGCAGCGCCGGGTTGGGCAGCCACGCACCGAGCCGGACGTTGAACAGCGTCATCACGAACGCCGTCAGCATCGAGGAATGGTAGCCCATGTTGGGGCTGGCGGCCGCGCCGGAAAGGGTCATCGCGGTGCCGAGCGAGATCCCCCGCTTCTCGTCGTCGGGTCCGGTCTCCTGTTCCTTGCCGCCGGCGTAGTAGCGGGTCGGCACGAAGGCGCCGTGCTCGCGGCCGGTCTCGGGATCGCGTCCGCCGAGCGACCAGGATCCGCAATGGCGCGGCGTGATGGTGAAGGACTTGGCCTTGCGTTCCGCGCGTGCGGTGTCCTCGGTCCGGGTGACGTTCAGCGCCACGTTGATCACCGGGAACAGGAACGGACGCCCGCAGGGCGGGATCAGGTCCGCCACCCGGACGTTGTCGTTCGGGTCGAACAGCGTGTAGCGGTCGGGATGCCGCCCCTCCGGGTTCCGGGCGGAGCCGAGGAAGGCGCGCACCAGCCGGTTGGCGTAGACCGCGTGCATGGAGAAGCGGTTGGCCTTGACGATCCGGCCGAGGCCGACCGCCAGGACGGCGGACACCCCGAAAACCAGGACCGACGCCGCGAGCATGCTTCCCGGCAGTCCCGTCATGCCGAAGCTGCGGATCGCGATCCACAGCACCAGCGTGGCGTCGAGCCGCCCGAACAGCATGAACAGGCCGAAGATGAACACCAGCGAGATCGCGGACAGGATCCAGGCCAGCTGGAACCGCGACTTTCCGACAGAGATGCCGGTGCCGATCATGCTGAAGGCCGTCTGCGCGCTCTTGCCCAGCAGGGCGCCCACCGGGCCGGCCGAGAACACCGCGATGCCGGTCAGCACGCCCATGCCCGATCCATCCAGTACCAGGCGCGGCAGGAACAGCACCGCCCAGGCGGCCGCCGCGTAGCCGAGCGCTGCGCGCAGCTTGCTGCCGTTCAGCCGGCCGAGCCATTCCCGGTCCAGCGCGACGCGGATGCCTTCGCGCCGCAGCGCCACGTAGAGCGTCGAGCGCAGCACGTCGGCGGCGACGATCCAGGCCGGTCCCAGCACCACGATCCAGCCGACATCGTGGCCGGTCCCGAAGGTGATCCCGAGATAGAGCAGGGACGCCGAGCCGATGCAGCTGGCGATCCAGGCGAGGATGTTGGACCTGAAGCTCGCCATGTGGCGATCCCGCATCCTGGGGAACTTCCAGTTGCTCTCGTGGATGAGCCTGAACCAGGCGACGGCGTAGGCGGCGAGGCCGGCCACCAGGCTGCCGACCGGAAGCAGCCAGTATGTGAAGCTGTAGGCCCTGCGTCGCATCGTGCCGAGGTCGGGCCAGGCAGAAGCCCGCACGGTCCGCGTCCCGATCAGCCCGTCGCGGGCGGACTCGATCTCCTGCAGCAGCACGCTCGGCTTGGTGCGGGTGCCGAACGGCTTCCAAACGTCGCAGGGCGGCGTCCAGATGATGTCGTCCGGGTCCGGCGTGGGTTGGCAGTCGAGCGCGTTGGGCGAGAACGGCCGGTCGTCCCACAGCACCTGCCAGACCGATGCCCCTTCCGGGAGCCGATGCTGCAGGACCGGCGCGACCGCGAGCGAGGCCAGGAAGGCCCACAGCAGGGCCGGATCGATGATCCGGGTGGAGATCTCGCCGGCGGACCTGCCGAATTCGACTCCGGGTTCGTCGGGCGTGACGTCCGGGTGGCTGTGGCTCGGCAGGCTCAGGCAGCCGTTCAGGATGGAGCGGAACAGGAAGGCTGCCGCCGCCAGACCCAGCAGAACGGCGAGGCCGGTGCGGACCAGACCCGGCTGTGCCAGCACCCGGAGCAGGAGCAGGTGCAGGATCGGCAGCAATGCCGCCGCCAGCATCAGCGGCGCGAACAGGGTCCAGTTGATCAGCGTGTTGCGCAGCCAGATCGTCACCGCCTGCCAGGTGTCGGTCGAGGCCGGGCCCGGATCGGGCGTCAGGTAGTTGGTGTAGGCGCGCAACGCGTCCAGCTTCGGCAGGGCCTGCCGGTCGATCATCCGCTCGCCGTCGGCCGAGGCGATCCAGCGGCTCAGCCAGCCGCCGACATAGCCGCCGCCGGACACGGTCGACAGGTAGTGGAACCGGGTCAGCAGCGTCCTGCCGGCGAGCGCCTGGATCACGCCCAGGCAGAACGCGGCACTCCGGATCCCGCCGCCGGACAGGCAGAGTGCCGAGGTGTCGGCGTCGTCCGGAAGGCCGAGCGCGATCCGTTCGTCCCGGTCGGCCCCTTCCGTGGTGTGGATCCCGAACTCCTGGCTCGGCACCGGACAGGCGGCACGTTCGGGGCACATGTCCGGCCAGCAGGGTCGCTTGCGGCGACCGGACGAGGTGCACCGGCAGGGCATCTAGCGCGCCGCCGCCGCTGGCCGCCGGCGCTTCACCGGCGCATGCGGCCTGACCGGCGGCACCGCGACCATTGCCACCGGGGCCAGCAGGTCGTTCACCCGCGCGGCCACGCTGCCGATCACGGTCTGGCAGGCGGGTGAGGGGGCGTCGCCGAGGCGGAGAAGCGGGTTCGAGGCTGCGGCACGCAGCCCGGTCGGGTCGTTCTCGCTCAGGCATGCCACCAGCAGCGCCTTGACCGCCTCCTGCTGCGCCAGGCCGGTGGTCAGCGGCGAGCCCGCCGGGGGTGCGGCTGCCGGCGCGGCCGCCGGCTCGGCCTTGCCGGCAGTGCCGGCCGTCGGAGTCGCGGCGGGCGCCGG
>CAXUEL010000213.1:0-6140 GCA_964249915.1 uncultured Acetobacteraceae bacterium | reverse complement strand
GGACGAAGCTGCAGGCTGTCCAGGCGGAGGGAACCCAGCCCCTGCCGCGGTGACGACCGGAAACCGGAACGGGATCGAGTGACCGGTTGTTCTTGAGGCCGGCGCTCCTCCGCGCCCCCTCGGATGCCGATCCGGGTCGAGCGTGTCGGAACCGATGATGCAGGTCGCCGACAGGGCAGGGGACGGTCGCCGGACGGCGGCCGCAGCCGCTGCGACCGGGCGGCATACCGGAACCCGGCTTCGGATCGACGCGGCCGATCGAGCTGCCGGCACCGGCCGGGCCCTGCCTGGATCGACCGGAGCTGCCCGTGCGCCTCGTCCTCGACGCGGCGCAGGCCGTGCACCGCCTCCCCCGAACAACCTGAGACTGCGCCATGCGGTCGGAGCGAGGTGGACGCCATGCTCCCCCGGCCGCGGTCAATCGGCCGCAGGCCGCAAACCCGATGGCGTCGCATCGCCCAGCCTGTCATGTGCCAGGTCCAGCATCCGGTTCAGCGCGACGACCGCATCCTGTCCGACCTGCCTGGTCATCTCCGCCTCGGCGCGCTGCCACAGCGGCATCGCCTCCGCCAGCTTCGACCGGCCTGCCGGCGTCAGGAACACCAGTCGCGCGCGCCGGTCGTGCGGATCGCATACGTTGTCGATCAAGCCCGCCAGGACCAGGGGCTTCAGGCTCCGGTTCAGCGTGGTCGGATCCATGCCGGCGTATCCGGCCAGCGCCATCAGCGACAGGCCCGGCTTGCTGATCTGCGCGCGATGCAGCCCGGCCAGGAAGCCGAACTGGCCGATGGTCAGCCCGCTCGGCGCCAGATGCGCATCGTAGTGGCGCGTTATCCGCCGCGCCGCCTTGCGCAGCCGCAGACACGCACACCCGGAGGCGTCCTGGACATCGAGCCTGCCAGCCGCCCGGACCTCGCTCACCGCACCGATCTTTCCCGCATCACCAGCCTCCAGCCTTGCGATCCGGGAATTTAGCTGCATATGCAGCTTTCAACCGTTGCCGACGCGTCCACGTTGCGAACGAGGTGCACAATGTCCGGTTGCGATCCCGCGCCCGCCGCCGTCGAAGCGCCTTCCGCCCGCGAGCTGAGGCTGCAGGCGATCCTGCACGGTCCGCTGCTGCCGACCCTGCTCCGGCTCGGCCTGCCGACGGTGGGCGTGCTGCTGGCACAGACCCTGGTCTCCGTCGCGGAAACCTTCTGGACCAGCTTCCTCGGCACCGACGTGCTCGCCGGTGTGGCGCTGGTGTTCCCGCTGCCGGCCCTGATGACGGCCATGAGCAACGGCGGGATCGGCGGCGGCGTGTCCTCGGCGATCGCCCGGGCAACCGGCGCCGGGCGGCAGGACGAGGCCGACGCCCTCCTCACCCACGCCCTGGTGCTGGCCGTCGGCTTCGGCCTGTCGTTCACCGCCGGCGCGCTCCTGGCCGGCCCCTGGCTGTATCGCGCCATGGGCGGGACCGGCGCCGCCCTGCACGCAGCGTTGCTGTTCTCGGGCTGGTTCTTCGCCGGCTCGGTGCCGATCTGGATCGTGAACCTGCTGGCCGCCGCGCTGCGCGGCGCCGGCGAGGTCCGGCTGCCGGCGCTCGTCACCCTGGTCGGCGCCGCGGTGGTGATCCCGCTGTCGCCGGCCCTCATCTTCGGCATCGGGCCGCTGCCCCGGATGGGCGTGGGCGGCGCCGGGCTTGCCGTGGCGCTGTACTTCTCCGGCGCCACCCTGGTGCTGCTGCGCCACGTCCGGCACGGCCGCGGCGTGCTCGCGCTGCGTCGGGTGCCGCTGCGCTCCGCCACCTTTCGCGCCATCCTCGGCGTCGGCCTGGTGTCCGCGTTCGGCGCGGTGGCGGCCAACCTGACCATCCTGCTCGTCACCGCCGCCGTCGGCTCGTTCGGGGTCGACGCCCTGGCCGGCTACGGCATCGCGTCGCGCCTGGACTGGCTGCTGATCCCGCTCCTGTTCGGCCTGGGCACCGCCGTCGTCACCATGGTCGGCGTCAGCACCGGGGCCGGGCACCATGCCCGTGCCCGCCGCGTTGCATGGACCGCGACCCTGCTCGCGACCGGCGTGGTCGGAACCATCGGCCTGCTGGCGGCCTGCTTCCCGCGCGCATGGCTGGGGCTCTTCACCGCCGATCCCGCGGTGCTGGCCGCAGGCGCGCACTACCTGCGCGTCGTGGCGCCCAGCTACGCCGCCGTCAGCGTCGGCATGATCCTGTACTTCGCCTGCCAGGGACGAGCGCGAATGGTCTGGCCCTTCGTCGCCGGCATCGCCCGCCTCGTCGTGGCAGCCGGCGGCGCGCTGCTCCTGGCGCGGAACGGTGCCGGCATGACGGCGGTGTTCGCCGCCGTGGCGGCCGGATCGGTCGCCTACGGCCTGCTGAACGCCCTCGGCATGCTCGTCCGTCCGCTCCCGCGCGCCGCCGCCGTGGCGTCGAGCAGGAGCCTGCAACCGTCATGAGCATGACCGACCCGCCGCCCATCCCCGACCCGTACGCATCAGTTGCTGCACGCCACGCAACCAAGCCCCTGTTGACGATGGAACGCTTCGGCGGTCCCGGCTGGCGGGAGATGGTGGCGCTCCGTCACCGCGTGCTGCGCGCCCCGCTCGGCCTCCACTTCACCGACGCCGACCTCCTCGCCGAGGCCGACCAGCTCCACCTGGCGCTCCGGCTCGGCGACACCCTCGCCGGCACGGTGCTCCTGCTCCCGCCCGACGCAGCCGGCAACGCCAAGCTGCGCCAGATGGCCATCGACCCCGCCCATGCCGGCCGCGGCCTTGGCACTCTCCTGCTGCGCCACGCCGAAGCCGAGCTCCGCCGCCTCGGCGCCACCGAGGCCCGCCTGTCCGCCCGCGTCACCGTGATCGGCTTCTACGCCCGCTCCGGCTACATCCCCGAAGGCCCGCCTTACATCGAGGTCACCCTGCCGCATCGCCTGATGCGCCACCGCCTCGACCCCGCGCCGGACCAGGCGCAAGGCCGCACCTAGCGCGCCTGATGCGCGTCCCAGTCCTTCAGGGCGTCCTTGTACTCCCGCGATGCCTTCAGCCGCTTCATGTAGCTGATGGGCCGCCGGCTGGAGAAGGGAAGCGTCTCGTCGCTCAGGGAGCCGCGCGCGCCGCAATAGCCAACGTTGCAGGTCCCGCCACCGTCGTCGATCAGCAGGTCCCGTCCGCGCCGCGACACCGACAGCACGCAGGGCTCGCCTGGCGACATGCTGCCATGGTCATCATAGACGATCCGCTCGTTCTCCACCCGGCCGATGCCGGTGATCCAGCACATGTGGCCGTTGAAGAAGTCCAGCTCCAGGCGGACATACGCCGCGTCCGGGCCGACCGGCACGATCTCCACGACGTCGTCGCTCCAGTACTTGTCTCCCGACACGTCGCCGTTCCTGAAATGGCTGCCGTAGCGGCCGGCCAGGGTATCCACCGTCCGGTCGGCCCGCGCGGCGGACGATTCGGAGATCCCTGCCAGCAACGACAAGACGAGCAGCATCACCGTCCTGTTCATGCCGTGATCGCGTTGAACCCGTCCGCGGCATGGCGCAGCCGCGATCCGTCCAGTCCGCGCCGCCAGCCTCAGCCGCACCACAACTCCATCCGCACGAGGCGCGGCCTCCGGCAGGGACCTGCGGGAAGCGGCAACGGCGACCCCGGACGCCAGACCCCGAGACGCTGCAAGATGTTCGGCATCTCGGAGTCGATCACCGGCAGCGCATTGCCATCGCCGTAACGCGTCGCGCTGCGATACCGCAGCAGCGCCTCGTAGGCGGAACCCGACGCGGGGACGCTCACCGCCACCCAGAAGCCGAACGGCGCGTCCGACGTCGGCTCCACCGAGACGATGTCCCCTTCCAGCGGCCCCGCCTCCACGTAGCGCACCTCCTGGTCGTTGTTCGTCCCGACGACATGGTCATAGACCCGCACGAACCGGTCCGCATCGCGCCGGTACGCAAGCGCCTGGGTCAGCACCAGCTGGTCGCCGTCGCCGCTGTGCAGGCTGGCCGTCCTCACCAGCAGCAGGGGCCGGCCGGACACCCTGCGATCATGAACGACCCGTGCCTCGTCCAGGTAATGCGGCTCGGAAAACAGGTCGCCGGCCGACGCGGCGCGCAGCGCGTCCCGCAGCTGCGGATCGCACGGTCCCGAAGCCCCCTCACGCAGGCAGAGCGTGACGACGCCGGGCGCCTCGTCGCCACCGGGATCCTCGACCGGCGGCCCCTGGACGGCCACCAGCTGCCATGCCGACCGCGTGCCGAGGGCGTCGGCAAGTCCGATCGATGCGACCATCTCCTGCTCCGGAGCCGGCGCTGCACGGGCGATCGCCGACCCGGCAACCATCGACACCATGCCCAGCCGGATCAGTCGCGTCAGTCCTGGCATCGGCCTTTCCCTCCGGACCCCGGCAACAGCCCCGACCCCCCATCGTTGACTTGCCGCCACGCCCGACCATCCGCCTTCAGGACGCTCCCGATGACCGACCAGACCATTCCCGACGACGCGATGCACTCCTACGAGCCCCCATCCGGCCACGGCCTGCGCCACGACCCCTTCAACTCGATCGTCGGTCCCCGCCCGATCGGCTGGATCGCCAGCCGCAGCCCCGCCGGCATCCTGAACCTGGCGCCCTACAGCTTCTTCAACGCCTTCAACTACACTCCCCCGATCATCGGCTTCTCCTCCACCGGCTGGAAGCACAGCGTCGCCAACATTGCCGAAACCCGCGAGTTCGTCTGGAACCTTTGCACCCGCCCGCTGGCCGAGCAGATGAACGCGAGTGCCGCCACCACCGGCCCGGAGGTGGACGAGTTCGCCCTGGCCGGCCTCACCCCCATCCCGGGCCGCCAGGTCGGCGTGCCCCGCGTCGGCGAAAGCCCGGTGGCATTCGAGTGCCGGCTGCTGCAGCAGGTCCAGCTGCACGACCTGGACGACCATCCCCTGCAGACCTGGCTCACCCTCGGCCAGGTGGTGGCGGTCCACATCGACCGCCGCCTGATCCGCGACGGCGTCTACGACACCGCTGCCGCCCGCCCGGTCCTGCGCGCGGGAGGACCCACCGCCTATGTCGAGGTGGAGCCCGGCGCCTTCTTCCACATGGCGCGTCCGGACAGCGAATCCCTGCCGCCGCGATGAGAGCCGCCCCGTTCCGGCACCTGGCCGCTCAGGGCTCCGCCTCCACCGTGTCGAGCGGCGAGACCGGCCGCTCCGCGGAGCCCTGGCCCGTCCGGGTGACCGCCCCGCCGGCGAGCGCGCTCCGCACCAGCGCCAGCAGCGCCGGGTCGCGATAATCCTCCACCGTCATGTCCGCCCCTGCCGCCCGCAGCGCCGCCTCGTCCATGGTGGTGCGGATCGCCACCGTGTAGATCCCCGCCGCCGACGCCGCGGTCACCCCGGACACCGAGTCCTCGAACGCGATCGCCCGCTCCGCCGGACAGTTGAGCCGTTCCAGCCCGGTCAGGTACGGCAGCGGGTCCGGCTTGCTGCGCGCGATCTCCTCGCCCACCACCACGCCCGGCAGCAGGCGCCGCAGCCCCAGCACCTCCAGCATGTGCTCGGCGTTCGCACGCGGCGCGTTGGTCACCACGCCGACCCGTGCCCCCTGGCCCTCCGCCTCCTCGAGCAGCTCGCGCAACCCCTCCAGCGGCTCGAGATGGCCGGACTGCTCCCGGAACAGCGCCTCCTTGCGGTCCGCCAGCTCCTCGTGGCGGCGGCGGTCGAGACTGGGAAACAGCCACTGCATGATCAGTGCGTTGGCCCCCCCGAGCACCGAATGCTTGTACTGCTCGTGCGTCAGCGACCGCCCCGATTCGCCCAGCAGCGCGTTGAACGCGGCGAAGTGTACCGGATCGGTATCCGCCAGCGTGCCGTCCAGGTCGAACAAGAGTGCCAGCGTCATCACCATAGTCCCTGCCTGCGCACCGCCATCATAATGGCCCGCCTGCCGATCGTCATCCGGCCGCCGCAGGCGCCGTTCCCATCGCCAGCCCGTGCAGGATCGGCGCCAGGCAGGCCGTCGCCGCGCGATATCGTCCCAGCGCCTCGACGTGCAGCCGGTGCGCGGCCAAGTCCGGCTCCACCAGCCGCCCCTCCCGCGCCACCGCCGCGGCTGCACGGCGCAGGTCCGGGAACAGCCCGACCGCGAC
>CAXUEL010000212.1:0-6172 GCA_964249915.1 uncultured Acetobacteraceae bacterium | reverse complement strand
CCACGGCGGCGGCGCGCAGGGCCGCCGATAGCTCGGCGTGCGACGCGTCGGGACGGGCGAACAGCACGTTCTCGCGTATGGTGCCGGCGAACAGCAGCGGGCGCTGGCCGATCCAGCCGGTCATCTGCGACAGGGCGTCCGGGACGATGGTCGCCAGGTCGGCGCCGTTCACGGTGATCCGGCCGGAGTTCGGCTTGACGAAGCCGAGCAGCATCTCGATCAGGGTGGACTTGCCGCTGCCCGACGGTCCCACCAGCAGCACCGTCTCGCGGGCCGGGATGCGGAAGCTGACATCGGCCAGCACCGGGCCGCGTGCGGCGTCCCAGGCGAAGCCGACCTGCTCGAACGCGACCGTCACCCCGTGCGCGGCCACGGTACGGATCGCCAGGGGACCCTGCGCGGGCGGGGACAGGGGGGGCGTCGCAGGAGCCGGTGCCAAGGTGTCCAGGGCTTCCGCCGCCCCGGCCGCCTGCATGCGGTCCTGGTAGGCCAGCGCGAAGCTGCGCAGGGGCGCGAAGAACTCCGGCACCAGCACCAGCGTGAACAGCGAGTGCGGCAGCAGCGCCGAGCCGACGGCGGAGGCCACGGTGTTCCGGGCCAGCAGGGCGTGCCCGTCCAGCAGGACGATCAGCACCAGCGCGGCCGCGAACGCGCAGTCGAGCGCCGCGGAAGACAGGAACGCGACCCGGAGCACGCGCATGGTGCGCCGCCGCAGCTCGTCCGCCGCGGCGCCAAGCCGTATTGCCTCGTCCTCGGCGCGGCCGGCCAGGACGATGGTGGCGATGCCGCGCATTCGGTCGAGGAACCGGGCCTGCAGGCGCGCCATCGCGGTGAACTGCTGCCGGGCGGCGACGGCGGCGCCGATGCCGAACGCCGCCTGGGACACCGGAACCGCCAGCCCGCAGCACAGCAGCACCAGCGCCGACCGCGGCTGCACCGCGCACACCACCGCCAGCACCAGCAACGGCGATGCCACGGCGAGGCTCGCCGCCGGGATCCAGCGGCCGAAGAACCCGTCCAGCGCCTCGATCCGGTCGACCACCAGGGCGGTCAGCGTCCCGCCGGTTTCCCGGCGCAGCAGCGACGGGCCGCAGGACAGGATGGCCGACAGGGCATCGCCGCGCAGGCGCCGGCGCGATTCTGCCGCGGTTCCGGCGGCCAGCGTCTCCTGCCGCACCTGCAGGACAGCCCGGACCACGGCGAGCAGCCCGAACAGCGCCAGGGGAGCCCAGCCGGACCGGGTTCCGGGCACGATCCGGTCTCCGTGCGCGGCGACGCTCCAGGCCAGGGCCCGCGCCAGCACCACGGCGACGCACCAGGCCTGCGCGATCGCCAGGCCGGTGCCAAGCAGGCCGAGCAGGATGACCGGCCTCGACCGGCGACGCCCGATCCGCGACTGGGTACGCGACCAAGCGCGAACGAGAGCCTTGTCTGCCATTCCTCCGATTTAGCCACGCCAAGTGTCGATGCACAGGGTCGGCGGCGAACCTTGACGAAACGTCATGACGACCACCCGGACAGGTCAGGCGGGTGCCGGCGCCTCCTGGTCGGCGTCCTGTGCCTCGTCATAGGTTTCCACCTTGGGGTTCAGCGGCACCAGCAGGGTGTAGCGCGTCCCCTCGCTCCGCCCTTCGGCATCCGCTTCGCCCTCCAGCACGTCCAGCGTGGCGCCGAGCTGCCGGGCGAAGCCGCGGATCAGCTGGATGCCGAGGCCGTCGCGTATCCCGGTCTCGGTTTCCGCGCGGCCGGCCGGGATGCCGATCCCGTCGTCCTGGATCACCAGCTTGGCGATCCCCTCCATCTCCTCGGCCAGGCGCACCGACACCACGCCGCTGCGGCCGGCGGGAAACGCGTACTTGATGGCGTTGCTGACCGCCTCGGTGACTACCAGGGCCAGGGGCACCGCCTGGTCGGTGGACATGACGATGTCCGGCGCCTCGATCTCGAGCCGGATGCGTCGTCCCTCCTTCTCGCCGATCGCCTGGAACAGCTGCCCGCACAGCTCGATCAGGAACGAGCGCATGTTCAGCGTGTGCAGCTCGCCGTCGGAATAAAGATGCCGGTGCAGCGTGGCGAGCGCCCGGACGCGATCGCGCGCGGAGGCGAACTCGGCGCGTGCTTCCGGCTGCCTGATCCGGTTGGCCTGGAGGTTCAGCAGCGAGGCGATGATCTGCAGGTTGTTCTTCACCCGGTGATGGATCTCCTTGATCAGCAGCGCCTGGTGCGACTCCGCCAGCCGCAGCCGCTCCTCGTGCGCGCTCAGCGCGTGGGTGGCGTCGGAAAAGGCGCGCGACAGCTGCCGGAGCTCGATCGGCGTGGAGCGGGTCAGCCTGGGCGCGTAGGCGCCGGCACGGCGCCACTGGGTCACGGACTGCGTGACCGCGCGCAACGGCTGCACGATCAGCCGCGACGCGCCGATCAGCACCGCCGCCAGGCACACCCCGAGCAGCAGCGCGATCGCCAGCACCCGCCACAGGAACACCGCCAGCGCCCGGCTTTCCGCCGGGTTCGGCAGGGTGATCACCAGCAGGTCCATCCCGGCGACGACGTCCCGGCTCAGGAAGCGGCCGACGGCCGGCGTTCCCGGTCGTGCCGCGCGGATGACGGGATCGGCCCGCCCGCAATCGGTGCACAGCGGCAGCAGGCGGCCGCCTGCGGTGACCAGCCAGGCCTCGGTGCCGCCGCCGGCGCCGAGCCTCGAGCCCATGAGGTCGGGATCGATCAGGTCGCCGCGCGGCCAGCCCAGCCGCATGTCGGCGACCAGCTCGGCAGGGCCGTCGGGTCCGATCGTTCGCAGCGCGAGGCGGAGCAGCGGCTGGCGGGTGTTGGCGTCGCCGTCCAGCATCGGCGTGGTCGCGACCCGGGACGGCGCGGGCGCGGCGGTGGCCGAGGGTTCGGTAATGCCGCCTCCTGCCTGCTGGCACTGGCGCACGTCCCGGTCGCCGATCATGAACAGGTCGGCCAGGGGCACGACGCCGAGCGCCCGGACCATGCGCAGCACGGTGCCGCATCGTTCCGGGTCGCGCAGGTCCGGCTGCGCCGCCAAGGCGCGAAGCATGTGCGTGGTGTCGATGATCTGCTGGTCGAGATGCGCCCTGAGCGCCTCGCCGGTCGCCGCGGCCCGGTTCGAGCTGGTGTCGAGGGTGGCCTCGTAGTTGTGCCAGGCCATCAGTGCGCCGAGCGCCGCGACCGGAACCACGGAACACAGGATGATCACGAACAACCGGGCGCTGACGCTGTCGAACAGCCGACGCAGGCGTCGCGGACGGGCGTTGCGACGTCGCCAGCGACGCACCGTCCGGAGGCCGGGTTCAGGCACCGCGGTCATCATCGATCAGCTTGCGCAGCTCGTCCGGCACCGGCTCGTTCGCCACGTCGTCGAACATCTGGTGCAGGCCGCGCTGCAGCCACTGGTCGAACGCACTGTCCGCCTTGCGCTTGCGCTTCGGAGCTCCTTCCGGGCCGCCGGACCGCGGAGGGGTATCGCTCGCTGACGTCATCAACCGGATTTACCCCGAGAGAAGAAACCGAAGCCGAGGCTCTCTGGGCATGGCAACGGGCCCATGATGGGCCCGTTCCCTCACGAAACGATTTGATTGCCGGTTTCGCGCCGCGCCCTGCCTGCGGCAACGGCCTCCGGCGTCATGCGGCGGGACGACGCTCCCGGGCGGCGGCGGCGAGACGGGCATCCAGCGTGCGGCTCAGGGCGGAGGCGCGGGCTGCCGCAGCGCGGCCCTCGGCATGCTCGGCGACCTCGCCGGTCAGCCAGGTCTCGAGCTGGCGGCGGGCGCGGAACACCCGGCTCTTGGCGGTCCCGACGGCGCAGCCGGTGGCTTCCGCCAGGGACTCGTAGCTCATGCCCTGCACCACCACCATGATCAGCGCCTCGCGCTGGTCCGCGGGCAGCCGGGTCATGGCCTTGCCGAGATCCTTGAGCGCCAGACGGTCCTCGTGCGGCGCCTCGGTCGCGAAGGCGGAGGCCGGCACGTCGTCGATGTCGGTGGTGTCGCGGCGCTTGCGCAGGTTGGAGATGAAGCGGTTGCGCAGGATGCGGTGCATCCAGGCCGGGAAGTTGGTACCGGGAATGAAGCTGGTCTGGGCGGACAGGGCGTTGCAGACGGCGTCCTGGACCAGGTCCTCGGCGGCGGCACGGTTGCGGGTCAGGGCGAGGGCCTGGACCCGGAGCTTGGGGAGGATGGAGATGACCTGGTCGTGGAAGCTGTTCGACATCTGCACGCACTCCGAAATCTGCCCGACCAATGGACGGCCGCGCCGCGGCGTTGCATGCGGCGGGACGGGTTCCCATCACGAAAAGGAGAGCGGTGCAACGCGACCCACGGCAACGTGTCCCCGGATGCATCCCGACCGACCCTTTACAGGACCTGCGCCTTCCGCGACCGTGCGGCCCGTGCCGGAACCGGATCGCGCTGTTGCACGCTGCGCCGACGCGGTGTCATGGATGCAGGGAAACGGCGTCCCGGGTCCGGGATGATGACGGCCCTATCCGACCGCAGACCAGGAGGCAGGATGATCAAGCATCGCGACGCACCTGCGCCTTGCGGCAGGCCGCGACCGGGATCAGTCGACCGGGCTGCCCATGCTGCGTGCCAGCTGGCCGCGGGCGCGGGACACCCGGGCCTTCATGGTGCCGATCGGCACGCCGCAGATCGCCGCGGCCTCCTCGTGGCTGAGCTCCTGCGCGCCGACCAGCACCAGGGCCTCGCGCAGCAGCGGCGGCAGCGTCCACAGCAGGCGGGACAGGTCGGACAGATCGCCGCGCCGGTGCGCTTCCGGCGCGTGCGGCGCCGTGTCCGGCAGCTGCTCGCTCAGCAGCCGGGTTTCGCGGCGGCGCCGGCGCGCCTGCTCGTAGAAGGCGTTGCGCTCGATGGTGAACAGCCACGCCTTCAGGTTGGTGCCGGGCTGGAACGACGCCTGTGCCGCCAGCGCGCGGACCACCGTGTCCTGGACCAGGTCGTCGGCGGCGGTCGGATCGCGCGTCAGGAAGCGTCCGAAGGCGCGCAGCTCGGGCAGCAGGCTCGTCATCTGCCGGTGGATCTCCTGCGGCGAGATGGTCTCGCCGTCGGGCCGGTCCGCCGGTCCGAACCCCCTTCCGCTCCCCTGCATCCGCTCGTCCAAATGCAATCCTATCCAGAGAGAGACGCCTGATGGCCAGCACGCGGCGCGATGATCTTCTCCGCGCCCTTCCCTATGCACGACGTTATGCCCGCGCCCTCACCGGAAGCCAACCACGCGGCGACCTGCTCGTCGCCGAAAGCCTGCGCGAGATGTTGGCCTCCACCGACAACACCCTGACGCCGCGCTACGGCCTCTACCACTGGGTCACCCGCCGCTTCGACGCCGGCATCTCGACCCTGCCGTCCCTGGTGGATGGGCTCAACTCCAAGCAGCGCCAGCTGCTGCTGCTCACCGCGCTGGAGGAGGTGCCGATCGAGGACGCGGCGCCGATCGTGATGCTGGACCTCGCCCATGCCTCGGCGCAGCTGGGCGACGCCCGCGAGCGGCTGCGCGCCGCGGCGGCCACCGACGTGCTGATCATCGAGGACGAGCCGATCATCGCCATGGACATCGAGGAGCTGGTGCAGGGCTGCGGCCACCGGGTCGTGGGGGTCGCCTCCACGGAGGTGGACGCGGTGCGGCTGGCGCAGGCGACCAAGCCGGGGCTGATCCTGGCCGACATCAACCTCGGCCTCGGCGGCGACGGCACCTCGGCGGTGAGCCGGATCCTCAAGTACCACTACGCTCCGGTGATCTTCGTGACCGCGTATCCGGAGCGGCTGCTGACCGGCGAGGCGGTCGAGCCCGCCTTCGTCATCACCAAGCCGTTCGAGCCGCTGACCCTGGCGATCGCCACCTACCAGGCGGTGAGCGGCGGCGTGGACCTGTAGCACGCCGGTCCGGCATCGGGCGGGAACCGCGTCCGCCGACCTACGTTCGCCCGGGAACGCCGCAGGGCCGGCCCGGCGCGGGGAACCGCCCCGCGTCACGACCACCCCGGAGCGGCACCCCGGAGCGGCCTGCAGCCCGGGAGCGCGGTCGACGTCCCTGCCGCCTCGGATCGGGCTACGGCCTGGCCACCCGGACCCGCCGCGGCCGGAACCGCACTGCCTTCAGGATCGGAACCAGCATGGACGTGATCGAACCGGTGAAGCAG
>CAXUEL010000211.1:0-6176 GCA_964249915.1 uncultured Acetobacteraceae bacterium | reverse complement strand
GCGGGAGGGCAACTGGAACAGGGCCGGAAAGACGTCCGGTCGCCGTTGCCACCTCGGCTTTCCCGGTTGTTTACCTGCTCCACCTGCAAATGTTCATCCGTAGAGTGCTTGCTTCCAAGGAGTAGCCGTTGTGGATCATGATGTAATAACCTCCGACCGGAACATTGCTTTGGCGGCGCTTGCGCACAGCCACCTCGGCCTCCGAATCCTGACCGCCCTGATCTCCAGTTTCCCCCAGCGCGAGCGCGAACGTGTTCGGGCCTGGCTGTCCATCTACGAGCGGGAGCTGACGGTGTTCGAGGGTCGAGCGGCCGAGGGGGTGCTGGAAGAACTGCCCAAGCACCTGTCTCCGTCTGATGTTCCGGAGGTGCGACAGATCGAGATCGCGGCAATCCAGCTCATGCAGAAGTCAATCCCGTTCTAAAACTGGTTGAAGTAGGTGCGGTCGTCACTTGCGAGCAACGAACGGATGCATGAGGTGTGCTAAGCGTGGAAGGACGTGATCCTGGAAGCCTTATCGGGAACAACGCTTGTTGTGACGGGGTTCGGGAGCGGCTCTATCGGATCTGGCGGCTTGGTGATAGGTTAATGCTTCCTTGGAGACACTGGACGTGGCGTCGGAAGGTTACATGCTCCTGGCAGTGGGCCAGCAGAAATATGCGGACATGGCGCTTGCCTGCGCACGATCTCTACGCCTTCTTGCCGGGCGCATCCGTCCGATCCAGCTTGTCGTCGACAGCCTGATCGTCGTGACGGATGCGCTGCGCCGCAGCGTCGACCATGTGGATGTCGTCGAGCTGAGTAGCGACCTTCCTGCTACGTTGAACAAGCTGCGAATCTGGGACCTCAGCCGGTTCGACAGCACGATGTTTGTCGATGTCGACTGCCTGCTGCTCAAGTCCGGTGTCGAGCAGCATTGGCTCAAGTTGAGATCCTACGACGTCGCAATCCCAGGGCGCAAGTTGACCACCGGGGAGTGGTACAAGACCGACATTGCCGATCTGATCGCCCAGGTCGGCATCCCCTACATCGTTCAGATGAACAGCGGTGTCATCTACTTCAAGAAGAGCGAGCAGGCCCAGGCGTTGTTCAGCGAGGCGATACGCATGCTGCGGCAGCATGGCGGCCTGATCAAGCAGAGGCACGGTACTGGTGCGCATGGAGACGAGCCGTTTCTTGGTCTTGCCCTCGGCGCCCTCGGCATGAAGCCGTATCCGATCAACGATCCTCAGTCTGGTGAGTTGATGCTGTCGACTATAGGCGGATCGGAGTTCTCGTTCGACCTTACCGGCTGGAAGTGCAGCTACAAGAAGGGTTCGCAGCTCGTCTCGCCGAACATCGTCCACTTCGTCGGACTGGAACCGCGTCGCGAGTATGAGCGTCTCGTCGACGCGTTGGAGACCCGGAATCGTTACGCGCTCGAGGGTGCAACAGCTACTTGATCGAGCAGCCGGAACAGTCGGGGCTACTTCTTCCGTTGACGCTCGCCCAGCGTGGTCTGTGGAATGCCGAAAGGCTCGGTTCGGTCAACACGGTCGTCAACATCGCCGAAGCCATCGAGATCCGCGGTCCCGTCAACATCGGGTATCTTCAGCAGGCACTGGCGCGGCTTGCGCTGGAATGCGAGCCGATCAGGAGTCGCATCGTCGAGCGCGACGGCGAGCCTTGGCAGCTGGTGCTGCCGGACTATCCTGCCAGCTTTCCGGTTGTCGATCTGAGTGGGCAAGCCGATCCGGTCGGGGCCGCCATGGCGACGATGATGCAGCTGGTCCTGGAGCCTGTCGACTTGGCTCGCGATCCCCTCTGGATATCAGCCCTCTTCCGGACCGATGCCGAAACCATCTTCTGGTATCAGCACTGCCATCACATCATAGGGGATGGCTTCTCTGCTGGAATGATGGCCCAACGCGTCGCGGCGCATTACATGGCCTTCGCGAGCGGCGAGGAAGCACCCCCGTGCGTGTTCGGTCGGTTGAGGGAGCTGGTCGACAGCGAGGTCGCGTACAGGCAGTCGAGCCGCCTGGCGGCGGATCGTGCCTACTGGGTGGAGCAGCTCAGGGAGCTGCCGGCTGCGGTCACCCTTTCCCGCTCGCGACTCCCGTCCTGGGGCGGCCTCCTGAGAACAACATGCCACCTTCCCAGTGCCGACCTGGAACGGTTGAAGCACAACGTGAGGGAGGCGGCGGTCAGCCTGCCGCAGCTCATGACCGCATTGATTGCGACCTACTTCCACCTTGCAACCGGCGCCGACGACATCGTTGTCAAGATGCCCGTTTCCGGACGGATGAGCGGTTCGATGCGGCGTGTTCCGGGCATGGTTGCAAACGCGGTCCCGCTGCGTCTCCGGTTCCAGCCCGGCACGACCTTTCGCGCGTTGGTGCGGGACGTCAAGCGGCTCATGCACTCCGCGCTGCGGCACCAGCTTTATCGTTACGAACACCTGAGGCAGGATCTCGGCTTCGTCAGCCAGCGCCAGCAGATCTGCCGGCTCACGATCAACATCGAGCCGTTCAGCTATCCGCTGCGCTTCGGTGATAATCAGGTCATCGCGCACAACCTGAGCAACGGTTCGCCCGAAGACCTTGCGGTCTTTGTCTACGATCGCGGTGACAATCTTGGTCTCAGACTGGACATCGATGCTTGCCCTGCGCTGTACCGGGAACAGGAGCTTGCGCACCACCAGCAGCGCCTGATCGACCTGCTGGTGGCGATGCCGGCTCATCTTGATCGGCCGCTTGACGAGATCGTTGTCGATGGGGACTCGGTACGACCTCGTTGCGGCCCTGGCTTCGCCGGGTCGACGGTGCCGGAGCTGGTCGCCGCGCGGGCAGCCCGTCACCCGGATGCCATCGCCGTTTCCGTGGCGGCCGATACGTCGCGCACCATGACCTATGGCATGCTTGAGCAGAGGGTAACGAGCGTTGCCGGCCACCTGACCTCCCGGAACCTGGGTCCAGGTGACGTGGTGGCGGTGGTCGGGCGGCCGTCCGAGATGCTTCCTGTTGCTCTGCTCGGAGTGTTGAGGTCGGGTGCAGGTTATGTCCTGCTCGATGGCGGCAACGATGCAGAAGCGTTTGCCGCGATCCTGCACGATGCGAACCCGGCAGCGGTGCTGGTGCTGGAAGAAGGTTCCGAGAGTGCAGTCCCGGCCGGCATCCCCTGCATCCCGCTTCGCGAGGCCGAGCAGACCTTGCAGGGATCCAGGCCGCCGGACCCGCCCCAACCAGACGACGTTTCCCACGTCGTGTTTGCCTGCGGGGGGCGTTCGCCTCGTCCGAGGGGCATCAGCGTGGCGCATTGGCACGTTTCCGAGTATCTCGCCTCGGCGACTTCCGGGCTTCGAGCTGTTCTGGGCGACAGGTTCCTCATGCCCCCGGAACAGAAGCTCGGCCTGGTTGGCGTCGAGTTGTTCACGCCGCTTGTCGTAGGAGGGCAGCTGGTCATCGGCTCCGAGACGTTTGCAACACCCAAGGCGGCGTGTGTCGAGCAGTCGTGCGAAGCGGAGCGGATCACGTTCGTTTTGAAAGACTGGCGAACGCTTGCCTATTCCCCTCGGCACCAATCCCGCTTGGCTGCACGTCCGGCTGGTGCGCACGGCGAGGCAGGTCGAGGACCTTGCAAGGCTTTCTCTCGCCTGAGCTGGATCCCGGCCGACCCGTTCAACGAGGGCGTCCGGTCCGCGCGGTGGAAAGGCGATCCGGGAGACGACAGGCATGCCGTTCCTAGTGTCTCGTTTTCCGCCGTTCCGGAGGAGCGGCTTGAAGCGTGACGGGAAAGCGCCGGCGACGCGCCTGAGGGCGCATCAACATGCTCCTGATGGGTCTGGTCAGCTTCAAGCGACCTGGCGTTGTTCCTGACGACGCTTGAAAGCCAGCAGACGGCGCCAGATCGAGACGTGGCCGGCCACGCCTGACGCCGGGTCCTGGGCGCAGTCAGCCATGGCGGCTGGTGGATGGGCGCGCGCGGCCAGTTCCAGGTTGCGCTTGCGTTCCAGATCAGCCAGCCGCAGCTCGTACGGCCTGGCCCACTCGTCGACCCCCATGCGCTTGTAGGCGACGGCCGCGATCCTGACGCTGGCGAGGTCGCTTTCATCCAGGCGCACCGCCTCCGCCGCGGCCTCCGCCGCCTTCATCCAGCGTGGCTCGCGGAAGTGGCTCTCGGCCAGCGCCCTCCATAGCTGGTTGGACGACGGGTTGGTGTCGACGGCCTTGCGCAGCGCATCCGACGCCTGGTTGTGCTGCTTGCGCTTGGTCAGGAGCGCCGCAAGGCGTCGGTAGTTCTCGCCAAGCGGCGAAACCTCGACCAGCCTGCGGGCGAGTGCCTCTGCGCCCGCGTCGTCGTTGCGGCTGGTGGCCTGCGTCATCAGGGTGTTGATGACTGCTGCCGAGTTGGGAGCGAGGCGGCTCGCGGTCTCCAACGCTGCCTCCGCACCGGCCTGATCGCCATGCTTGAGGCACGCGTTGCTGAGCTGAAGGTGGGTCGCTGCGTCCGAAGGCCAGTTCTTCACCGCCTCGCGGGCGAACGAGACCGCGCGGCCAGTGTCACCGCGCCCCTGCTCGATCGTGCAGCGACGGATGTAGAAGTCCCGGACACCCGGATTGTCGGCGAGAGCGGCGTCGGAGCACGTGGCGGCGTCGTCGAAGCGCTTCATCTTGATGAACTGCCCCGCCATCTGGTGAAACAGGCCGGCACGCTCCCTTGGACCGAATGCCTGCGGATGCCGCGCGAGAAGACGGCGTGCGCCATCGATGTTCGACTGCACGTAAAGGTCGGCCAGCGCGCGCGCGCGCAACCCGGTCGCCGGATCCCGCCGCATCCGCGTCGCCTGGCGCGTGATGGCCGGTATATCCTCGGCGAAACAGGCCTCGAACAGCGCCATCACCTTGGCCGTGCCGGCGAACAGGTTCACCGGGAAATGGCCGGTGAGGTAGGTCGGAACCAACCTTGCCGTCGGACAGGCGGCGACGATCCGCTCGACGTTCAGCCGGTCGAACTTGAAGAACGGGTCGTAGAAGACGATCGGCGCCGCGGCCACGTCGTGCGGCTCGATGCGAACCTCGGTGTGCAGCCCGGGCCGGAACTCGTGCGTGAACCGGTCGTCCCACCCGCCGACGTCCTGCGGTGCGATCGACCATTGCGGTGCGAACGAGAGGACGTGGGTGATCCCGAGCAGCCGGCTGAACTTCAGGGCGCCATAGCCGCCCATCGACGAGCCATATCCCAGGACGCGGTCGAAGCCCTGCAGCAGGGGCCGCACCAGCTCTGCAACCTGCCGCATCTCCTCGACGGGATACCAGTTGCCCCTGTGCGTCATGACGCCGATCGCGGTCAGGTCGGCCTTGTCCGCGATCGGCTGACACCAGAACGTGTCGTCCTTGGCTTGCAGCGTGGCAGGGTTAAAGCTCACGAGAGCGAAGGACGAGCTGCCGGGTCTGTAGACGACGCGCAGATGTTCGGAGTCGTACAACCGCTTGACTGCCACTGGACCGATCCCTGGAACGAAGCCGGGAAGCTCAAGGCGTCGGTATCAGGGTTGCCCGCCAGCCGGAAGCGCTTTTTGCGACGATTGGCGGTTCCTGAGCCGGCCGATCGATGCCCGTGAGCCGTTGCGTCCTCGGCTCCCCCGACTGCAGCGGCAGGAAGGTGATGAAGGCTGGCCGCTTCCTGGCCGCCCTTTCCCGAAGGCGCTCCAGCGTCGACCATCCGCCATCGGCCGGATCCCGGCCCGTGGCGCGGGCAACGCGACCCGGGCAGGGGCACCGGAGAGGCGCCGCCCCTTCCGCCTACCTGCCGTCGATCAGCTCCTTGATCCGGCCGGCTCGGGCGTCGATCGCGAACGGCTTGGTCGGGATGTGCAAGCCAGGATCCAGGTGGCCGTGGCTGAGCACGGCGTTCTCGGCCTATCCGGTGATGAACAGCCCCTTGGAGGCGGGGCGCCCCATCCGCGCCGCATCGGCCAGCTGGCGGCCGTTCATGCCCCCAGCAGGCCCGCTGGCGCATCGCTGGGCGCCGGCATGAGCCCGGGCGGCGTGTGCCGGCGGGCCCGGCCGCTCAGTCGCCGGTGTCGGCGCGCTGCCAGGAGGCGACCCGCGCCGCGTGCCGCGGCCGGCCGATGGAGCTGTAGGCCAGGCCTGCTGCCTGCATGGCGTGTGGGTCGTAGATGTTGCGCAGGTCGA
>CAXUEL010000210.1:4714-6204 GCA_964249915.1 uncultured Acetobacteraceae bacterium | reverse complement strand
CGTCGGCGTGACCGCCTATGCCGGCGCGGCCAACCTGCTCACCAACCCGGACAACCTCAGCTATGCCGCCAGCGTGCTTGCGGTCGAGGGCTACCATGCGGGCGCGGTCCGCGGCTACCTGTCGCAGATCGGCGCCGGCGACGCCACCAACGCCATCTCGGCGCTGCGCAACAAGCTGAGCGGCATCCCGGACAACGGCACGTCCACCACCGACAACCCGTACACATTCAACAACGTCGACTACAACGGGCAGGTCTACCGCCGCACGACGCAGGAGGTGCTGAGCATCGTTTACGGCGGCGCATCGCCGACGGCCGGCCTGTTCTTTCCCAACGGGGTGAACGGCCTGTTCAACAGCACCGCCATCTGATCGACCGGCCCAGCCCCTTCAACACGTCCAGGCACACGCGGGACGGCGCCGAGATCGACACCAGGTCGCGGCACATGTTCCCGCAGGAGATCATTCCATGCTCGACACCACTAGCCAGCCCGAGACCAGCGCAAGCCCGCAGCTTGACGCAAGCAGGGTCCCGGAAGAGAACGCCACCAACCGTCGGCGCGTCGTGATGCGCCGCGCCGGCTTCGGCCTCGCCGGCATGGCGGCGGCAAGCCTGTTCGGCAGCAGGACCGCCAGCGCCGCAACCGTGACCGACGTCGACATCTTCAACTTCGCGCTGAACTTCGAGTATCTCGGCTCCGAGTACTATCTGCGCGCCACCACCGGGAAGGGCCTTTCCAACTACGCGATGGTGACCGGCACCACCCCCGCGGGAACCGTGACCGGCGGGGCGCCCGTTCCGTTCCAGACGGACGCGGTCGGCTACTATGCGCAGGGGCTCGCCAACGACGAGCTCGGCCACGTGCAGGTCATCCGCGAGGTGCTCGGCAGCGCCGCCATTTCCGAGCCGTCGATCGACCTCGCCGACTCCTGGAGCGTGCTGGCCGCCGCGGCGGGGCTCGTTCCCGCAGGCGGCTCGTTCGACCCGTACTCGAGCGAGATCAACTTCCTGCTCGGCGCCTACGTGCTTGAGGACGTTTGCGTGACGGCGCTCGCCGGCGCCGCGGCCCTGCTCACCAACCCGGACAACATTGCCTACGCGGCCAGCCTGCTGGGGGCCGAAAGCTATCAGGCCGGGTTGATCCGTGCCTATCTCGCCGGCGTCGGTGCCGGTGACGCGACCAACGCGATCTCCGCACTCCGGCAAACGCTGTCGGGCGTTGGCGATCACGGCACGGATTACGACTCCAACCCGTTCAACTTCACCAACACCGACTCCACTGGCCAGGCCTATCGCCGCACCACCAGCCAGGTGCTCGCGATCGCCTACGGCAACAGCACGCCCGGCACCGCGATGGGCCTGTTCTTCCCATCCGGCGTGAACGGCACCATCACCACCGTCTGATCCGCAGGTGTCCGTCGGCAGGTCGCCGACGGCCGGTCGCTTCGGGATCCGCGGGGCCCGGCCGGGCCCCGGGGGGGCCGGGGGCGC
>CAXUEL010000210.1:0-4704 GCA_964249915.1 uncultured Acetobacteraceae bacterium | reverse complement strand
CCCCCCCCCCCCCCCCCCCCCGCCGCGCCCCCCCCCCCCCCCCCCCCCCGGGGGGCCCCCCCCCCCCCCCGCCCCGGGGGGGGGGGGGGGGCCCCCCCCCACGACGACACCACTGCCGACACCGCCGGCACCGCCACCACCACCACCGGCTGAGCCCCCGGGGCCCGGCGGCCGGGCGCCGCGGGACGTTCGCTTCGGGATCCGCGGGACCTGCCGGTCCCGCGGGTCGCCGTCGTCAGCCCAGTTGCTTGGTCCGCACCAGGCCGGTCAGCATGCCCCGTAGCCGATGTCCAGCTTGCGGCCATTGCCGTGCCGCGATCCAGGCCTGCGCCGCATCCTGCACCTGCCGGCGAAGCGCCGGATCGCCCAGCAGGCGGTCGAGACCCGACGCCACGTCGTCCGCCTCGATCCCGCCGCAGCGGTAGACCGCGTCCCCCAGATCCTCGAACAACGCGATTGGCGTGACCGCGACCGGCACCCCCGTGGTCAGGGCGCCGCGCACCGCGCCGCTGGCTGCTTCCCTGGACGGGCGATACGGCAGGGCCAGGACGTCGCAGGCCGACAGCATGTGCAGGGCCTGCATCTGTGGCAGGAAGGCGGTGCGGAACTCGATCCGGTCGGCGAGGTCGAGGGCTTCCGCCAGCTGCCGGCACCGGCGGATCTCGTCGCGCGACTCCGGGGCGTCGTACTCGGCATTCACCAGAAGCAGCCGCAGGTGCGGCCATCGGTCCCGGAGGCGCGACGCCGCCTCGATCAGGGTGTCCATGCCCTTGCCCGGCAGGAAGAAGCCGTAGCAGCCGATCAACGGGCCGTCGGCAGCATCAGGCCGCAGCAGGCGCACCGGCCGCGCCGGCAGCGGCGGCGGAACGCCATGCGGGAGCAGCACCACGTTGCCGGCGAGGCCCAGTTCCCGCAGCCGGGCGATGTCGGCGACCGTGTGCACCAGCAGCCGGTCAACCCGTGCGAACGCGTCGATCACCGCGACCCGCTCCGCATCCGGCAGGTCGAGCAGGTCGCGCGTGTTGTGCAGGCTCACGACGACCACCCGGTCGCGCAGCAGTGGATGCGACAGCAGAGCGGCGAGGTCGCGGAAGCGCAGCAGGCCCGGCTGGTGCTGGATTACGACCACGTCGGCATCGTCGGCGGCTACGGCGGCAGCCAGCGGCGCCACGCTGCGCGGGTCGCCGATCTGCCAGCACGGCCAGAACAGGGTGCCGTCCGATTCCCCGATCTGCGTCCGGCGGTCGCACAGGATCCGGATCCGCGCCTCGCTCATGCCGCCGACCAGGTGGCGGGAATACTCGGCAATGCCGCAGCGGAGGTTCCAGCTCGACACCCAACTGATCCGCAGCGGCGCCGGCGGCGGCACCAGCAGCAGGTCGGTGGCCAGCCGCGCATAGGCCCGGGCCAGGTCGTCCGGTGCCGGAACCGGGGGCGACGCCGGCAACGGCCGCTCCGGCACGGCCTTGGCCTCCCGCAGCGCCGCCACCAGGTCGTCCTCGTCCGGCTCCAGCCAAAGCGCATGGGCCGCCGCGACGTGACTGCCCGAAGGCGCCATCCGGTATCGGAGCAGCCGGATCCCCGGCAGCGGATTGCCGTCCGGGCCGGCGCAGAAGTCCATGTGGCCGCCGGCGCCAGTGACGAGGAGGAACAGGCCGGCGGCCAGCGCTTCCGCCGCGGGAAGGTTGAAGCCCTCGCCGCGGGTCGGCAGCACCATCGTGTCGGCGTCGGCATACAGCGCCAGCAGCGCGTCCGGGTCGAGGTCGCGGTCGATCAGCTCCACCGGGGCCAGCTCCGGGTTCGACGCCTGGAAGGCAAGCAGGTCAGCAGCGACCGTGTTGTGCGGGTTGGGGAAGCCCTTGATCACCAGGCATACCGGGTCGCCCGGGCGGAAGGCGCGCGCCCAGGCGCGGAGCAGCACGTCGACGCCCTTGCGCGGGAAGCAGGAGGACACGTGCAGGAAGCGATGCGGTCGGTCCGGCGGCCGGACCCGTCGGCCGTCGCGCAGCGCCAGGAACCGGTCGAGCCGCACCGCCGGCGGGATCACCCGCACCGGGAGCTGCAGGCCGGAATCGAGCAGCACGTCGCGCACGAAGGCGGTCGGCGCCACCACGGCGCGGAAGTGGCGCTCCAGCACGGCGACCGTGTCGGCCGGCATCAGCGACTCTTCCCAGAACAGCATCGCCACCGCGACGTCGCCGGGACGGGACGGGACGTGCACCGGGTAGTGCTGGCTGATCACCAGCTCCGGGCCGGTCGGATGCGGCTCGCGATACACCAGCGCCGACACCGCGTCGTGCTCCCCGGTCGGCACGCCGGACAGGTCGAGGGTGTCGCCGTTCTCCACCGGCCGCAGCCGGACCCGGCCGGGGCGCGCCTGGTCGAGCTGCAGCGCCAGCTCGCGGTTGATCACCGCCAGGCTGTAGCTGCCGTTGACGTGGCCGCTCACCGTGTAGCGCAGGTTGTCGCCCAGCAGCTTCGCGGTGTCGCGGTCGGACGGCGGCGCGGCGCCGGCGCGGAGCAGCGCGTCCTGCAGCACCGCGCGCTGCCGGTCGAGCGAGAAGCGGTGCAGCGCCGCGTCCCCCAGCGCCCGCTGCCGGGCGGCGGCCTCGGGATCGGCGGCCAGGGACAGCATCGCGTCGGCCACGGCGTCCGGCTCCAGGCTGTCCAGCAGCCGCCCGGCGCCGGCCAGGGTGTAGGGCACCGCACCGCCCGGCCAGGCCAGCACCGGGACGCCGTGCGCCATCGCCTCGACCAGCGGCACGCCGAAGCCCTCGTGCCGGCTCAGCGCCACGTAGAGGTCGGCGGCGGCATACCAGCGGTCGAGCTCCGGGTCCGGGACCGCGCCGGCCAGCACGCCGCGTCCGTCCAGCCCGAGGGCGTCGCTGCGCCGGCGCAGCGCGGCGGCGTAGGGGTCATCCGCGCCCTCGTCGCGGCCGACCAGCACCAGGCGCGACGGCGCGCCGAGCCGCGCCTGGAAGGCGGCGAAGGCGTCCAGCAAAGCCAGCTGTCCCTTCGCCTCGACGATCCGGCCGACGAACAGCACGGTGAACGGCGCGTCCGCAGCCCGGCCACCAGCGCGGGCGGCGGCGGCGCGGGCACGCAGCGCGTCGAGGTCGAACAACAGCGTGCAGGCGCGGACCGGCGCCAGGCCCAGCCGTCGCAGCTCGATGGCGTTGTACTCGCTGTCGGCCAGCGCCGCACGCACGCGGCCGCGGAACGCCCCCAGCTGTTCCCGGCCGAGCCGGGCGTAGCGGGCGAGATACGGGTGCCGGGCCAGCAGCGCCGGCGGGGTGATGTTGTGGTAGAACAGCACCTTGGGCGCCGGCAGGTCGAGCACGGACGCGAACCGGTCGTAGCCCATGGAATGGCGCACGATCAGCACGTAGCGGTCGTGGCGGGGAAGCTGCTCCATCGGGCGCAGCAGGTGCGCCAGCGCCGGCGGCGGCGCCGCTGCCGGGGGCACTGCCATGGGCTCTGCCGTGGGTTCTGCCGTGGGTTCTGCCGGGAGCCCTGCCGGCTCCGGCCGCAGCCGGGTGCGAACGGCGGCGCGGCGCAACGGTGCGGTGACGCGCCAGGAGCGGCTCGCCTCCATCGCATGCAGCCCGTGCTCGGCGGCCTGCAGGCGCAGATGGGTCTGCTGCAGCTCGTGCCGGCTGTCGTGCAGCCCGTGCTCGGTGGCCTGCAGGCGCAGGTGGGTCTGCTGCAGCTCGTGCCGGGCGTCGTGCAGCGCCTGCGCCAGCTCGCGGCGCGCGTGCTCGGCGTGCGCCGCCTCCTCCGCCTGCCGGCCGAGCAGCTCGCGCAGCCGGGCCAGCTCGTGCTCGCCGTGCTCGGTCCCGCGCAGCTCGCGGGCGACGCTGGCCTCCAGACCGGCCTGCGTCGCCGCGAGGGCGTCGCCGAGCCGGGCCAGCTCGGTCTCGGCGGCGCCGAGGCGCTGTGCCCACACGCTGTCGGACGCGCGCAGGAAGTCGTCGAACACGTTGGGCGGCGTCCCGAAGGCGGACGCCAGCGCGTCGTGCCGCTCCGACGCCACGTAGTAGCGGTTCAGCCCGTCGAACCAGACGAAGCGGTACTCCGCGTCCAGCAGCAGGGGCTCCCACTCGGCGTGGGTGGGCGTGGTCGAGTCCGGCGCGGTCGCCTCGGCCAGGATGATCCAGGGCCGGAACGCCTGGAAGTCGGCGCCTTGCAGCACCGCGCGCTCGGCGCCCTCGACGTCGATCTTGAGGAAATGGATGTCGGCGGGCGCATACAGCCGGCAGACCTCGGCCAGCGTGCGCACCGGCACCACGACCTCGCGCACGGCGCGGGTCCGGGCGTGCCCGGCGGCGATCGCGGGGTCGAGGGTGGACAGCCCGGTGCCGTCGAGCGCGTGCAGCACCGCCTCGCCCGCCTCCGCCCCCAGCGCCAGCTGCAGGGTGACGTCGCGCGGCCGGGCGGCGCGGATCCGGGCCGCCTCGGCGAGAAGCGGCTCGACGTTCACGCCGGTCCAGCCGCGGTCGTAGAAGGCGCGGGTGACGCTGTCGGCGTCGGGGTGCTGCGCGCCGACGTCGATGTAGAAGCCGCGCTCGACCGTGCCGAGGGCCCGCCACAGCAGGACGTCCTCGAAGTTCTGGGCGTACGAGATGAACGTCATGGTGTCCCGGGCCATGGGATTTGCGGCCATGAGATTTGGGGCACGGCTCCCTGCGTCAACGTGCCGGCGTG
>CAXUEL010000209.1:1986-6212 GCA_964249915.1 uncultured Acetobacteraceae bacterium | reverse complement strand
GCGCCGTGGTCACCATCGGCGCCGACATGGGCGCGATCAGCGCCGGCCAGCAGTTCTGGGCGGCGCAGGGCGTGCGGCCGGCCACCCTCATCAAGGCCGTCACCGCGACCGGCGTGGTGCTCAGCAGGCCGCTGGACACCACGTCGGCCGACAGCGCCGGGCGGCCCATCTCCGGCCTGTTCGCGCTCCAGCCGTGCCGCATCTTCACCCCGATGGCGGAGGCGAGCCTGTGCGGCACGCTGACCATGGACGCGATGTCGATCGCGGCGGCCTACTGGGCGAGCCAGCGCGACACGGAGGCCGGCGACCTGGTGCACATCAGTCGCGGCCCCACAGGATCAGGATCCGGCCGGGTGCTGCATAGCCGAGTGCCAGCGACGCTCCCAGGCCGCTGGAGGCGCCGGTGACCAGCACGCAGGCCGGATCGACGACGCGGCTGCGGCTCATGCGGTCGGTTCCGTCGGGTGTCGGCATGGGCGCATGTGGTTCCCTGGACGGCCTCCCGGCCTTATCTGTGACTGGCCGCACGCGGTCTGCACAACGAGGATCCATCCAGGCATGGCCGACTCCGCTCCAGTCCGGGCCCAGCCCTTGTCGCCTGCAGCGCCGCCGGACGCCGCCGGCGTCATGGTGGTCCCGGTCGAGACCGCGCGCCAGCTGCGCGTGTTCCTGCAGCTGCCGCGCCGGCTCTATGCCGGGATGCCCGGGTTCGTGCCGCCGCTGGACCTGGAACGGCGCGGGATGTTCCACCCCAAGGCGGCGCCGTTCTTCGCGCAGGGTCGCGCGCGCTACTTTCTCGCCCACCGCGACGGCAGGGTGGTGGGACGCATCTCGGCGCAGGTCGACCCGGTGACGATGGCGCAGTGGGGCGGCCGGATCGGCCTGTTCGGCGCGCTGGACGCGGCGGACGACGCGCAGGCCGTGGCCGCGCTGCTGGAGCAGGCGGCGGGCTGGCTGAGGGCGGAGG
This sequence comes from uncultured Acetobacteraceae bacterium, assembly GCA_964249915.1. Lineage (GTDB taxonomy): Bacteria > Pseudomonadota > Alphaproteobacteria > Acetobacterales > Acetobacteraceae > Lichenicola. Next base: position 5,245 of record CAXUEL010000209.1, on the reverse strand, counting down.
GCATGGAGCGGGCACGCGGGCCCTACGCGCTGGCGCCCAACGGCGAGGCCGGGCTCCTGGTGGAAGGCGAGCGGGAGCGCACGGTGCTGATGTCGCCCTGGCACCCGGCCTATCTCGGGCCGCTGGTGGAGCGCGCGGGCTGGGACAAGATCAAGGACCTCCTGTCCTACGAGCTGGCGATCGGGCCCGAGGCGGAGGCGGCGCTACCGGTGGGGCGGAGCCGGCTGCTGGAGGCGGACGCGGCGCGCGGCATCACCGTGCGCCGGCTGAGCCGCAAGCACCTGGCTCGCGACGCCGCGATCATGGGTCGGCTGTACAACGACGCCTGGGCCGACAATTGGGGCTTCGTGCCGATCACCGAGCCGGACATCGCGGCGATGGTGAAGGAGCTCAAGCCGATGATCCGGCCCGAGCACCTGGTGCTGGTCGAGCGCGACGGCGTGCCGGTCGGCTTCGCGCTGGTGCTGCCCAACATCTACGACATCGTGGGCGACCTGGGCGGGGCGCCGAGCCCGCTCGGCTGGATCAGGCTGGTGTCGCGGCTGCTGCGCAACCGGTTCACCTCCGGGCGGGTGATCCTGCTCGGCATCGCCGCCGCGCTGCGCGGCACCACGCTGGGGGCGATGATGCCGTCGCTGATCATCGCCGAGCTGATGCGCCGCGGCCGCGACATGCCGTTCCGCACCGTGGAGCTGGGCTGGATCCTGGAGGACAACATGCGCATGCGCCGGCTGATCGAGCGGCTGTCGCCGAAGCCGAACAAGGTGTTCCGGCTCTACGAGCGGACGCTCTGACGGCGGAAAACGGGCTCTACTCGGGCACGCCGACGTTGGAGGCAGCGACCTTGTCGGCCGGGGTGCGGACGGCGCCCGGCGCCCGCAGCAGCGGCAGCCGGCGCATGGTCCAGGCGCCCATGCGATCGACCAGGCCGTGCATGGCGGGATCCGCCAGCGCCAGCGCCGCCTTCAGCCGCCTTCCGTCCGGATCGCACGCGACTCCGTTGCGGGCAGGGTCGAAGCAGGTGGTGACCTCGATCCAGCGTGGTCCCCGGATGCGGAAGTAGGTCGCGCCGACCATCCTGGCCGGTCCGACCCGTAGTGCCGGCGGCGCGTCCGGCAGGGTCCAGAACAGTGCCGGTGCCGTGGCCTCGGTGACGAACCAGCAGGCGTGGCGACCATTGGCCGGGCCCGCAAGCTGCCTGGCGGCGTAGCGGCCGACGGGCTGGCAGAACCGGTTCGGCGACAGCCTGGCCAGGGTGCCCGGCGTGCCGGGATCGCTGCCGCGGATCGGGATCAGGCCGGTGACGCGGTGCCCGTCGAGCCGTGCGATCAGCGAGCCGCGCTCGACGGACCGTCGTCGCGGGACGCCTCGGGGTTGACCGATACCACCGTCCGGTTGCCCGGCGGCAGCGGGATCTCCCGGTGGAAGAGCGGCATCGTGACCGTGTAGGTCGGGCGCATCGTCGCCTCGGTGTCCACCACGATCGCCTCCGGCTGGTGGATGCCGGACGGGCCGATCCGGTAGAACGGCATGAACGCGTTCAGGAAGTCCGGACGATTGAACGCGCCCGGCTGCGGGTTGACGACCGGGAGAACGGGAGCGGCCTGGATCGGTCGGCCTGCCGCCGGTTCCTCGCCCAACCTGCCGGGCATGAACCGGCCCGGCTCCGCTGCGGCCGGACCGAGCGGCAACATGGACAGGATCGCGGCGCGGCAGAGTCGGCGGAAGGCATCGGGCATCGGCAGGTCCGGCTCGGGCGGCCTTCCCGGACAGGAACGTCGGTGTCTCGTTGCGCCCGACGATCGAGCCGTCCGGGTCGCGCCGCAAGATGGAGCGCGCCGGCGATGCGAGGACATCGACCGGTCCCGCGTCCGGCGTCAGTCCTCGACCGTGCCGTGCGAGTCCGCGTGGCCGAGGCGCCAGTAGCCGGCGGCCTTGATGTCGCCGCGCCCGACGCCGCGCCCGATCAGCGCCGCGCGGAGCCGCCGCATGGCGTCGATCTCTCCGGCGAGCCAGGCATGGAGGTCGCCGGCCGGCAGGCGCGCGTCGCGCAGGGCCTCGTCCAGCAACCAAGTGGTGCCGGGCTCCTGGCGGCCGCGATGCAGCCAGACGATCTCGGCGTTGGCGGCGGTCGGCAGCCGGCGCTCCTCGGCGGCGTCGGCGACCTCGATCAGGGCCAGGGCACGGGTGCCCGGGTGCATCTCCTCCAGGCGGCGGGCGATGGCGGGGAGCGCGGTCTCGTCGCCGGCGAGCAGGTAGGCGTCGTAGTCCTCCGGGATCAGCATGGAGCCGCGCGGGCCGGCGACGCCGAGCCACTGGCCGGGCATGGCCCGTGCCGCCCAGGAGGAGGCGGGGCCGTCGCCGTGCAGCACGAACTCCAGGGTGAGCTCGCGGGCGACGGGGTCGAAGCGGCGCGGCGTGTAGTCCCGCACCGGGCCGCCGTCCGGGAACACGGCTGCCAGGTTGCCGGGCGCGGGAAAGAACAGCTTCACGTGGTCGTCGGCGGCGGCGGAGGCGAAGCCGTCCAGGGCGTCGCCGCCGAGCACGATCCGGCGCATGCGTGGCGTGGGCTGCTCCACCCGCACCACCTGCAGCAGGCGGCGGCGGGTCTCGTGGCGGACGCGCAGCGGCGTGCGGGCAAGGACGTTCATCGGCGGCCCTTCAGGATCTCGTCGGTGGCGCGGGCGAGGATGGCGGCGATGCGACGGGCCTCGTCGGGACCGGCGTCGCGGGTGCGCATGAGCGCCGCCTTGAGCGCGTGGCGGGCGCCGTGCAGGGCGTCGGCAGCGTCCGGGTCGCGGTCGCCGAGCCCGGCATAGGCGTCGCGGACGCCGTCCATGCGGGTGCCGATGCGGGACAGCATGTCGAGCATGGCGTCGGCACGGGCACGGTTGGCGGCGAGCTCGGCGCGGCCGGCCTCGGTGAGGGTGTAGAGCTTGCGGGTGCCGTCGAGGGAGACGGAGGCGTGGCCGATCTCGTCCAGGAAGGTCAGGGCCGGATAGATCATGCCGGGGCTGGGGGCATAGAAGCCGCCGGAGCGCTGCTCCAGGGTGCGGATCAGCTCGTAGCCATGCGCGGGGCGCTCGGCGAGCAGGGCCAGGAGCAGGAGCTGGAGGTCGGCGGAGCCGAGCTTGCGGGCGCCGGGCATGCCGTCGCCGCCCATGAAGCCGCCGCGGCCCCCGCCGCAGCCCCCGCCCCCCCCCCGGCCCCGCGCGGGGTGGCCGCAGGCGGGGGTGCGGCGGGGGGGCGGGGGGGTTTT
>CAXUEL010000209.1:0-1976 GCA_964249915.1 uncultured Acetobacteraceae bacterium | reverse complement strand
CGCGGCGGGGGCGGGGCCCGCCGCGGCGCCCACCCCCGGGGCCGCGGGCGTGGTGACCGATGGCGTGGATCAGGCGGTGGAGAGGGAGGTATGTGTCGTTGAACATATCTTAAGATAGCTCAGGCTGGCGGAAACCGCTATCGGAATCTGCAAGCAGGCGGCAGTTTCGTCCGGATCATGGAGGGGCTTCGCATGGACCACGCCGAACCGCCGCGCCGCACGAGGAGGATCGGCCTGGTCGGCGGCCTCGCGCTGCGGGCCGGGGTTTTCTATTACGAGCGCATCGCGGAGCGCTACGCGTCGGACGGGGAGCGGCTCGAGCTGGTGCTCGGGCACGCGGATGTCGGCATCGTGCTCGGGTGTGTGGGTGCCGGCGACAGGGTCGGGCTCGGGCGTTACCTGGGTGGCGTCGCCAACGCGCTGTTCGATGCCGGTGCGGACCTGGTCGCGGTCACCGCGGTGGCGCCGCACCTCGCGATCGGGGAGATCGCGGCGGTCGCGCGCGGACCGGTGGTGGACGTGCTCGGCCTGGTCCCGGCGGCGCTCCGGGCGGCGGGGATGAAGCGGGTCGGCGTGTTCGGGAACCGGGCGGTGATGGAGACCGGCGTGTTCGGCATGGTTCCGCCGGACATGATGGTGCGGCCGGCGCCGTCGGTCGTGGACGCGGTGCACGAGGCGTATGCCGACATCGCGGCAAACGGGAAACGGGGCACCGGGCCGGAGATGCGGTTCCTCGACGACGTGGCGCGCGGGCTGATCGGGCAGGGCGCGGAGGCGATCGTGCTGGCCGGCACCGACCTGTCGTCGTTCTATGCCGGGCAGGCGCCGGCCTATCCGGTGCTGGACCTGGCGCGGCTGCACATCGAGGAGATCGTGCGCCGGGCCCGCGCGGCCTGAACCGGATCCTGGCCGGGCTCGTGGGGGCGATGGCCGTGCGTCCGCGCTGCAGCGTTCGTGCCGCGGGTCACCCTCCTTGCGGCGAAGAGCCAGCCGTCCGGCTGGTCGCCCTCGACGGCGCGGCGGCGATCATCGCGATGGGCGGCAGGCGGGTCGTCCGCCTGGCGGCGGGCGTTCGCGGACGGGATGCCGGGCCGGAGGATGACGAAGGTGCGGCGCGTCGTGGCTCGCACGGGCTCGAGCCGCCGCGGCGGGTGCTGCGCGGCGTCGGCCCTCAGCGCGCGGGGAGAGCGTCGAGCCAGCCGATCACGGCGGTCTCGAGCGCGATCCGCTTGCCGGAGTAGGAGTGGTCGGTGGGGAGATGCACCGCCGTCACCGGGTCCGGACCCAGCGCGTGCACCGCGCGGCCGAGGGCGTCGCTTGCGCCGGCCAGGCCGTCGTCCGAGGTCACCAGCAGCAGCGGGTGCCTGGCCAGCGCCGGGGCGAAGGTGACGAAGTCCCATCGCCCGGCGTTGGCCTCGATCTCGGCGGCCATGCCGGCGGGCGTCACGCCGACCAGCGACTCCATGTTGCCGGCCATCGCGGCCGTCAGCCTTGCGCGTGCCGGTGCGGACCGGTCCTGTCCGAACGCGCCGAAATCGGCGGCGGAGATCAGGGCCACGCCGTCTAGTCCCGGGTCGCGCCCGATGAGGGAGGCCGCCAGGCCGCCGAGGCTGTGGCCGATCACGACGATCCGGCGGGTATCGAGGCCGTAGCGCGCGGCGATGGCGGGGTCGCGGGCGAAGTCCAGCGCGGCCTGCGAGTCCTCGAAGGCGTGGGTGAACGAGTAGGTGCCCGGGCTCCCCCAGCAGCCGCGGTAGTGGAAGGTCAGAACGGACCAGCCGTCGCGGCGGATCGCCTGCGCCAGGTCGAGGTTCTGCTCGTTGCCCGGGAGGCCGTGCAACAGCAGGACCAGCGGATGCCGGCCCGCGCCGGCGGCCTTCAGGATGATCCCGTTCATGTTGAGGCTGTGGCTGGGGATGTGCACGACCTCCAGCGTGGGCGGGTGCGCCGGATCGAACGGGGGGTCGGCGGAGAGG
>CAXUEL010000208.1:0-6224 GCA_964249915.1 uncultured Acetobacteraceae bacterium | reverse complement strand
GCTTTTGGGCCTGAAAACGAGATCGAGGACGCGGCACCGGGCGGGGCGGCGGCGGCATGGCGGTGCGGCAGCAGCCCGCGGCGCGACAAGGCAGTGATCGGGCCGCGATGCCCCTGGTCGAGCAGCGAGACGACGCTGTCGATGGTGGTCAGCCCGGTGCCGACCAGCAGCACGGGTGCCTCGGGATCGAGCCCGTCCAGGGTGTCGGGCGCCCACGGGTCGGCCTTGTAGGCCGGGCTGTCGTAGAAGGACGGGTCGGCCACCGGCGGCGGGGCGGGCGGGAAGTTGCCGATCGCCAGCACGGCGCGCTCCGCCAGCACGGTGCGGTCGCGGTCGAGGCTGAGCGTCAGCCCGGCGCCGTCCGGGGTGATCGCCAGGACGTCGCCGCGCACCAGCTCCAGCTGGTCGCGCCGTCCCGGCACCTTCATCTCGCCGTTCAGCAGGTGGCGCATGTAGCGGCCGAACATGCGGCGCGGCACGAACGAGGCGGCCGAACACTCCACCCCGCACGCCTCGGCCGGCGACAAGCCCTGCAGCCAATGGAGGAAGTCGAGCGGGCGCTGCGGGAACGCGCTCATCCTGGCGGCCGGCACGTTGAGCAGGTGGCTGGCGTTGCCGTCGGCATAGGCGGTGCCGCGGCCGAACCGGACCCGCTCGATCAGCACCACCCTGGTCTGCGGCGGCGAGCGCTGCAGCAGGTGCAGGGCCAGCAGGGTGCCGCTGAAGCCGGCGCCGACGATGGCGATGCTGGCGCGTCCGGTCGGAGGGGGTTGGTCCAAAAAAAAGCTCCATCGCGGCGACCGCCCGACCCAAGCAGCTATCGCGCCCGTCGGCAAAGGAGAAATGACGTCGGCCGGCGTCCACCGATCACGGCGCGTGGGCGGGATCGGCCTCCGGGGCCGGATGGGCGAGGTAGGCCAGCCGCTTGAACTCCAGCCGGCCGCGGGTGACGCTGTCCAGGATCAGCCCGCAGACCAGGGCGAGGCAGGCGAGCAGCACGAAGCCCAGCGCCAGCACGGCACTCGGCAGCCGCGGCACGTGCCGGGTGCGGAAGAACTCCGCCACCACCGGCAGGCCCAGGGCCAGGCCGACCAGCAGCATCGCGCCGGCGATGGCGGAGAAGAAGGCGAGCGGCCGCTCCTGCTTCATCAGCACGACGATGGTGCGCAGGATGCGCATGCCGTCGCGATAGGTGTGCAGCTTCGACACCGAGCCTTCCGCCCGCTCGACGTAGCGCGTCGGCAGCTCGCCGATCGGCATGCGCAGCTCCAGCGCGTGCACGGTGAGCTCGGTCTCGGTCTCGAAGCCCGCCGACAGCGCCGGGAACGACTTCACGAACCGGCGCGAGAACACCCGGTAGCCGGACAGCATGTCGGACAGCCGCTTGCCGAAGATGGCGGCGACCAGCCCGGTCAGCAGGCGGTTGCCGAGCACGTGGCCGCGCCGGTAGGCGGACGCGCGGTCGGTAACGCGGGCGGCGTTGACCATGTCCAGCCCGTTCTCGCGGAGCGCCTGGATCAGGCCGGGGGCGGCGTGGGCGTCGTAGGTGCCGTCGCCGTCGACCAGCACGTAGAGCTCGGCGTCGACGTCGGCGAACATCCGGCGCACCACGTGGCCTTTGCCCTGCAGCGGCTCCAGCCGCACCACGGCGCCGGCGCCGCGCGCCACGCTGCGCGTGTCGTCGCTGGAATTGTTGTCGTAGACGTAGACGGTGGCGTCCGGCAGGGCGGCGCGGAAGTCGCGCACCACGCCGGCGATCGCCACCGCCTCGTTGTAGCACGGGATCAGCACCGCCACCCGCCCGGCGGGGCGGGGGGTCACGAGAAGAATTGCTGCGTGGAATGGGTGAGGATGGCGATCTCGACCGAGCGCAGCAGCGGCACCAGCAGGTACTGCAGCGCCAGCAGCACCACCAGCGGGCTCAGGTCCATGCTGCCGAACTGCGGCAGGATGCGGCGCACCGGCGCCAGCACCGGCTCGGTGGCGCGGTACAGGAACTCGCCGACGCCGCGCACCAGCCGGTTGCGGCTGTCGACGATGTTGAACGCGTAGAGCAGGCTGAACAGGCAGGAGATCAGGAGCACGTAGATGTAGAGCTGGATCAGCAGGTAGAGCAGCTGGAAGATGGCCGTGATCACGGCGGCGGTCCTTATGCGTAACTGCGCCGGAAGCTACCCACCCCGCCCCGCCCGCGCAACGGGCCGGGAAATGCCCGGTGCCGCGGGCGGCGCTTGACTGAGGCCCGGCCTCGGCTATCTTCCGCCGCCTGCACGGCGGGGCTGTAGCTCAGTTGGGAGAGCGCCTCGTTCGCAATGAGGAGGTCAGGGGTTCGATTCCCCTCAGCTCCACCACCGCCGTCCGCAGCCTCGCCGATCGACGCGTCAGGCTCCTCCGGGAGCGGCGTCCGGTCCGGGCGACGCGCCCGTCCCCGCCTTGGCCTCGTACATCGCCCGGTCGGCGTGGCGCATCAGGTCCAGGAGGTTGCTGCTGTCCTGCGGGTAGAGCGCGCTGCCGATGCTGGCGCTGACGTGGATGGCGTGGCCCTCGACGTGGAACGGCTCGCGGAAGGCGGCGAGCAGCCGACTGGCCAGCGCCACGCAGTCGCCTGGCGTCAGCGCGCCGTGCTGGACGATGGCGATCTCGTCGCCGCCGAGCCGGACCACGAGGTCGAGGCGCCGGGAGATCCCGGACACGCGCTGGCTCACCTGGCGCAGCAGCAGGTCGCCGACATGGTGGCCGTAGCGGTCGTTGACCTGCTTGAAGCCGTTCAGGTCGAGCATCTGGAAGCCGAAGGTGCCGACGTCGCCGGCCGCGTCCTCGGCCCACTTGTCCAGGTAGCGCCGGTTCGGCAGCCCGGTCAGGTGGTCGGTGTAGGCCAGGGTGCGCAGGCGCTGCGCTTCCTGCGCCACGTCCTGGGCGGTGTGCGACAGCCGGTCGATCTCCCGGCGCTGCGCCAGGGCGCTGCGCAGGCTGGCCATGCGCAGGTGCAGGTCGAGCAGGGTGAAGGGGTTGACGAGGACGTCGTCCAGCCCGGCCTTGACCGCCCAGGCCTTGGCGGATTCGAGGTTGTCGATGACGGCCATGAGCAGCGGCGCCGGCGACAGGCCCCGGAGCGGGGGCAGGTCCTGCTCCTCGAACGGATGGCCGCCGCGGCAGTCCAGCACCACGGCGTCAGCCCCGGACAGCGACGCCGTGTCCCCGGCCAGCCGGTCGCGCACCGACACCGTGCCGGCCGGCTGCACCACCCTCAGCTGCTGCGCGAACTCGTCCCGTGCCAGGGCGGACTGGCTGATGAAGACTATGTGCACGCAGGGACCCACCGTTGGAGACGATCCCGCCCGGGATCCGGCCCGGCACCCGGCCGCGGGCCGGGGGAGGCGTCGCGGGCGTGCCGGTTCCCGCGCGGCGCACCGCCGGCCGGGGCAATGCGGCCGGATGCCGTGCCGAGGCGACAGCACGGAAAGCCGGCGGGTGTTGGCATCATCGGCGCGATGATCTTATGCCCGTTCCGGGCAGTCAAACCGTCGGCGCTCCGTTTCAGCCGGCCGCCAGCAGCGCCATCGCCGCGAGGGCGGCGTCGCACACCGCCTGGTCCTCGTCCGGCTGCGCGCCGGAGGATCCCACCGCGCCGACCACCTCGTCCCCGTACAGCAGCGGCATGCCGCCGGCCAGCGGCATCCGGCCCGGGAACGACAGGGTGGCCGGGTTGTCGCGGACCTGCCGCTCCAGGGAGGCGGTGGACGACCGGGCGATGGCGGCGGTCCTGGCCTTGAGCGTGGCGGCCTCCGGGGTGTGCAAGCGGGCGCCGTCCAGCCGCTCCAGCAGCAGGAGCACGCCGGCCTGGTCCACCAAGGCGATGCTGACCGCGAGCTGCCGGCGCTCGGCTTCCGCCACCGCCGCCGCCATCAGGCGGCGCGCGTCGGCCAGGGTCAGGACGTGTCTGGTCTGCATCGTGCGATCCTCGGGGCCTTCGCAGGCGGTCGCGCCTCGCGCCGGGCGATGCAACGCCCGATCCCGGCGATCGCTCCCGGATCATGCGGCCGGCGACCGTTCGGTGCCGCGGCCGGTTGATCCGGGACGGTGCCAGGGGCACATAGCCAGCAGGCGAGACCGGCATGATCCCGGCTCGGGTTCGAACGGGCATTCGTTGATGGGTGAGCTGCTGCGCGAGGCGATGGAGTTCGACGTGGTCGTGGTCGGCGGAGGCCCGGCCGGGCTCGCGGCCGCGATCCGGCTGAAGCAGCTTTCGCCCGACGCGTCGGTGTGCCTGGTCGAGAAGGGCTCGGAGATCGGCGCGCACATCCTGTCCGGCGCGGTGATCGAGCCGCGCGCGCTGGACGAGCTGATCCCCGACTGGCGCGAGCGCGGCGCGCCGCTCGACACCGCGGCGACCGAAGACCGCCTGCTCTACCTGACCGCGCGGCGCTCCTGGCGCCTGCCGGTGCCGCCGCAGATGGGCAACCACGGCAACTACATCGTCAGCCTCGGCAACGTGTGCCGCTGGCTCGCCGGCGAGGCGGAAGCGCTCGGGGTCGAGATCTACCCGGGCTTCGGGGCGGCCGAGCTGCTGGAGGAGGAGGGCCGCATCGTCGGCATCGCCACCGGCGACATGGGGATCGGCCGCGACGGCGAGCCGGGCCCGAACCATGCGCGCGGGATGGAGCTGCGCGCCGCCTACACGCTGTTCGCGGAAGGCTGCCGCGGCTCGCTGTCCAAGCAGCTGATGCGGCGGTTCGACCTGCGGCGCGGCATCGACCCGCAGACCTACGGGCTCGGCGTCAAGGAGCTGTGGGAGGTGCCGGCCGGGCAGCACCGGCCGGGCCTGGTGCAGCACACCATGGGCTGGCCGCTGGACCGCCGGACCTATGGCGGCTCGTGGCTCTACCATTTCGGCGACAACCTGGTGTCGTACGGCTTCGTGGTCGGGCTCGACTATCCCAACACCTGGCTGTCGCCGTTCGACGAGATGCAGCGGCTGAAGACGCATCCGGCGGTCCGCCCGCACCTCGAAGGCGGCAAGCGCGTGTCCTACGGCGCGCGCGCGCTGTCGGAGGGCGGGCTGCAGTCGGTGCCGCGCCTGACCTTTCCGGGCGGCGCGCTGGTGGGCGACGCGGCGGGCTTCCTCAACGTGCCCAAGATCAAGGGCACCCACGCGGCGATGAAGTCCGGCATGCTGGCGGCGGAGACGGTGGCCGACGCGCTGGCGGACGGGCGTCCGGCCGAGCCCGCGCGCTTCACCGCCAAGGTGCGCGACAGCTGGCTGTGGGACGAGATGCGGGCGGTGCGCAACGTTCGTCCCGCCTTCGCCCGCTTCGGCCAGCTCGGCGGCTTCGCCTACTCGGCCGCGGACACCATGCTGCTGCGCGGCCGCGCGCCCTGGACGCTGCGGCACCGACACGCCGACCACGAGGTGCTGGACCGCGCCGACGCCGCGCCGCGCATCGTCTACCCGAAGCCGGACGGGGTGCTGACCTTCGACAAGCTGTCCTCGGTGTTCCTGTCGAACACCAACCACGCGGAGGACCAGCCGGTGCACCTGCGGCTGCGCGACCCCCGGCGCTGGCAGGCGGTCAACTGGGACGCCTACCGCTCGCCGGAGACCCGCTACTGCCCGGCCGGGGTGTACGAGGCGGTCGATGCCGACAGCACCGACGGCCCCGGACCCCGCCTGCAGATCAACGCGCAGAACTGCGTGCACTGCAAGACCTGCGACATCAAGGATCCGACCGAGAACATCGACTGGTCGGCGCCGGAGGGCGGCGGCGGCCCCAACTATCCGGGCGGCATGTGACGCGCCCGCAGCCCATCTCCGGGCATCCCCCCACAGGAAGGCGAAGATGAAACTCCTCGTGCCGGTCAAGCGCGTGATCGACTACAACGTGAAGCCGCGCGTGAAAGCCGACGGTTCCGGCGTCGAGCTGGCCGGGGTCAAGATGTCGATGAACCCGTTCGACGAGATCGCGGTCGAGGAGGCGGTGCGGCTCAAGGAGAAGAACATCGCCACCGAGATCGTCGCGGTGTCGATCGGCGTGCAGCAGTGCCAGGACACGCTGCGCACCGCGCTGGCCATGGGCGCCGACCGCGCGGTGCTGGTGCAGACCGACGCGGCGCCGGAGCCGCTGGCGGTGGCCAAGCTGCTCAAGGCGCTGGTCGAGCGCGAGGAGCCGTCGCTGGTGATCATGGGCAAGCAGGCGATCGACGACGACATGAACGCCACCGGCCAG
>CAXUEL010000207.1:0-6228 GCA_964249915.1 uncultured Acetobacteraceae bacterium | reverse complement strand
TCGCGCAGCACGTCCGGCCAGACCGCCGAGGGCGGCGCGGCGGCGATCTCGGCGGCCAGCGCCGCCCGCCTGGCCTGGTCGCGCCGGGGCGGCAGGCGGATCGCGTTGCACGGGTTGACGATGCGCGACGGCGGCAGCGGCGCCGGGGCGTCCGGCGGACTAGAAGTCGCACCCGCTGCGCACGCCGTCAGCCAGAGCGGAACGATCCACGGGAGCACCCGCCTGGGCCTCGCGCGCTGCATCGGCAGCCTCCTGGTTCTGTTTGGCGAGGACGTCGTCACGGGCGGCTGCGGCGGCGTTCCGGTCCAGCAGCGCGGCGAGCCAGCGCAGGAGCCGGGCCAGCAGGGCGACAGGGCTCACCGGCCACCGCGGCGGATCACCGCCAGCGCCTGCGCCTCGCTCATCGCGCCCACGACGCGGCCGACGGTCAGGCCGGCGGCGAGCTGCACGATCGGGATCAGCGCCAGGGCGGCGGCGATCGCGTTGCCGGTGGTGGTGGCCTCGCTGCCCGGCAGCTTGCCCAGCACGCCCTGCAGCAGCGACAGCGCGGTCTGGCTGTCGGCCAGCATCGACACCACCAGGGACTGCACCTTGGTCACGTCCAGCGACACCGTCACGGTGCCGCCGGTCAGGCTCTCGATCTCGGTCAGCACCAGCTGCGCCGCCGCCAGGGCCGCCTCCGCGGTGCCGTAGTTCGGGCCGAGCAGCAGGATCACGGTGGGCGCCAGCAGGGCGGCGGAGATCGCCGACAGGATCGCCTGGCTGTCGGTCACGATGGTGGCGACGTCGATGGTGGCGGTGGTGGTGCCGCCGCCATGAACCGTGGTGCAGGCGACCAGAAGGCCGGCGCCGCCCAGGGCGGACAGGCGGAGCATCTGGCGGCGGGACAGGAGGGAGATCGGATGCATGCGGTGACTCCGTGGCGGAAAGGGTTGGCGCGGCCGGGATGGCGCGGCCAGGCGGCGCGTCAGGGCGCGGTGTCGCGGATCAGCAGGGTCGCTGCGGTGGAGGCGGCCTGCTCCAGGTCGGCCGGGCGCCTGGTGACGATGGCGTGCGCGAGGGCGTTGGACAGGCAGCGGGCACGGATCGCGTCGGTGGTGTTGTCCGGCCATAGCTTCGGCAGGCTGGCCGCGAGCAGAGTCGCGGCGATGCCCTCTGCGGACGGGAACGGGTGCAGCCCGGCCAGCACCAGGCCCGCGACCAGCAGGCTGAGGCCCTGCTGGGTGCCGGGCTGCCTGGACCAGTCCAGCAGCTGCCGCCACCGGGACGGCGACGGCAGGGTCGGCAGCGGCAGCAGAGCGGCCGCCGCGGGAGCCGACAGCGTCTGGCCGCTCATGCCAGGCCTCCGGCCAGTGCCGGTTCGGCGTCGCCGTCCACGGCATCCGCCGCGCAAACCGTGTCGGCCGGCGTCGCGGCATGCGGCCGGACCAGCCAGAAGCTGTGCCAGCGGTCGGTGTACACGTGACGCGCCGGCATCTTCGCCCAGTAGGCGGGGCGCTTCATGCTCAGCGCGTAGTAGCTGTCGGCGCCGCAGGTGCGTCGGGGCAGCGTGCCGGCCAGGGCCGCGTCCGCCACGTCGAGCGCCACCGCCCAGCTCGCGGGATCCGCCCGGAAGGCGAGCTCGATCCGCGCCCGGTTGGCGTCGGACCAGCAGGAGAACTGCGCCGGCGCCAGGCACACCGCGATCGGCGTCGGGCCCCATCCGTTCCTGACCCGCTGCAGGACGACCGAGGTGACGTTCTCCATTCCGGTGCGGCCGCCGCCGCTGCATTCGCCATAGGCGTTTCCTGCCAGAACCAGTCGTGGCGAGGAGAGGTCGAGGGACATGGGCCGGACTCCGGGCATGAAAAAAGCCGCCCGGAGGCGGCTTCGAGAAACGGCATCGTCAGGCTGGGCTGGACGAACGATCAGGACGCGGATCGGGATGCGGCGCATCGTGCCTCGCCGCCGCGAAGGGGCGGGCACAGTCGTTCCAGTATAATAATATAATAGAAGCGGTGGGTCCGCGAGGTCAAGGAAATTGCCCCGTGCGCGCCGTCAGCGTCGCAAGGTAGGCAGAGATGTTGTCGTCACTGCACCTGGCCGCTCAACAGGAAGGTCGACGTGCTGTCGATCATGATGCCGGCCTTGGTGAACTGCCCGGTGGTGGCGTGCGTCAGCGTGCCGGTGCCGGCCTGCTCCAGCGTTTCGCCGGATCCTGCAACGAAGGTGATGGTCCCGCCGCTGCCGGCCTGGATCACGTCGACCCGGCATCCGATCGCGAGACCGCTCGGCACCGTGTAGGTGTGGGCGGCGGTCGCGGTGTCGCGGATGATGGTGCCGCAGTCGGCGGGAAGCAGCGTGTAGGCGGCAGCCTGGCCGGACACCGTGCCGCCGGCGTTGCCGGTGATCGCGATCCAGTCGGTGCCGGCCAGGTTCGAGGCGCTGGTGGTCAGCCGCAGCCAGCCGTACACCGGCGAGGCGAGCGAGGGCGTGGCGTTGGCCACGAACGCTCCGGCGACCCAGTAGCCGGTGGTCGGCACCGCCAGCGCCTTGGAGATCGGCACCGTCAGGAAGGTGTCGTAGGTGGCGCTGGTCGGATCGCTGTCGAGCTGCAGCAGCCTGAAGCCCTCGCGATGCAGCCGGGCAATGCCCTTGTTGGACGAGGAATAATAGTCGTTGACCACGACCGGCTCGGCCTCGTCGATATTGTCCTCGAACAGGTCGCCGCCGTTCGGCTGGGTGGGATCGACGTTGGTGTCGTAGAGCGCGTTGCGGATCACGTTGCGCCGGAACACGACGCCCGAGCCCGAGTTCTGGAAGAGGCCCTCGGGACCGCATTCGGTGGACCAGTTGCCGGTCGGCCCGCGCCCGCAACCCTTCATGTAGGGATCGAGGTCGAACAGGTTGTCCTCGACATACAGGTTGAGCTTGCCGGTCATGTTGACGACCACGCCGGCGCCGGTCATGTCGACCACGCTGTTGCCACGAAAGGCGATGTCCTCCAGGTGGCCGTTGCCCTGCACGAACAGCGCGTTCTGCAGGCCATGGAAGTCGTTGCCCTCGACCAGCACGTCCTTCAGATAGCCACCATCCAGGAACACGCCGTTTGGCTCGATGTCGGACTCCGCCAGGGTGGGGTTCTTGGCGCCGAGCCGGGACGAGATGGTGCCCTGCCCGAAGCTGGCCCAGTTCGGGTACCGGCTGTCGCTGCCGTTGCTGTTGGGCAGCGTGCGGCTGATGTGGTTGCCGACGATCAGGATGCTGTGCGTGCCCGCCGTCGGCACCGAGGTGGACGTGCTGTTGGCCATGAACTCTGGATACGGGTCGATGATCTTGCCGGTCGCCGGATTGTTCTCGCCCGGGATCGCGGCGTAGGAGCCGGCACGGGCGCTGTAGCCGTCGATGAGGATGGCGGACGCGCCGGAGTTCAGATTGTCGATGTTGGCGCGGTTCAGGACGTTGGAGATCGTGTTGTTGGAGATCAGGATCGACATCCCGGCCGACACGCCCTCCTGGAACGAGCTGCCGTTGGGCGTCACCGTCTGCACGTTGATGCCCTGCTGGCGGACCGTGTCCAGGGTGTTGCCGGAAATGTTGGCCTGGCGTGCCGACAGCACCCGGATGCCCTGGCTGTCGAAGATGCGGTTGCCGGTGATGTTGAGGTCGCGCCGCACGCCCCAGCTGTCGTAGATGTCGGAATGCACCGAGATCGAGTCGTCGTCGGTGTGCGAGATCATGTTGTCGGTCACGCTCACGTCGGCGCATTCCGACAGGTTGATCCCGTCCGAGACGCCCCAGCGGACGGTGTCGTTCTGCACGTTCACCTCGGTGCTGGTGCGTGCGCTGATGCTGAAGGCATGAGAGTTCTCCGACGTGATCCGGAAGAACGTCAGGCCGTCGACGTTGGCCGGGATGAACGGGTTGCCGTAGCTCGACGACGGGTTCGCCGGCACGGCACTCGCCGTGGTCGGATTCCAGCTGCCCTGCACGGTGAAGTTCTGGAACCGGATGTCGGAGGCGCGCGCCGTGGTGGTTCCGGCGCTGGTGAACAGGTTGTAGCCCGAAGCGTCGTTCCAAGTGACGATCGTTGCCGACTGGTCGGCGCCCTCGACGGTGGTGGAGGACGGGATGGCGAAGCCGGCGCTGGTGGCGGCGTTGAGCGGCCAGGTGCCTTGCGGGATGTAGATGTGGGTGCCGGGCGAGGCGGTGGCGTAGGCGATCGCCTTGTTCATCGCCGCGGTGTCGGACGCCGCGTCGCCGCGCGCGCCGTGATCGGCGATGTTGTACACGTCGGACAGCCGGACCGACTGGGTGCGGCCGATGGTCTCGCCCGAGGCGACCAGGATCGTCCCGCTCGCGTCCCCTCCGCCCATCTGCACCGCGCCGACGATCCGGCTGTCGGAGTAGGCGGCAGCGCCGCCGGCCGTGCCGACGGCGGAAGCCGGAAGTGCCGCCGCCGCGAGCTGGCGGGCATAGGGGTCGACCGATCCGGCGACGGCGCTGGACCCGGCGGCGAAGACGGCCTGCAGTTGCGTCGGCGTCGGGCCATCCGCCTGCGCCTCGTCCATCCGCACGGCCGACACGGCTGCGACAACCGCGCCGAACACGGCGATGCCCAGATGCTTCATCATGCTGTTCCTGTGAAAGCCGCCGACGCGGAGGTGATCGATGGGCGGCTGGCCAGGGGAGCTGGTCAAGCCTTGGCGCATGGCGAGGCCGGCCGGGAGCCGACACGGGATGGAGAAGACCGCCGGGACGCACCGATGACAGTCCGCTTCGACGTCGCGTCGACCGGCGGAAGTGGGCGAGGAGAGGCGGCGACGTCCGGAAGTGCCACGATCAGAACGGCACACCAGCGATCGTATGGAGGCTAGTTGACCACATGGACCCAATCAAGACGGAAGTGATCCTGGTCGACATGGCGCCCGCCGAATGCCCGGTGGCGCTTGCGTTCCAGGGCGCTCGGCACGCGGCGGACGGCACCGACGGCCGCTCCAGGTCCCCGGGGTGATGGGAAGGTCATTTCCGACGAGGCGGCCGTGGACGTGGAGCCGCCGGACGCCGACCTGGGACACCGATGCACCGGCAGGATGGCGCTGCGCACGACGGAACGGACGATGCCGATGGCAATCCAGCGATCGAGGCTGGATCGGCGTGTCGCAGGTCATCCCAACGCGATGGTAGCGGCGGACGGATTTGAACCGCCGACCAAGAGATTATGATTCTCCTGCTCTACCGCTGAGCTACGCCGCCATCGCGTCGGGAGCGGTGGGATACAAAGCCGGGCAAGCCGAGTCAACATTGGCCGGCCCCCGTCGTGGAACGCGTGTTCCGCCTGGACCAACCTCCAAAACGCTTGCGGAAACCAAGCCGGGACGACTGCCTGCACCACGTCGCCGACCTGCGTGTCCGGCTGGATCGCCTTCCCGCCGCTGCTTCGCCTGGTCCGGGTGCTGGCCGGGCTGCTCGCGCTCCTGGCCGACGCGCGTGCCGGCGAACCTGTGCCTCTGCGCTCCGGCAGTGGTCGCGGTCGATGCCGCTGGTCGGCTGGCTGGACCGCTCCCCCAGGCAGTGTGGTCCAAGCCCGGCTTCGGCTCGATAGGCCAGCAGGATACGCGGCCTGAGGCGACCATGGAGCTGCCCATCGTCATCCCGGCTGCACGAACGACGTTCGTGCCGGTGCGCCACACGGGCCCAGCCATCCCGGTCGTTCAGCCCTGTCGTTACGGCGACCGGTCCTGCCGACTGCCGGACCTCGACCAGCGGCTGCCGCAACGGAGCGGGCCATCATGGGCTGACCCGGGTGACCGCCGCGTCAGGAATCGGCCGACGACATCTCCGGCTGGGGACGCTGTTCCTCCGGAACCGGAGATTCCTGCGAACCGTTCGCCGGGTCGCTGCCGCGGTCGTCCTGGTCCGGGTCGGAATGATGACGGCGCTGGTGATGCTGCTGCTGGTTGGCCTGGCTCTGCTGCGCCGCCTGCGCGATCGCGTTCAGGATGCGGAAGTAGTGCTCGGCGTGCTGGAAGTAGCCTTCCGCCATGACCCGGTCACCGGAGCTGGTCGCGTCCCTGCCCAGCTGCAGGTACTTCTCGAACAGCTGCTGCGCCGTGCCGCGAATTCGCAGGTCCGGACCGTTGCTGTCGAACACGTGGTTGCGGTTGAGCGGGATCTGACCGTTGTGGTGGCGGATCGGCGTGCCGCCACCGCCCCCACCGCCTCCTGCTGCGCGGGGCTGTCCGGCGG
>CAXUEL010000206.1:0-6259 GCA_964249915.1 uncultured Acetobacteraceae bacterium | reverse complement strand
CGTGCATGCCGGCGACCGGCCGTTCGGGGCGAGCTTCGCCACCCGCTCGGCCGCCATGGGCCGCAACGGCGCCGCCGGCACCGCGCACCCGATCGCCACCCTGGTCGCGATCGAGACGCTGAAGCGCGGCGGCTCGGCGGTGGACGCCGCGGTGGCGGCCAACGCCTCGCTCGGCTTCCTGGAGCCGACCAGCTCCGGGCTCGGCGGCGACTGCTACGCGATGGTGTGGGACCCGGCGCAGGCGAAGGTCGTCGGCTTGGCCGGCTCCGGCGCCAGCCCGCGCGGCTTGAGCCTCGACGCCGTCCGCGCGCACGCCCGCAACGGCGCGCTGCCGCCGCTCGGCGCCGTCACGGTGTCGGTGCCGGGCGCGCTCGACGCCTGGTGGACGCTGCACCAGCGCTACGGGCGCCTGCCGTGGCGCACGCTGTTCGAGCCGGCGATCGGGCTCGCCACCGACGGCGTGCCGGTGCCGCAGATCATCGGCAACTATATTTATCGCAACCTGCGCGCCTTCGTGAAACCCGGCTCCGGCGTGGAGGAAACCGCCAACGCGCTGCGCACCTACGCCCCGAACGGCCAGGCGCCGCGCGAAGGCGACGTGTTCCGCAACCCCGACCTCGCCCGCACCTACCGCGCGATCGCCGCCGGCGGGCGCGACGCGTTCTACGACGGCCCGATCGCCGACACGATCGAGCGCTACTTCCGACGCATCGGCGGCTGGATGACCCGCGACGACCTGCGCCGGCACCGTTCGGAGTGGAACACGCCGCTCGCCACCACCTATCGCGGGATCACCGTGCACGGCATGGCCGAGAACACCCAAGGCGTGGCGACCCTGCAGATGCTCAACATGCTGGAGCATTTCGACCTGCGCGCGATGGGGTACCAGTCGGCGGCCTCGCTGCAGGTGCAGATCGAGGCCAAGCGCCTGGCCTACGAGGACCGCGCCCGCTACTACGCCGACCCGCACTTCGCGGCGGTGCCGTTCGGATGGCTGGCGTCCAAGGAGTACGCGGCGAGCCGCGCGTCGCTGATCCGCCCCGACCGGATCAACGCCGCCGTGCGCCCCGGCGACGCGCCGAGCCACGGCGACACCACCTACTTCACCGTGTCCGACAGCGCGGGGATGATGGTGTCGATGATCCAGTCCAACTTCCGCGGCATGGGCTCCGGCCTGGTGGCGGACGGGCTCGGCTTCATGTTTCAGGACCGCGGCCAGCTGTTCTCGCTGCGCGATGGGCACCCGAACCTGTACCAGCCAGGCAAGCGTCCGTTCCAGACCATCATTCCCGGTTTCGCGACCAGGGGCGGGCAGCCCTGGATGAGCTTCGGCGTGATGGGCGGCGACATGCAGCCGATGGGCCAGCAGCAGATCATCGTCAACCGCGTCGACTACGGCCTCGACATCCAGGCTGCCGGGGACAGCCCGCGCTGGCATCACGAGGGCTCGTCGCAGAGCATGGGCGAGGACGCGCCGGGGCTGCCGCCCAACGGCATCCTGCGCCTGGAGACCGGCGTGCCTGCCGCCACGCGCGCCGCCCTGGCGGCACTCGGCTGGACCCTGGCGCCGTCCGACGGCGGCTACGGCCGCTACGAGTGCATCGAGCACCGGACGAGCGGCGCCGACCGCGTCTGGGCGGCCGCCAGCGAGATGCGCGCCGACGGATGTGCGCTGGCGTACTAGAGCATTGTCCGCCCGCCCGGGCTCGCTCCAAACGTTCTGGCTTGTCGGTCCCGCCAGCGTCTTCACCCGATCGGGATCCGCTCTGGAAGTCGCCGCCGACCGGCCCGCGCGAGGGTCGGTCGACCCCGACCGCGCGGCCGCTCCCGATCGAGCCCGGCCGCGCGGGGCAGCCCCGTTAACGCTTCCGCAGCCTTTCGGCGCTACCCGTTGACCATGACACATCCCTTCCTGCCGGCGTGGATGCTTCGAGCCCTCACCTCGAGGGGAGCGAGCGTCCTGCTGAGCTTGTCCGCGACGTTGGCGGTCCTCGGCTCGCTCGCCTGGCTGGGCTGGACCGGCATCTCGTTGCGCACGGAGATGAGGGTGGAAGCGGCACGCGCGGTGCAGGTGGCGGAGGTGCGCGGCGAGATCACGGACTCGAACGACCGGCTCGCGATGTCGGCGCGATTGGCTGCGGCGTCCGGGGAAGCCCGATGGATGGACTACTACAACGAGGAACGGCCCCGCCTGTCCGACGCGCTGAGCCGTGCGGCGGCCCTGGCGGACCGGCGCATCGCGGCCGAGCTGACCGACACGCTGGACGAGGCAGCCCGGAACCTGGACATGATGGAGCGGGCCGCGATGGCACGCTCGGCGAGTGGCGACAGGACCGGTGCCCTGTCCCTGCTCGACGGCCCGGAATGCGGGTTCCTGCAGGCCAGCTACACGTCCGGCGTGGACGCGTTCAACCAGGAACTCGCGCAGCTCGCCCGCACGCGGACGGACCAGCTTGATCGACGCGTGTGGAGGGAGCTGTTCGGCCTGACCAGCCTCGCGGTGCTTCTCGTCACCGTGGCACTGGTCCTGCTGGCACAGGCACGCCTGCGCCTCGCCTTCGTCAGGGCCGAGCGTGCGGCGCGCACGGACGCGCTCACGGGCCTGGGAAACCGCTTCCACCTTCTGGAAACCCTGCATCAAACCCTCAGGGCCCCGGCACATGCCGACAAGGACGTGGCCCTGCTCCTGCTCGACCTCGACCAGTTCAAGACCGTCAACGACCTGCACGGCTATGCCGCAGGCGACAACCTTCTCCGGTTGGTGGGCAAGCGCTTGAAGGGCGTCATTCCTGCGACCGACTTCATCGCCCGGCTGGGCGGCGACGAGTTCATCGTCGCCCTGAGGATGGTGTCTGCCCCGGGTCTGCCAAGCCGTGACACTGCGGCGCAGGTCGCCACCCGGGTTTCCCACGCGCTGGGCGAGCCCTTCAAGCTCGACAACGGGGTGCAGATCAGCGTCGGCGTCAGCATCGGGCTGGCGTTCGCCGTCGGACTGGAAACCGCCGAAGCGTTCGTCCGCCGTGCGGAGATCGCGCTGCACAGGACGAAGATCAGGCAACCCGGCGGCTTCCAGTTCTTCGAGCCCGGCATGGACGCCGTCACGCTGATGCACGCGACGCTCGTGAGCGATCTGCGGGATGCGGTCCACGCCGACCTGATCGTTCCCCACTTCCAGCCTTTGGTCGAGCTCGGGACCGGACGGATCATCGGGTTCGAGATGCTGGCGCGGTGGATCGATCCGGTCCGGGGCGCGGTCCCGCCGTCCGACTTCATCCCCATCGCCGAGGAGCTCGGCCTCATCGGAAAGATGACGGAATGCCTGCTCCGTCGCGCCTGCCGGGCGGCAGCGAGCTGGCCTGCGGACATCTCGCTGGCCTGCAACATCTCGCCCCAGCAGCTCCAGGACGACGGGCTGGTCAGGATGATCCGTCGCGTCCTGGACGAGGTCCGCTTCCCGCCCCACCGCCTTGAGCTCGAAGTCACCGAGAACGCCCTGGTCGGCGACCTGGCCACGGCGAACGACATCCTCCGGGAGTTGAAGGCGCTGGGCATCCGGCTCGCGCTCGACGATTTCGGCACCGGCTACTCGAGCCTCAGGCACCTGCAGACGCTTCCCTTCGACACCCTCAAGATCGACGCCAGCTTCGTCAGCGCCATGGCGGACGACAAGGAAAGCCACAAGATCGTTTCGGCCGTGATCGGGCTGGGCCGCAGCCTCGATCTCAGGATCGTCGCCGAAGGCGTGGAAACGCCCGAAACGTTTGTCCTGCTGCACGCGCTGGACTGCGACGTCGGCCAGGGGTGGCTGTTCGGACGGCCTTGCTCCGCCGCGGATGCCGAGGCGCTGCTTCTGGAGCCGGTCGCGTCCTAGCCATGGCGTTCCACGGCCGGGTTCCGGACGCCCGCCTCAGCCGTTTCCCCGGTCCGCCGGCAATCCTGCCGGCGGCAGGTAGCGCTCGACCAGGTAGAGCGGCCGCTGCTTCACCTCGTTGAACACGCGCCCGAGATACTCGCCGATCACGCCCAGCGTCATCAGCTGCACCCCGCCCATGAACAGGATCACCGCCATCAGGCTGGGGTAGCCGGCGACCGGATTGCCGAACAGCAGCGTCCGGACGACGAGCTGGCCGCCGAACAGCAGCGCCGCCACCGCGGTGAACAGGCCGATATAGGTGGCGATTTTGAGCGGCAGCACGGTGAAGCTGGTGATCCCCTCCAGCGCCAGGTTCCACAGCGTCCAGTAGGTCCAGCTGGTGCGCCCGGCGGCGCGCGGCGCGCGGTCGTAGGGCACCGCCCGGCTCGGATACCCCACCCAGGCGAACAGGCCCTTCATGAAGCGGTGGTGCTCGCGCAGCCGCAGCAGCGCGTCCACGCTGCGCCGGCTCATCAGGCGGAAGTCGCCGCTGTCGGGGGGAAGCGTTACCCGGGCGCTGAGCCGTCGCATCACCCGGTAGAACGTCCTGGCCGCCCCGAGCTTGGTCAGGCTTTCGCCGGACCGACGCCGCCGGCTCGCATGGACCACGTCGATCCCCTCGCGCCACACCGCCACCAGATCCGGGATCAGCTCCGGCGGGTCCTGCAGGTCGGCATCGATCACCACCACCGCGCCGGTGGCGGCGGCATGGTCGAGCCCGGCGGTCATCGCGATCTCCTTGCCGAAGTTGCGCGACAGGTTGAGCAGCGCCACCCGCGGGTCGGCGGCGGCGAGGCGGTCCAGCACCAACAGCGTGTCGTCGCCGCTGCCGTCGTTGACGTAGACCACCTCCCAGTCCTGTCCGGTCGCGTGCATGGCCGCGGACAGGCGGCGGTGGAACGCCGGCAGCACGGCGTCCTCGTTGAAGCACGGCACCACGACGCTGATCAGCGGACGGGCTTCCGGCCGCCCCGGCGGCGGGGACCGCGCCGTGTCCACGGCCGGCGCCGGTCGATCCGCCTGTCCCGGATGGATCCGCTCCAACAAGGTCTCCCCCGCGCCCTCCGCCGGTGCGGCCATGACACCCGCCGCCGCGTGGCGCCGCGCAGCCTATCGGCCAGCCGTCCCGGCTGCGCAAGCGGTCCGGCTCGTGCGACACGCGTGCGGCGCGTCGCGTCCGTGCCATGCTGGCGCCATGACCGTTCCCGATCCCGTCCTGGCGGCGCTGCGGCGCGGCGACCTCGCCGGCGCGCGCACGCTCAAGCTGTCCGGGCCGTTGCGCGCGCTGCCGCGCGAGGTGCTGGGCCTCGCCGACACGCTGGAGCTGCTCGACCTCGGCGGCACCGGGCTGGACGCGCTGCCGGCGGAGTTCGGCCGGCTGGCACGGCTGCGCGTGCTGTTCTGCTCCAACACCCGGTTCGACCGCCTGCCGCCGGTGCTGGGCGACTGCCCGGCGCTGAGCCAGGTCGGCTTCCGCGACGCCGGCCTGCGCGAGGTGCCGGGGGAGTCGCTGCCGCCCGCCTTGCGCTGGCTGACCCTGACCGGCAACCGGATCGGGCGCCTGCCCGACGCGATCGGCGAGCGGCCCCTGCTGCAGAAGCTGATGCTGTCCGGCAACCGCCTCGACGCCCTGCCGGAGCGGCTGGCCGGCGCCCCGGCGCTGGAGCTGCTGCGCTTGTCTGCCAACCGGCTCACGGTTTTGCCGGCCTGGCTGACGCGGCTGCCCCGCCTTGCCTGGCTGGCCTGGGCCGGCAACCCGCTGGACGGCGTGCCGACGCCGCCGGCCGCCGGCACGATCCCCTGGAACCGGCTGGTCCTGGGGCCGAAGCTCGGCGAGGGTGCGTCCGGGGAGGTCCACCGCGCGTCCTGGCTGGGGGACGGGGCGGCCGGCGACCGGCCGGTGGCCTGCAAGCTGTTCAAGCACGCCGTGACCAGCGACGGCCTGCCCGGGCACGAGATCGCCGCCAGCCTGGCGGCGGGCGAGCACCCGCACCTGGTCGGCGGGCTGGGACGGCTGTCCGGACATCCGTCCGGCACGCCAGGGCTGGTGATGCCGCTGCTCCCCGGGCACTGGCGACCGCTGGCAGGGCCGCCCAGCCTGCAAAGCTGCAGCCGCGACGTCTACGACCCGGCCCTGCGCCTGCAGCCCGACACGGCGCTGCGGATCGCGCGCGGGGGCGGCGCGGCCGCGGCCCACCTGCACGGCCGCGGGCTGCTGCACGGCGACCTGTATGCCCACAACGTCGTGTGGGACGGCACGGACGGCGACGCGCGGCTGGGCGACCTCGGCGCCGCCTCGGTCCTGCCGGATCGCGACGCCGCGTCGCTGCGCCGGCTGGACGTGCT
>CAXUEL010000205.1:0-6267 GCA_964249915.1 uncultured Acetobacteraceae bacterium | reverse complement strand
GCCCCCGCCCGCTCCCGGACCTGGCGTTGCCGCACCGACCGCACGACCAGCCGGGCCCGCCGGCCAGGGGCAGTCCGCGGCAACCCGCCGGACCGCCGCGAACGCGCGCCGCCCCGACGCGTTCCCGTCCCGCACCACCCAGGACGCGACCATGCAGCAGAGCCTCACCTACCGCGACTGCCGCTACGTGATCGGCCCGGAAAGCGACCGCGGCCGCAGCTGGACCATCTTCCCCGAGGACGGTCCGGAAGCCGGCGCCGCCCGCGGCACGGCGCGCAGCGAGGGGCTGCGCGGCTCGTTCAAGGTGGCGGTGCACACCGCGCAACAGGCGATCGACCGCTGGATCGGCACCGAGGGCGCCTGACCGGCCACCGGCCACCCTGATCGCCCCGCACGGCAGCCGCGACGCGGTTTCCCTGGCTTTTGCCGGTGCGGCCTCCTATGTGCGCGTCATCAACACCGATCGCATCCGTCCGAACGGCCCGTCGCACCCCGCGCCGGCAGCCGGGCAGCCGGCCGCGCGCGCCGATGGACGGTTCCCGATGCCCTTTCCCGCCACCCACCCTTCCCTGGCCCGCGCCCTCGCCGCGCGCGGCTACGAGGAGCCGACGCCGGTCCAGCTCGCGGTGCTGCAGCCGGACACCGCCGGGCGGGACCTGCTGGTGTCGGCGCAGACCGGGTCCGGCAAGACCGTCGCCTACGGCCTCGCCGCCGCTCCCACCCTGCTCGGCGACGCCGAGCGCCTCGGCCGCGCCACCGCACCCCTGGCCCTGGTGATCGCGCCGACCCGCGAGCTCGCGGTGCAGGTGCACAAGGAGCTGTCCTGGCTCTACGCCGAGGCGGGCGCCCGCATCGTCGCCTGCATCGGCGGCATGGACGTGCGCCGCGAGGCGCGCGCCCTGGAAGGCGGCTGCCACGTCGTGGTCGGCACCCCGGGCCGGCTGTGCGACCACCTGTCGCGTGGCCGTCTCGACACCTCCGCGATCCGCGTCGTGGTGCTCGACGAGGCCGACGAGATGCTCGACCTCGGCTTCAAGGACGAGCTCGACCAGATCCTCGACACCCTGCCGGCGGCGCGGCGCACCCTGCTGTTCTCCGCCACCATCGCCCGCGAGATCGCGTCGCTGGCCCGCAAGTACCAGCGCGACGCCGTGCGCATCGACACCCAGTCCGGCACCCGGCAGCACGCCGACATCGAGTACCGCGCCGTGCTGGCCGCCCCGCACGAGGCCGAGCACGCGGTGGTGAACGTGCTGCGCTGGTTCGAAAGCCCGACCGCGATGGTGTTCTGCTCCACCCGCGAGATGGTGCGGCACATGCACGGCTCCCTGCTGGAGCGCGGCTTCTCCTCCGTGGCGCTGTCCGGCGAGCTCAGCCAGGCCGAGCGCACCCGCGCGCTGGACGCGCTGCGCTCCGGCGGCGCCCGCGTCTGCGTCGCCACCGACGTGGCGGCCCGCGGCATCGACCTGCCCGACCTCGGCCTGGTGATCCATGCCGCCCTGCCCACCGACAGCGCCACCCTGCTGCACCGCTCCGGCCGCACCGGCCGCGCCGGGCGCAAGGGCACCTGCGTGCTGGTGGTGCCCCTGGTCCGCCGGCGCAAGGCCGAGCAGCTGCTGTCCGGCGCCCGGGTACAGGCGCACTGGAGCGGCGCACCCACCGCCGACGAGATACGCGCCCGCGACGGCGAGCGCCTGCTGGCCGACCCGATCCTCACCGAGGAGCCGACCCCGGACGACCAGGCGCTGGCGCAGTCGCTGCTCGCCGGCCGCACCCCCGACGACATCGCCGCCGCCCTGGTGCGCCTGTACCGCGCCCGCCTGCCCGACCCGGAGGAGATCCGTACGGTCCAGCCGGGCCCCGAGCGGCGCAGCCCAAACGAGGAGCGGCGCAGCCCCTACGAGGAGCGCGCCGAGCGCACGCCACGCGCGCCGCGTCCCGCGGACGACCGCGCCAGCGGACCGGGCGTCTGGTTCGGCATGCCGATCGGCCGGCAGGACAAGGCCGACCCGAAATGGCTGGTGCCGCTGATCTGCCGCCTGGGCGCGGTGACCAAGCGCGACATCGGCCTGATCCGGATCCTCGACACCGAGACCCGCTTCGAGATCAGCCCCGAGATGGCGGCGCGCTTCACCGAGGCGGTGTCTGCGGCCGACGACGACGAGGTGCGGATCGTGCCGGCCGCGGCGCCGTCGCCCGGACAAGGCTCGCGCATCCACGCCGCCCCCGCCGGAGCGCCGACGCGACGCGCACCCGCGCCGCGCTCCCGCACCGCGCCCACGCTGCACTCCTCGCGCAAGCGCGCCTCCTGAGGCCCGTGCCGACGGCTCAGCGCTCGGGAACCGAAGGCATGAACCGCTCCACCGTCTGGCAGACGACCCAGTCCGGCTTCTCCGCCGCGACGTAGTCCGCATCCATCCGCGGGTCCCACACGAAGTGGAACTCCCTGAAGACCCGCGCGAACCACCAGCTCAGCCCGCCCGCGTCGCCGCCGCGCTCGAAGTAGGAGTTGCCGAAGGCGACCACCTTCATCGGCACCGCCGCGTTCGCGTTCCGCCACACGAAGCGGGTGCCGATATGGCCGGTCGGCGGGGTGTACGCTTCCACCAGCTCCAGCCCGGCCGAGAACGCGTCGCAGAACGAGTCCGCCGGCAGCCGTATCGTTTCGAACAACGGCACGCCGAAGAACCGCTCGGCCAGGTCGCCGCTCGAGACGACCTGCTTCCACGCGTCCGGCTGGACCGGGACGGGAACGCCCATCGCTTCCAGCGTCGCCCGCAGGATCCGGGCGATGCCGTCGTGGCACAGGTGCGAGTCCGTCCGCAGGAAGGTGCCGCACCGCGTTTCCAGATCGAGCGCGTCCAGCACCGACCGGCCGGACACGTAGACCTGCGCCAGCTGCGGCGCCTGCATGACCGCGGTCTCGATCCGGTGCAGGAGCGGCGAGGTGGCCGGAACGCGCCAGGGCAGCAGCTCGCCGAGCACGCCGAGCTTCTCCGGAACGACCAGCTGGAGAAGACGGGTGCCGAGCGTCCGGCACAGCGCGTCGCGCCGGGAGATCAGCTCCAGCCATCCGGCCGCCGCCTCGACGACCGTCGGGTAGTCCGGGTCCGCCAGGTACTGGCTGAGCACCGAGTTGCTGCCGCCGACCAGGAACAGGAAGCCCTGCTGCCCGACCACAGCGGTTCCGTCCAGCGACAGGTGGCCGAGCGGCACCTCGACCGCCGACGACCGGCAGCTGGCCGGAACCGCCGCCGGCGGGAGCCCGTCCAGCATCCGGGACAGCTCGTCCCGCTTGCGCCGGTTGGCGACGTGCCGGTCGCCCAGGCGCACCGCCCGGTCCGCCGTCTCGTCCTTCAGCGCGCGCATCAGCCGGTCGAGATCCGCTCCCTCCAGCAGCGACAGCCTGCTCTGCACCAGGTCCTCGATCGCCTGCTCCCGGACCTGTTCGAGCGGACCGATGAGCATGGGCGTGTCCGCGCCCGGAACCGTGGCGAGCAGCTTCACCCGCCCCGAGATCAGGTCGAGCAGGTCCAGCCGCCCCGGCGTCTCGATCCAGTAGCCGAACATGCCGCCGAAATCGTCGCGATGCCGATCCGGCCGGGCCTGCGCGACCACCACGTCGTCGACGACCAGGGCCAGCTCGGCGACCACCGCCGGGTCCTCGCACCGGACCCAGCCGCCGAGATATCCGGACGCCGACGCGAACTCGATGCAGCCGTCGATCCTCACGAGCCGCCCCCGCCGGTCCCGGAGCACGCACGGCCCGGCAACGACCCGATCCCGTCCCGGCCGCGACCTGTCCGACAGGCCACCATGTTGACAACCGGGCTGGAGGCATGTCGGCTTGCGTCATGCGATTCGGCGGCGGAACGCGCAACGATGCCGGAACGCCGCGTCACGACGTGTCGTTGCCGGTCACGATGCATCCACGTCTTCCCTGCAGGCAACCAGAACAACGGGCGTCGTGGCTGTTCCTGATCCATGATGACCTTGCAACGACCAGCGCGCAAGCCGGCGCGTCGTTCCGCGCGCGGACACGCCGGGCACAGGACCAATGCTGATCGGCCGCGTCCTGTGCGCCGGCCTCGCCGCCGCCGCGCTGGCCCGGCCGGCGCTGGCCGCGTCGCCGGGAGCGCCCATCCTGCCGGCACCGGTCCTGCCGACCTCAAGCCTGCCGACCCCCAGCCTGCCGACCCCCAGCCTGCCGCCCAACAGCGTCGTCCCGCCGCTCCAGCTCGCCCAGGCGATCGCCAAGGCCAAGGCGGGCCGCACGGTGCAGGTCTGCATCGCCGGCGACAGCACGTCGAGCACCACGACGATCGGCACCCCGAACGGCGTCCACCTCACCGACGGCCTGTGGTACGCGCTGATGCGCGCCTTCGCCGACCAGAATCCCGGCGTGCGCTTCGCGTTCCAGAACTACGGCATTCCCGGCACCACCATGGGCCAGTTCACCGACGCGAGCGCCCACGACCGCGCCGCCGCCGCCGGCCTCGCCTGGTACGCCGACCGCGCCCGCAGCTGGTACCAGTATGTCGGCCTGCACGCGCCCTGCGACGTCGTGGTCCTGAACTGGGGCGTCAACGACGGCTGGAACGTCGGTCCCGACCTGGTGAAGGCGGTGATCGCCGCCACCCAGGCGAACGGCACCCCCGGCGTGATCTGGATGACAAGCGGCATCGCCAACCCGGCGGTCGACCGCAACCCCGCCGACCAGGCCGGCTTCGTCGCGGTGCCCTCGCTGCTGCGCGCCATGGCGGCACTCGGCTCCGCCGGCTTCACGACCGTGCCCGCCGGCTACCCGGCCACGATCGGCCTGATCGACGTCGGCCGGTTCTTCCAGATGGCCTATCTCGGCCGGGACTACGGCGACCAGACCGCGGTGGACGCCACCGCCTCGCTCGCCACGCGCACCGCGACCCTGACCCCCTCCGCCGGCTACGCGCTCCCCGCGACCGACGGCGATTTCGACCTCCAGGCGACCTTCCCCGGCGCCCTCGCCGTGCCGAGGGGGATCTTCTTCACGGTCGGCTCGTTCGACGGCGGCCGCTACAACGACCCGGTCGTCTACGTCACGCCGAGCGGACACGGCGGCGTCTACGTCAACTATTCGGCCGGCAGCACCGTGCGCTTCGGCCCGATCTACGGTCCGGCGAACGGCGCGGACCTCACGGTCGAGATCGCGGTCAAGCAGGACTTCCTGACCGTGGTGGCCAACAACACCATCGTGCAGCGGACCGTGATCAAGCCGACCGCGCCGTTCACGCCGCGCATCACCGTCGACGACGGCAACCCCGGCCAGGCCATGGTCGTCACCAGGTTCGTCAAGGGGGTGGCGCGGCGCTACGCCCCGATCCTGGACCAGCAGCAGACCTACGGCACCGCCGGACCCGCCCCGGGTCCCGGCGGCGGCAACGGCATCAACCATCCCGCCTCCGACGCCTGGAACGCCATCTGGGCCCCGGTGATCGCGCAGTCCGACCTCGGCCTGCTGCGCTACGCCGCCCGCTACGCGCTCGGCGGCCTCGCGGCGGCCGGACGCACCCGCGCCACCGCCTATCCGATCTACGCCGACACCGACACCTTCACCACGGTCGCGACCGGCGCCGGCGCCGCCCTGCCCGACTACCCCGTGGGCGAGCCGGTCACGGTGTTCAACGACGGCGCCAACCCCCTCGTCCTCTGGCCGAACACCGACGCCGACCGCATCGCCACCCTGCCGCCCGGCGCCGCGACGACCCTCGCACCCGGCGCGATGGCGGTGTTCGAGCGCGACCGGCCGCTGCACTGGTTCCCGGTCCGGTAGGGCTCACGCCCCCGGCAGCACCGGACGCAGCGGCGCTTCGGGGTTCTGCGCCCGGTGGCGCAGCAGGTGGTCGGCCAGCACGCAGGCCAGCATCGCCTCCCCCACCGGCACCGCGCGTATGCCGACGCACGGGTCGTGCCGCCCGCGCGTGGCGACCACGGTGTCGGCGCCGCCGCGCGTGACCGAGGGCAGGCCGGTCAGGATCGAGCTGGTCGGCTTCACCGTGAAGCGCGCCACCACCGGCTGCCCGGTCGAGATACCGCCCAGGATGCCGCCGGCATGGTTGCTGCCGAACCCCACCTCGCCGCCTTGCATCACCATCGCATCCGCGTTCTGGTCGCCGGTAAGGGACGCGGCCCCCACCCCCTCGCCGATCTCCACCGCCTTCACCGCGTTGATGCTCATCAGCGCCCCCGCGATGTCCGCATCCAGCTTGGCATAGAGCGGTGCCCCCAGCC
>CAXUEL010000204.1:0-6298 GCA_964249915.1 uncultured Acetobacteraceae bacterium | reverse complement strand
GTCGGGGACCGGCGCCCGGGGCTCCTGCGCAGCCTGCCGCTCTGGCGTGGCATTGCCGCCGCCGGCGTGCTCGCTGCCGCTGCGTCCGGGATCGCGCTGTCCGTCCGGCCGCCGGCAGGGGTTCCGGTCGCGGTGCTGGCGCCGGTCGGGGCGGCGAGCCCGGCCTTCGTGCTGGAAGCCGCGCGCGACGGCAGCCTGGGCGTGGTGCCGATCCGTCCGGCCCCGGTGCCGGCGGGACGCGACCTGGAGCTGTGGGCCCTGGCAGAGGGGGCGAAGCTGCCGAAACCGCTCGGTGTGCTGCCGGCGGGCGGCACCCGCCTCCCCGCGGACCGGCTGCCGGCGGGGCCGGCGCAGATCCTGGTCAGCCTGGAGCCGGCCGGCGGTTCTCCCACTGGCCTTCCGACCGGGCCGGTGCTCTACGGGGCCGCCATCGGGCGTCCGCGGTGACGCCGGCCGCGAACGGACCTCCTGCCTCATGGATTGCCCGGATCCTCCCACGGAGCGCTGGCTGCGGCTGCGGCTGAGCGGATTGTTCCCGGCGCGGCCGTCGCCCTGGGCCGTGCCGGAGGCGGGCACCGGCCGGGCGGCGGTGCTGGTGCCGATCGTGCTCGAGCCACCCTGCGTGCTGCTGACGCGGCGCTCCGCGCTGCTGCGCCATCATCCCGGCCAGGTCAGCTTTCCCGGCGGCCGCGCCGACCCGGAGGATGCCGACGCGGTCGCCACCGCGCTGCGCGAGGCGCAGGAGGAGGTCGGGATCGATCCGCTCCTGGTGGAGGTGCTGGGCCGGCTGCCGCAGCAGGAAACCCATGCCGGGGAGTTCAGCATCGTGCCGGTGGTGGCGCTGCTGTCGCCGCAGGCCACCTGGCGCGCCTCGGAAGCGGAGGTGGCCGCGATCTTCGGTCTGCCCCTGGCGGTGCTGACCGACTCGGAGGCGCCGCAGCTGATCGAGGCCGGACCGCGGGCCGGTTCCTGGTCCTGGCCGCATCCGGAGGAGGACATCTGGGGGGCGACGGCGGCGATCCTGCTCGCGCTGTCGCGCATGCTGCGCGATTGAGGACAGCGTGCCGTCCGGAAGGTCCGGGCGAGCGGCTCGACGTCAGGGACCTGGGGGCGGCCCGGCCCGGCCGTCCGCTTCCGCGGCGTAGAGCGCCATCTCGTCCAGCACGGCGGTTCCGAGCGCCGCCTCGAACCGGCTCCGTTCGCCGCCTGCCAGCGCGTCGGGCCGGTCGCCGCGGCCGAGGTTGGAACGGAAGATGCCGGCGGCGCTGACGGGAAGGAAGTCTTCGTACAGGATCGGTTCCGACGTGCCGGGTCGGAAGAAGGCGAGGCCGGCCTCGCGCAGGCTGTCCGGGTGGTCGGGGAACCCGGCGAACGCCCGGCGCATGCTCGCCTCGTGCGGCGCGCCGTCGGCGATGGCGGCCTGCGCTTCCGCGAGCAGCCGGTCGTAGAGGCTGCGGCCTTCGGGAGTGAGGGCGGCGCCGCGCTGCTCGATCTCGCCGAAGCGGGCGGTGTGGGTGCCGGCGGCGTCGCCTTCCGGACTGGGGAACAACACCGGCTCGCTCAGCGCCTGGAAGCTGGTCTGCCGGAGCAGGATCGGCACCTGCCGGCGCGGCGGCCCCTCGATCACCACCTTCGGGTTCATGCCGGCGTCGCGCATCGCCGCCTGCGCCGCGTCGATGTCGCGGGTGCGCGGTGTCAGGTGGTTGAGGTGCGGGCCGCGGAAGCAGACCACGTCGGCGACCAGCGGGTGCGCCGCCTTCAGCCGGGCGTAGAGGGCGGCGTCCACGGCCGCGGTCCGGTGCCAGCGGAACACGTGCAGCGACTCGGCGACGAACGCGTCCGCGTCGGGCTGCGGCAGGCCGCCCTCCGCCTCGGCCAGGGCCAGCAGCTCGAGCAGGCGGGGAGTGGCGATCTGTCGCTGGGACAGGATCGCGTCGGCCTGCTCGCGGAGCGCCGGGTCGGCGATCAGCTCGAGCCGGAGCAGGGAGGTGAACACGCGGAACGGGCTGGTCGCCAGTCCTTCGGCGGTGACAGGGCGGAAAGCGGTGGAGTGCACCGGCACCCCGGCCGGAGCGAGGTCGTAGTAGCCGACCGGTCGGAGGCCCAGCACGGCCAACAGCCTGGCGACCAGGCCCAGCTCGGCGGCGGTGCCGAGCCGGATCGCGCCGTGCCGCTCGACCTCCAGGCGGTGGTCGGCGTCGTCCGAGGCCAGGCGGTTGGTGCGGGCGACCAGGTCCAGCAGGTCGCCGTAGAGCGGCACCTCCCGGCGGTACATCCCCGACAGCGCGTCCGAGAACCGGGCGCGAAGGATGTCGGGATCGACGAGGACGGCGTGCGGCATGGGAAAGCCCTAGCGCGAGAAGCGGGTGGACAGCAGGATCATGGAGGTGGTGCGCAGCACGCCGTCGAGCGCGCCGATGCGGTCGATCACCGCGTCGAGCTCTGCGGTGGAGGCTCCGGAGACGACGGCGATCAGGTCGACCGCGCCGCTCACCGCGTGCAGCTCGCGCACGGCGGCGAGCTTACGCAGCATCGCCTCCACCGAGGCGGTCTGCTTCGGCGCCAGGGTGATCAGCACGTGCGCCCGGACCGCCTGCTCGGCGGCGGGAGACGCCGCGCGCACGGTGTAGCCGAGGATGGCGCCGCTGCGCTCCAGGCGCTCGATCCGGCCCTGCACCGTGGTGCGCGACAGGCCGAGCCTGCGGCCGAGCACGGCGGCGGGAAGGCGCGCATTGGCGGTCAGCAGCTCGATGAGCTGCCGGTCGGTGGCATCCGGCGGCATCGCCGGACGGTAGCCGTCGGCTTCGGACTGTCAACCATGCCGGCGCGGCCGGCTGGCCGGCGGGGTTGTCGCGTGTCTTCCACGGGGAGCCTGCATCAGGACGACCAGCACGGCGCTGGTCCGACCCTGGTGTCGAGCCGCCGGGGTGGTTGGCGGATCGAGGGCGCAGGTGCGGCGGGTGTCGGATGCGTGCGGCGGCGGTGCCGGGCGTCGCGGGATGCGTCGGGACCATCACGTAGGACGGGGACACGGCCAGGCTGATGGCGTTGCGGCGTCCCCAAGCCCTGCGGCCCCCCGGTGGTGGAAGCAAGCGCCGGCGCGGAGGTTTGGTCGTGGTTCTCCGCGCAGGGATGGTCCAGCAGCCAGCCACACGCGCTCGTGCGGGGCGGGGAGCGAACAGGTGCGCCGTTAGGTCGTTGCCCTGGTCATCCGAGGAAGGAAGCCGGTCATGGCCCTGTTCACCAAGCCGATCAAGACGCTCGACGACCTGTTCGTGCACATGCTGCAGGACATCTATTACGCCGAGCACCAGATCACCAAGACGCTGCCGCAGATGATCGCGAAGGCGACCGACCAGAGCGTGAAGAACGCGTTCCAGACCCATCTGCAGGAGACGGAGGACCAGATCACGCGCCTCGAGCAGGTGTTCCGCCTCCATGGCAGCGAGGCGAAGGCGGTCACCTGCGAGGCGATCGACGGCATCATCAAGGAAGCCAAGGAAACCTTCGGCGACATCGACGACCAGGCGGTGCTGCACACCGCGCTGATCGCGAACGCGCAGGCGGTCGAGCACTACGAGATCACCCGCTACGGTACCCTGGCGGCGCTGGCGAAGCAGCTGGGCCATGCCGAGGTGGCCGCGCTGCTGGAGCAGACGCTGGAAGAAGAAAAGGCGACCGACCACAAGCTGACCGCCCTGGCGGCCGGCAGCATCAACCGGCACGCCGCGGCAGCCTGACGCCCGGCGGACCGGCCTTCCTGCGGCACAGGCCGCAGGGATGCCGGAGCGGCGTCGGTGCGTCGAGTTGCCCGGGGCCTCGTCCGTGGCCTAGAAGCGGCCCCGGTTGCGGAAAGGCGCCATGCTGCAGATCGATGCCCTGACCTTCAACGCCTGGGGGCGGCGTTTCTTCGACCGCGCCTCCGTGACCCTGCCCAACCCGTCCAAGGTCGGGTTGGTGGGGCGCAACGGGGTCGGCAAGTCGACGCTGTTCAAGCTGATCAAGGGCGAGCTGCAGCCGGATGGCGGGGAGCTCGGCATCCCCCGGTCGGCGCGCACCGCAACGGTGGACCAGGAGCATCCGGCAACACCTGTCGGGCTGCTGGACACCATCCTGGCCGCGGATGCCGAGCGGGCGTCGCTGCTGGCCTCGCTGGAGACGGCGGACCCCGAGCACATGGGCGAGATCTGGTCGCGCCTGATGGAGATCGACGCCGACACGGCGCCGGCGCGTGCGGCCGAGATCCTCCACGGGCTCGGCTTCTCCACCGCGGACCTCGACCGGCCGATGGCGGAGTTCTCCGGCGGCTGGCGCATGCGGGTGGCGCTGGCGGCGGCGCTGTTTTCCACACCGGACCTGCTGCTGCTGGACGAGCCGACCAACTATCTCGACCTGGAGGGTGCGCTGTGGCTGGAGGCGCGGCTGGCGCGCTACCCGCACTCGGCGCTGATCATCAGCCATGACCGCGAGCTGCTGAACAACTCGGTCGACTTCATCCTGCACGTCACCGAGCGGAAGCTGGAGCTGTACACCGGCGGCTACGACAGCTTCGAGAAGCAGCGTGCGGAGAGGATCCGGCTGCAGAGTGCGCAGCGGGTGAAGCAGGAAGCGGAACGGGCGCACCTGCAGTCGTTCGTCGACCGGTTCAAGGCGTCGGCCGCCAAGGCGGCGCAGGCGCAGAGCCGGGTGAAGCGGCTGGCGAAGATGGAGCCGATCGCGGCCACCATCGAGGAGCGGGTGTCGCCGTTCCTGCTGCCCTCGCCGCCGCGTCCGCTGGCGCCGCCGCTGATGCGCCTGGAAGGGGTCGAGGTCGGCTACGGCGACGAGCCGGCGGTGCTGCGCGGGCTGAACCTCAGGCTGGATCTCGACGACCGGATCGGGCTGCTGGGGGTGAACGGCGCCGGCAAGTCGACCTTCGCCAAGATGGCAGCGGGCGCGCTCGGCATCCGCTCGGGGCGGATGACGCGGAGCAGCCGGATGGAGGTGGGCTGGTTCCACCAGCACCAGATCGAGGCGCTGGATCCGGAGCAGACGCCGCTGGACATCATGCGGGAAGCGCGGCTGCAGGACAGCGACCAGTCGCACCGCTCGCGGCTGGCGCAGTTCGGCATCGGCTTCGACAAGCAGAACACCACGGTCGCGGCCTTGTCGGGCGGCGAGCGGGCCAGGCTGCTGCTGAACCTGGTGGCGATGGCAGCACCGCACCTGCTGATCCTGGACGAGCCGACCAACCACCTCGACATCGACAGCCGCCGGGCGCTGCTGGACGCGCTGAACGAGTACGAGGGCGCGGTGATCCTGATCACCCACGACCGCTCGCTGATGGAGCTGGTTGCGGACCGGCTGTGGCTGGCGGCCGACAACACCGTTGTGCCGTTCGACGGCGACATGGACGACTACGCCCGCTACGTGCTGGACCGGGCACGCGGGGGCACTGCCGCGCCGAGCCAGGCGGCGGCGCGGGAGAAGCGGGCGAAGAAGCAGCGCAGGGCGTAGGCGGTCGTGCTAGGCTTCGCCGGATGATCCCCATCGGCCCGGCCCACCCGTCCCGAATCCGCCTGTTCCGGAACCGCTGGATGGAGCTGACCACGTTGACGCCGTTTCCGCTGTTCCTCCCGGTCTGGCTCCTGGTGCTGGCGGCGGCGGCGGTGATCGCAGCGCGCGAGGTCAAGGTGGCGCCGCTGCTGTTGGCGGTGCCGGCAGGCCTGCTGTTCTGGACGCTGTTCGAGTACGCCGCGCACCGGTTCGTGTTCCACCTTGAGCTGCGGTCGCAGTGGGGCAGGCGGCTGGTGTTCCTGCTGCACGAGAACCACCACCAGGATCCCGCGGATCCGCTGCGCAGCATCATGCCGCTGACGGTCAGCCTGCCGATCGGTGTCGCGATCTGGGGGTTGGCGCTGCTCGCGTTCGGCGGGATCGGCCACGCCCTGTTCCTCGGCTTCGCGCTCGGCTACGTCAGCTACGACACGGTGCACTGGGCCTGCCACCAGCTGCCGATGCGAGGTCGGGTCACGGCCCGTTTGAAGCGGCACCACCTGCGTCACCATTATGCCGGGCAGGACACCAACTACGCGATCACCGCGATCTTCTGGGACCGCGTGTTCGGCAGCGGGCTGACGCGGCGCTGAGCGTCCCGCCCGACGGTCGGTTCCGGGTCGGGCTCGACGCACGCAACGTCGGTCGCGATGCCGGCACCGGCGTCGCCACCTATGCAGCCGTTCTGGCCGAGACCTGCCGCCGGCGTGGCTGGCAGCCGCGATGGCTGCTGGAGGCGAGGCCGGGCGCGGCCGGGTCGGTG
>CAXUEL010000203.1:0-6347 GCA_964249915.1 uncultured Acetobacteraceae bacterium | reverse complement strand
GTGGAGGCGTTGCCCACCATGCGGGCGGGGCTAAACTGCACGACACCGCTGGCCTTCTTCACCCGGCCGATGAGGTGGCAGGATGTGATGGCCAAATTCGGTGGAGCGCTCGCCGCAGTATGCCGGCAGCTTCTACGACCTGGTGCGCTGCCGCCGGATCGGGACCGCGGACGCGGCGCTGGTCGGCCGCATGGAAGCGGCGGCGGCGCGGCCCGGTCTGCACGCCGAGGCGCGCGTGAAGCTGCACCTGGCACTCGGCAAGGCGGCGGACGACCTCGGCGACCCGGGGGAGGCGATGCGCCAGTTCGACCTCGCCGGGGCGCTCCGCGGCGGCGGCGATGCCGACGGCCGGGCGGTCGAGGTCCGCGTCGACCGGCTGATCGACCGCTTCGGGGCGCAGCGCCTGGCGCGGGCGTCGGAAACCGGGCATCCGGACGGGACCGCGGTCCTCGTCGTCGGCCTGCCGCGGTCCGGCACCACGCTGGTGGAGCAGATCCTGTCCTGCCATCCGGACGTGCATCCGGGTGGCGAGCTGCCGTTCTGGACGGAGCGGACCGCGCTGGTCGACGAGCAGGACGCGGGACGCCTTGCGCGCGCAGGAGCCAACTACGCCGACCTGCTGCACGGCCTGGCGCCTGCCGGCATCGGGCGGGTGACGGACAAGATGCCGCTCAACGTGTTCCAGGTGGGGCTGATCCACCTTTGCCTGCCGCGCGCGATGATCGTGTCGTGTCGCCGGCGGCCGATCGACGTCGCGCTGTCGATCCACCGGACCTACTTCAACCGCGACATCGCGCTTCCGACCAGGGGCGCTGCGCTGGTCGCCGCGGTACGGGCGATCGAACGTCTGTCGGCGCACTGGCGCCAGGTGCTGCCGGCTGCGCAACTGCACGAGGTCGACTACGAGCGACTGGTGTCGGAACCCGGACGCGAGATCGCAGCGCTTCTTTCGGCCTGCCGGCTGTCCTGGAACGAGGCCTGCCTTCATCCGGAACGGAACCCGCGAGTGGTCCGGACGCCGAGCCGCTGGCAGGTGCGGCAGCCGATCACGCCCCCGCTGCACGAGGCTTGGCGCCGCTACGAGCCATGGCTGGGCGCGCTGGCTGCCTTGCTGTGACCAGCCCGCCAAGTGGCTCGGAAGGCGTTCCATCGCCCGAAGACCAACACGCCGGCTGCAACCGAGCACGCTGGCGCTGCCGACTGTGCCGAGATCGCCGACACAATTCACTGGATCGACCACGATGAAGAAGGGCATGGCGCTTTGCTTGCCATGTCGAAGGTGTCACCGTCGCTCGGCCTGCCGTCGTCACGCCGTGACAGTAGCGCAACGATTAAGGTGCGTGCTTGACTTCGGCAACGCAGCGTAAAGCGGGTTGCAGAAGTGTCCAATGCCCTCCCGGGTCGTGCTCGAGTGCTGGATGTCGCCAGGACGAATGGCGGCATCGGAGTGCCTTCAAATCGGAAGCTCAGCGACATGAAGGACGGTCTGCCTACCGCGACCAAGTCCGGGTCGATGCCAGCTGCAAGGGAGCGGTGGCAGCAGTGAGGATCACGCCTCCCATGTCATCGTAGCGGACGTACGGGGTCGGGCGCAGCGAGCCATCGGGCAGCAGGCTGCCTGCACCTTCGACAAACGTTCCTGCCCGATATGGGCCACGTCGCAACGTCGGGGCGACCGATCAGGTGCTGCCTCCGGACGGCATCGTGCCGAGCACTTCCAGAAGCTGCAGCACGAAGCGATCGCAGTGAACTGCGCCATCTACCTTCACACAAGCACGCGACGATGTGTCACCGAAGTATCTCACTCAGAGCACGACCACGGCGTCATAACAACTTGCCTGACGGGAACCTGACAAGGTTCGTTCAGATGACGGAAATCGCGGTGTCCCTGCGGCCGAACACACGTCAAGGGAGCGGCATCGATGCAAGCTTCAACGTCGCGTAATCCTGCGGTTTGGCCTCAGCGATGCCGCGCCCTCCCGGCTTCCCTGGCTGCATGAGCCGCTACGACCTTTAAGCCGCTGACGGTCCTGGCGATCGGCGAGCGCGGCGCGACAATACCTGCTGGAGACACGGATGAACAAGCCACGCCTGACGGCAAGGCAGGGATTGCTCGGTTGCGCTCTCGGAGGCGCTTTCCTCCTGCCGAACAGCTACGCGGCCGCGCAGGCCGATCCGAATGCCGAGCAGATCCAGGTCACCGCGGGCCGACCGGATGTTCCGAACACCGCCGCCGGGTTCGCACCGAGCGGGCCGAGCCTCGACGACGCCGAACCCACCAGCACGATCGGTGCCGAGGCGCTCAAGAAGGTCATAGTGCCCACAGAGGACTATAACGACGTCGTCGCCCTGACACCCAGCGCACAAGACATCAGTCCGGTGGGGCCGGGACTGCAGCAGGACTTCGGCGAAAGCATACGCGGGCTGCAGTACACCGAGTTCAGCGTGCTGTTCGACGGCATCCAGATCCCCGGCTTCCCGTTCAACCTGTCTCCGCAACCGGGTGCCTACTTCTTCTCGCGCGACTTCGGCAGCATCACCGTCAACCGCGGTCCGGGACCGGCCTCGTCGATCGGCTCTGCCACGTTCGGCGGTTCCGTGGCGCTCGCCTCGCCGAAGCTTTCGGCGACGCCAGGCTTGGAAACCTATGGCACCTTCGGCAGCTTCGGCACCAAACTGTTCGGCGTCGAGGGGCAGTCCGGCGACTTGGCCGCCCTCGGCGGCACGCAGGTGCTGCTCGACCTCACCCGCGAGGAGAGCCGCGGGGCGCTGACGGGCGTCTCCACCGAGCGGCGCAACGCGTTCCTCAAGGCGACCCGTCCGGTCGGCTCCAGCACCGTGGTGACGCTGGTCGTCAACCTCGACAACGACGACACCAAGACCCCCTACGGCACCACGCTCGCCAACATCGACCGGTTCGGCCGCAACTACTCGCTCAACTCCGATCCGACGTCGCAAACCTTCAACGGCTACGACCGCGACAACTACACCACCGACTTCGAATACCTGGCCGTTACCTCCGATCTGGGCGGAGGCTGGAACCTCGACGACCGCATCTACACCACTGCCTACGACCAGCGCGACCGCCACGGACTCGATCCCGGCGGTACCGCGCCCAACCTGTTCGGCACGATCGACCTGAACGGCGTGTCGACAAACGTCGCCAATGACGTGCCTGGCGTGAGCTCGCAGTACGACTTCCGCAACTGGGGCGACGTCCTGCGCGTGACCAAGCAGTTCCGCCTCGGCGACTTGCGGTTCGGCGTCTGGGCGGAGCGCGAAGGGTTCACCACCAACACCGTCAACGTGGACTTCAGCCGCAACGCGATGCCCTACTTCGAGTCGCCGGCGACCACGCCCTACACGGCGCGATATTATTCGTCGCTGACCACGGCGCAACCCTACGCCGAGTTCGACTGGAAGCCAGCCAGCAACGTCACGATCACGGCGGGCATCAAGTACAGCTCCGTCACCCGCTACCTGAATGGCCCCATCACCCTGACCGGCCTTCCTGCGGACGACCACGCCACCTACAACAAGCCGCTGCCCGCGTTCGACGCGAACTGGCACGTCACGAACGACCTGTCCTTGTTCGCTCAGGCGGCGGAAGGCTTCCTCACTCCGGAGCTGAACCTGTTCTCGACCACCAACATCACCGCGGTGCAGCCGTCCACCACCTGGAGCTACCAGGTCGGCACGGTGTTCCAGCGTGCCTGGGTGAACCTGGGCATCGACGCCTACGACATCGACTTCCACAACTACATCTCCAGCAACACAATCGGCGGGTTCACCACCTTCTTCAACCAGGGCGGTGCCACCTTCAAGGGCGTCGAGGTCGAGGCGACGGTGAAGCTGGGTCACGGCTTCGCCGCCTACGCCAACGGCTCGCTCAACGACAGCAACTACGGAAACAATGGTAACACGCTGGCACAAACGCCGAGACGTACCGCAGCCCTGGCGCTGTTGTACGACAGGGGCAGCGTGTTTCGCGACAAGGACGACCTGTTCGGCAACGTCACGCTCAAGAGCGTCGGGCCGCAATACGGGCTGGACACCGCGTTCCAGGGGCAACCGGACCAGTTCCCGATCAAGTCCTACAACCAGATCGACCTGAACGCCGGCTACGTGTTCCCGGTGTTCGGCGCCAGGCTGCGCTCCAACGTCAACGTGACCAACCTGCTCAACCACCGTTCGCTGATCGGCTATGCCGGCCAGACCCTTGAAGCGGAAGCACTCTACTGGGTGCAGGCCGGTCGCGGCATCTTCTTCTCGGTTTCCGCCTCACTTTAAGTCGGCTGAGGGATGGTTCGCAGCCGATGTCGCGGGCCCGGGCCAAGCCGGGCGAGCTGTCGATGGAGGCGGCGCTGCCGGAGGCCTACGCCGAGCTGCTGCGGGTGCGCGACACGCTGGAGCGGCACTACCGCGACATGCAGGACATCGAGTTCACGGTGCAGCAGAACACGCTCTACATGCTGCAAACGCGCTCGGGCAAGCGCACCGCCGCCGCCCGGTTTCGCATCACGGCCTGCCTCCCGGTCGCATCCGCCTGCTCGACCCGCCGCTGCACGAGTTCCTGACGCACTCTGAGGCCGAGCTGGCAGCCGGCATGGGCGAGGCGCTCGCCGCGGTGCGCCAGCGCCACGCCGTCCTGTCGGGGCACCCCGCGCGAGGCGCTGGGATCGTTCGGCGCGACGGCGGTCAAGATGCGGCACTGCCACCAGCCCACCCGCCGCGGCGGGTGGGCTGGTCGACGTCGGTGCCGGCGCAGCGCTTCTGGCGGTGGCTAAGGGCCCTGGCGGACAGCCCTATACGCTACGGACGGTCCCGGTCCGGTGCACCGCGGGATGAACCCCAAAATCAGTGTGTTGCGAGGCGGATGGCTGGGGGACCTGGATTCGAACCAGGGCTGGCCGGGTCAGAGCCGGCAGTTCTACCGCTAAACTATCCCCCAAGCGGTCGGCACCAATGGGTGTGGCAGCGGAGGTAGCATCGGCCGCGAAAGCTGGCAACCGTGTGGGTGTGGCGTCCGCGGCGTGAGACGAATATGGCTTGCCCGCCGTGCTGGGCCGGCCGAAGAATGACGGTTGGACCACGTCAACCGCAGCGGAGGGGCTTGCGATGATCGATCATGCCGTCCGTTTCGGGTTTGAAGCTGCCTACCCGGCCGCGCCGACCTTCGCCGCGCTCGATCTCGGCACCAACAACTGCCGGCTCCTGATCGCGGCCCCCACCCGGCACGGCTTCCGGGTGATCGACAGCTTCAGCCGGATCGTGCGGCTCGGCGAAGGGCTGCAGAGCTCCGGGCGGCTCAGCGACGAGGCAATGGACCGCACCCTCGGCGCGCTGCACGCCTGCGCCAGCCGGATCGGCCGGCGTCGGCTGCGGGCCTTGCGCGCGGTCGCGACCGAGGCGTGCCGGCGGGCGGAGAACGGCCGCGCCTTCCTGGACCGGGTGCGTGCCGAGACCGGACTGTCGATCGACGTCATCTCCACCCGCGAGGAGGCGGAGCTGGCGCTGGAAAGCTGTGCCGCTCTGCTCAAGGCAGACCTGCCGGAGCGGCCGCTGCCTGACCCGGACGCCGGTGACGGAACGGCCGGCCTCCATCCGCCCTCGGCCGGACGGCAGCGCGGCGACCTGCGCATCCCGCTGTCCGCCGGGTCCTGCGGCGGTGCCGGCCAGGCGCGCAGCCGCGCCCTCCTGTTCGACATCGGCGGCGGCTCCACCGAGATCGCCTGGGTCCGCGTCGGCCGCGAGAACGGCCGTGGCGCCCAGCCCGACCTGCCCGACGCCATGCCGGAGCTGGCCGGCTACCAGAGCCTCCCGCTCGGGGTGCTGACCTTGTCCGAGCTGTTCGGCGACAGGGCGTTCACCGCGTCCGGCTACGAGGCGATGGTGGAGCATGTGACGGAACGGCTGCACGCCTTCGAGGCGGTGCACTGCATCCGGCGCGAAGCCAGGCGCGGCGTGGTGCGGCTGCTCGGCACCAGCGGCACCGTCACCACCCTGGCCAGCGTGGCGCTCGGCCTGCGCCGCTACAAGCGCGCCCTGGTGGACGGCGTGGTGCTGTCGCACGACGCGGCCCGGGACGCGATCGCGCTGCTGCGCGACCTGGGTCCGGACGGCCTGTGCCGCCACCCGTGCGTCGGGCCGGAGCGCGCCGCCTCCGTGCTGTCGGGCTGTGCCATCTTCGAGGCGATCCAGCGGCTTTGGCCGACCGACGGCGTGGTGGTGGCGGATCGCGGCCTGCGTGATGGTATGCTGCTGCGCATGATGCGAGACCGTTCCCAGATCGCCCCCGACCTCGTGCCGCTTCCCGTCATCCTCGCGCCGGGCCCAGGTCGCGCAGC
>CAXUEL010000202.1:0-6348 GCA_964249915.1 uncultured Acetobacteraceae bacterium | reverse complement strand
GTGGCGGCGATGCCGCGCCCGCGACTGGCGGCGCGCAGCACGCCGAGGCCGTCGAAGGTGCCCCGCCTGCGCATCGGGCGGCCGCCCATCCACCACGGCCGCATCGCGCTGCGGTAGCGCCCGTAGCCGGCGAACAGCTCGTCGCCGCCCTCGCCGCTCAGGATCACCTTGACGTCGCGGCGGGCGCGCCTGGC
This sequence comes from uncultured Acetobacteraceae bacterium, assembly GCA_964249915.1. Classification (GTDB taxonomy): domain Bacteria; phylum Pseudomonadota; class Alphaproteobacteria; order Acetobacterales; family Acetobacteraceae; genus Lichenicola. The sequence continues at coordinate 6,154 of CAXUEL010000202.1, read as the reverse complement.
CAGCAGCCAGGTCGGGATGATGGCGTAGTCGGCCACCGGGTCGTCCATGGAGGCGACGATCTCCGGCAGGTGGCGCCAGACGGTCGCCTGGTCGATCCGCAGCACCTTGTGATGCGCGCCCGCCGCCGCGGCCAGGCGTGCCGCCTGCGCGCTCTCGTCGGCGGCCTCCGGCACGTCGAACGCGGCGGTGAACGCCTGCACCCGGGCGCTGCCGAGCCGGGCCATCATCCGCAGCACGGCGGCGCTGTCGATGCCGCCGGACAGGAACAGGCCGTATGGCACATCCGAGCGCTGGTGCAGGGCGACGCTGTCCTCCAGCGCCCGGTCGAGCCGGAGCAGCGCGTCGGCCTCGCCGATCTGCTCCACCGGGCCCTCCGGCAGCGCCGGGATGCGGCTGCGGTCGATCACCCGGCCGTTGGCGACCCGGAGCGTTTCCCCCGGCAGCAGCCGGCTGATGCCGGGGAAGATGGTCTCGCGCCCGGTGGTGAACTGCAGCTGCAGCAGCTCGTCGCGCGCGGCGTTGCGCAGGGCACGCTTGGCAAACCCCGCCGCCAGCAGCGCCTGCGGCTCGGAGGCGAAGGCGATGCCGTTCGGCAGCTCGGCGACGTAGAGCGGCTTGATCCCGAACGGGTCGCGCGACAGCACCAGGTTGTGGGTGCCGCGCTCGTGGATGGCGATCGCGTACATCCCGCGCAGGGTGTCGACGTAGTGCGGCCCGTCGCGCAGCCACAGGTGCAGCGGCGGCTCGCAGTCGCTGCCGGTGGCGAAGCGCACCTCCGGCATCGCGGCACGCAGCTGCAGGTCGTTGTAGATCTCGCCGTTGGCGATCAGCGCCGCCGGGCCCGCGAACAGGGGCTGGTCGCCGCCGTCCAGGTCGATGATCGCCAGCCGGGTGTGCACCAGCGCCACCCGTCCGACCAGGCTGTGCCCGGCGCCGTCCGGTCCGCGATGCGCCAGCGCCCGCACCAGCGCGGTGAGGCTCGCGCTGTCGAAGCTGCCGGCCTGCCCGGCGGAGCCGCCAGGCGGTGCGGGGGCGAACGCGAAGCCGGCGATGCCGCACATCAGCCTTTCTCCACCGTGCGCAGGAACGCCTGCCAACGCGCCAGCACCGGACCGGCGGCGAACTCCGCCTCGTAGCGGGACCGGCCGGCGGCGGCCAGGCGCCCGGCCAGGACCGGTTCCGCCAGCACCGTGGACAGGGCGTCGCCAAGCGCGCGCGCCTCCTCCAGCGGCACCAGCATTCCGTCCTCGCCGTCGCGGATCAGCTCGACCGGACCCTGCGCGCGCGCCGCCACCACCGGACGGGCGGCCGAGAACCCCTCGATCACCACGTTGCCGAGCGGCTCGTGACGCGACGGGCACACCAGCACGGCGCAGGCGGCGAGCAGCGGGCCGGTGTCGTCCACCCAGCCGGGCATGTGTACCCGGCCGGCCACGGTCTCGGCGCGTGCGAGGGCTTCGAGCGCCGCCCGCTCCGGGCCCTCGCCGGCGATCACCAGGTGGGCGTGCTCGACGTGGCGCATCGCCCGGATCAGCACGTCGAACGCCTTGTTGCGGTGCAGCCGGCCGAGCGCCAGCAGCATCGGCACGTCCGGCGGCACGTTCTCCGGCCGGCGCGGCGCGGCGCCTACCAGCTCGGCCGCGAAGTTCGGCAGGTGGTGCACCCGCGACGGTGCCCAGCCCTGCCCTGCGATCCAGTCCGCGATGCCGCGCGTGTTGCCGATCAGGTGGTCGCAGCGGCGGTAGTTGGACAGGTCGTAGAACCCGCCCAGCCGGCCTGCCAGCACCCAGTCGCCGCTTGGCGTCAGCCGGCCGGCGCGGTTCATCCAGGCCACCGCGACGCGCGGCCGGAACCGGCGCAGCGCCGTGCCGATCCGCGGCCCGGTCAGCAGGTCGAGCCGGCCGCCGAAGCGCAGCTCGACCGGCCGGAGCCCGCCGGTGCGGAGCCGGGCGGCGCGGGCGGGGTTGCGTCGGATCAGCGGCAGCGTGTCGGTTCCGTCCGCGGCGAGTGCCACCGACAGGCGCTCGAAGAACAGCTCGGCGCCGCCGGACGCGGCCCCGGCCATGACCTGCGCCACCCTCACGGCACGGGGGCCCGTGCCAGCAGCGCCAGCGCCGCCTGCGCCACCGCCTCGACGCCGAGCCCGTCGATCGGCGCCTCGCCTTCCGGGCCGGGTGCCGCGACGAAGCCGGCCCGCCGGCCCACCGGGGCGTATTCCGACGGACGGCTAGGCCCGAACAACCCCAGCGTGGCGATGCCGGTCGCGGCGGACAGGTGCATCAGCCCGGAATCGTTGCCGACGTACAGCGCGCAGCGGCGCAGGCAGGCCGCCACCTCGGCAAGCGACAGCCGGCCGCGCAAGTCGACCGCGCCGGGAAGCCGGTCGACCAGCGCCTGGCCCAGGGCATGCTCGGCCGCACCGGGTCCCGCGAACACCACCGGCACGGCGTCCGGCATCGCCTTCCGCAGCTGCCCGAACAAAGCGGCGAACCGCTCCGCCGGCCAGATCTTGCCGGTCCAGTTCGCGGTCGGCCCGAGGGCGACCAGGGTGGGGCCGCATGGCAACAGCGCCCCCGCGCGACGCTCCTCGGCGGGACCGGTCCACGCCACCGGCGGCGGCGGCGGCACCAGGCCGAGCACGCCGGCCAGGTGCGCGATGCGATGGCCGGGACGGCGGCCACCGCGCATGATCGCCCGCCGGCGCGCCAGCAGGGCCAGGGTGACCGCGGAGCCGCGCAGGTCCACCGCCAGGTCCCAGCGCGTGGCCACGCAGGCGCGCCACAGCGACCACCAGTGCCGGTCGTAGCGCCGCTTCTCCACCACCAGCAGCCGCGAGAGACCCGGCATCCGCTCGAACAGCCCGGCCGCCACCGGCCCGCAGGCGACCGTCACCTGCGGATCCGGCAGGTGATGCAGCAGGTGGTCCAGCAACCCGGTGGACAGGACCGCGTCGCCGAGCCGGGTCGCGGTGATGAACAGGATGCGGGTCAGGACAGCGGGCTCCGGCAGCGCGGGCGGACCTCCTAGTCCCTTTCTCCCGTTGCCGGAAGGCGCCGGCTCGCCCAAGTTCGGTGCATGTCCAAGCTCGCCCTCCTTCCCGATCGTGCGGTCCTGTCGGTGCGGGGTCCGGACCGGGTGTCGTTCCTGCAGGGGCTGGTCTCCAACGACGTGTCGCTCGCCGGTCCCGGCCGTGCGGTGTGGGCGGCGCTGCTGACGCCGCAGGGCAAGTACCTGGCCGACTTCTTCGTGCTGTCGGACGGCGACCGGCTGCTGCTCGACTGCGAGCGGCCGCAGGCGCCGATGCTGGCGCAGAAGCTGTCGCGGTTCCGGCTGCGCGCGGCGGTCGAGGTGGCGGAAACGCCGCTTGCGGTGCTCGCGGCCTGGGACGGCGTGCCGGCCCTGCCGGCGGATGCGGTCGTAGCGCCCGATCCACGCCTCCCGGACGCCGGATGGCGGGTCCTGGCCGACGAGGCGCCGGCGACGGATGCCGACGAGGCCGACTACGACCGCCACCGCCTGCTGCTCGGCCTGCCGGACGGCACCCGCGACTGCGAGCCGGACCGGACGGTGCTGCTGGAAGCCGGCTTCGACGAGCTGGGCGGGATCTCCTGGACCAAGGGCTGCTACGTGGGCCAGGAGCTGACCGCGCGCACCCGCTATCGCGGCCTGCTCAAGCGCCGGCTGGTGCCGGTCAGCGCCGCCACCGCGCTGCCGCCGCCCGGCACCGTGCTGACCGGGAACGGCCGCGAGGTCGGCACCATGCGCTCGTCGCGGGAAACCCTGGGGCTCGCGGTGCTGCGCCTGGAGCACCTCCACGGCGCGCTCGACTACGAGGGCGGCACCCTGCAGGCGCGGGTGCCGGACTGGATGCGCCTGCCCGAGCCGAAGGCCGCCTCGTGAGCGACGAGGCGGAGCAGCCGGACCTGCCGTCGGTGCTGGACGAGGTGGCGTTCAACCCGGCCGGGCTGGTGGCCGCGATCGCGCAGCAGCACGACACCGGCGAGGTGCTGATGCTGGCATGGATGAACCGGGCGGCCCTGGCCGAGACGCTCGAGACCGGCCAGGTCTGCTACTGGAGCCGCAGCCGCAGGCAGCTCTGGCGCAAGGGGGAAACCTCCGGCCACACCCAGCGCCTGGTCGAGCTGCGCCTCGACTGCGACCGCGACGCCCTGCTGCTGCTGGTCGACCAGACCGGCGTCGCCTGCCATACCGGACGGCGCTCCTGCTTCTTCGAGGCGCTGCGCGATGGCCGGCTGGTCGCGCTGTCCGAGCCGGAGGTCGACCCTGAGCGGCTCCACGGCGCCTGACACGGAACCGTTGATCTGGCTGATGGCCGGGGAGGCCAGCGGCGACGTGCTGGGCGGCCGGCTGCTGGCGGCGCTGCGTCGGCAGCGCCCCGGCCTCAGGTTCCGCGGCGTCGGCGGCGTCCGCATGGCGGAGGCGGGACTCGACACCCTGTTCCCGATGCGCGAGCTGGCGGTGATGGGGCTGGTGGAGATCCTGCCGCGGATCCGGGCCCTGTCGCGCCGCCTCGATCAGGCGGTCGCCGACATCGCCGCCGCCCGTCCCGACCTGGTGGTGACCATCGACAGCCCCGGCTTCGCGCTCAGGCTGCTCAGGCGGATCGCCGGGCTCGGCATCCCGCGCGTGCACTACGTGGCGCCGCAGGTCTGGGCCTGGCGCGAGCACCGGGTGCGCGAGTTCCCCGGCCTGTGGGAGCGGCTGCTCTGCCTGCTGCCGTTCGAGACGGCGTTCTTCGCCGGCCACGGGCTCGATGCCCGCTTCGTCGGCCATCCGGTGCTGCAGTCCGGCGCCGGCACCGGCGACGCGGCGCGGTTCCGTGCCCGGCACGGGCTCGATCCGGCAGCGCCCGTGCTGGTGCTGATGCCGGGCAGCAGGCGCAGCGAGGTGCCGCGCCTGCTGCCGGTGTTCGGCCGCACCCTGTCGCGCCTGGCGGAGCGGGTCCCGGGGCTGGTGCCGGTGGTGGTGGTGTCGCCGGTGGTGGCGCAGGCGGTGGCGCGGGCGGTGCGTCGCTGGCAGGTCGCGCCGGTGCTGGTGACGGAGCTCGACGACAAGCACGACGCCTTCGCCGCCGCGGGTGCGGCACTCACCAAGTCCGGCACCTCGACCCTGGAGCTGGCCCTGGCGGGGGTGCCGATGGCGGTCACGTACCGGGTCAACCCCCTCACCGCCGCCATCGCCCGCCGGCTGATCCGGGTGCGGCACGTGGCGATGGTCAACCTGCTGGCCGGGCGCCGCCTGGTGCCGGAGCTGCTGCAGGGGGATTGCCGGCCGGACCGGCTGGCACGGACGGTGCAGGTTCTGCTCGGCGACCCGGAGGCGGCGGAGGCGCAGCGCGCCGGCTTCCGCGCGGTGATCGACTCGCTGTCCGCCGGGAACGAGGCGCCGGCCGACGCGGCGGCGCGCGAGATCCTGGCCCTGCTCGACGAGACCAGCCGGTGAGCGGAGCCGGACCATCCGCCGGCGCCTGGACCCTGCCCGGCCGGTTCGGACCGGAACGCTGGCAGCGCGAAGGAGACCGGTTCGCCGCCGTCGCGGTAGCGGGGGACCGGATCGCCCTGCCCACCGACCGGGTGACCGAGGCCCGTCTGCGCAGCCGCGAGGCCACCTGCGCCCATCCGGGCCCGTTCCCGCTCGCCTTCCGCTTCTGCCCGGACTGCGGCACGGCCCTGGCGGGGGCGCCGGGGGAGCCCGAGGCGGAAGCCTGGTCGCCGCCGTTCGGTGCCGCCACCGGGTTGCCGGCCCGGGACGAGGCGGTCGAGCCGGATCCGTCCAGCCACGAGGAGATCGCGGTCCCGCCGTCTTCCGCGCTCGGTTTCGCCGTGGCCGGCACGCCGCCGATGCTGCTGGCCTGCGACCGGGTCGATGGCTGGGTCAGGGCCTGGTCGGAACGTGGCCGGCGGTGGATCGACCGCGTCCAGCTGCCGCCATGCACCGTGCTGCCGGCCTGGAGCTGGGCCGCCGCCGCCGACCCGTCGGGCCTGGCGCTGCCGACCGATCGCGGCCCCGCCTTCATCGGGCTGGCCGCGCCACGCCGGGCGACGGTGGCGCTGCTGGAGGGCCCCGCGCCGCTGGGCGGGGCCGGAATGCTGCGCAGCCAGGCCGCCCTGCCGGTGCGACGTGCTGCCGGAG
>CAXUEL010000201.1:0-6436 GCA_964249915.1 uncultured Acetobacteraceae bacterium | reverse complement strand
ACGATGGCGCCAAGGCCGACCACGGCGCCCGCCACCACGAAGTCGACCAGCGCCGGCGCGTAGGCCGGCTGCTGGTACACGTCGGGCGGCGCTTCCCCGTCCGCCGGCACCCAGCCCCAGCGCCCGTCGAACTGCGACCAGCGGCCGTAATGGAACGGCGCGAAGCCCCACGGCTCCTGGTCGACCCAGGTCCAGCCCCAGGGCGCCACGTAGGACCAGCTGCCCTCGCGATACGGCGCCCAGTCGCCGCCGACGCGGGGATACCAGACCTGGCCGTATTGCGGGCTCTGCTGCCAGCTGCCGTAGCTGGCGAGCGACTCGGCGCCGGTCATGTAGCGCACCGCCGCCGGCCCGTTTGGTGCTGCGGCCAGGCGGCCCAGCTGCGCCGACAGGAAGCGGTCGCGCACCAGCGCGCCCACAGCGCCCTGCAGCGAGTCGGTGCCGCTCACGGTGGCGGTCTGGCCGGCGCCCACGGCGAGCGAGAAGCTGCCGCTGGCGATCTGCGCCGAGCCGCTGACGACGCTGATGACCGTGGGCGTGGCGCTGTCGCCGGCGGCGATCTCGTACTGGCCGGCGCCGCCCAGCTGCACGGTGCCGCGCGGCGTGGTGACCGCCCAGCTGTCGCCGGAGGGGACGTCGCGCAGGTCGAGGAACAGCGCGCCCTGCGGCTCGGTGGCGGCAAACCGGGTGTTGTCCAGCGTCGCCAGGTCGAGCTCGGTGGAATCGGCCAGGGCGACCACGTTGTCGGTGATCTGCACCGTGGCGGCGGCACCGGGCTCGGTCCACAACGCGTCGCCGCCGGTGAGCGGGACGTTGAGGGTGGCGGGACCCCACTGGGTGCCGCTGGCGCCGTGGCTCGACACGCTGCCGCTGAGCTGCGCCAGCCGGCCCACCCGCCAGGGCGGGTCGCCGCCGTCCTGCGCCAGCGCCTGCGGCGTGCCGGCGCCGATCATCGTCAGGCTGGTCGCGGCGAGCAGGCGCGCCGTCATGCGTGGTGTTGTGCTGCTGCCCATCGACGCCGTTCCCCCGGATCCCGTGATCGGAGCGTATGACGGCGCGCGCAACACGTCCAAGGCGCGGCCGGATTGCGGCGATTCCACGGTGCCGCGGCCGATGCCGGTTGACGGATCGTGATGACGGCTCTGCAACCGCCGGTGGTCCCGGTCCTTGCTTCACGATGGACATCGCCATCGAGAACGTTTGGGATTATCCGCGCCCGCCGGCGCTGCAGCCGGTCGGGCTGCCGGTGCGGATCGCCTTCGCCGGCCGGGTGATCGCCCAGAGCGACGCCGCGTTCCGGGTGCTGGAAACCTCGCATCCGCCGGTCTACTACCTGCCGCCGGACGCCTTCACCGGCTGCGTCCTGGAGCCGGCCGGCGGGCAGAGCTTCTGCGAATGGAAGGGCGTGGCGCGCTACTGGACCCTGCGCGTCGGCGTGCACGCGGCGCAGCGGGCGGCCTGGAGCTACCCGGACCCGAGCCCGGACTACGCGGCGCTGCGCAACCACATCGCGGTGTATGCCGGCCCGATGGACGAGTGCCGGGTCGGCGACGAGGTGGTGACGCCGCAGCCGGGCGGCTTCTACGGCGGCTGGGTGACCAGCTGGGTCAGGGGCCCGTTCAAGGGCGGTCCGGGCAGCACCGGCTGGTAGCGGCAGGTTCGGGCGGGGTAATCGGCACCCTGCTCGCTCCGCCATGGAGCATCTGGGGGATCGCCGGGCTGGCGACGGCCGGGGTCATCGTGCGCCCCTTCGCCTGGCCGGAATGGGTCTGGGCGCTGGGCGGGGCCGGGCTGCTGGTGGCGCTCGGCCTGCTGTCCCCGGCCGACGCGCTGGCCGGCGCGGCGCGTGGCACCGACGTCTACCTGTTCCTGACCGGCATGATGCTGCTGTCGGAGCTGGCGCGGCAGGTCGGGCTGTTCGACTGGCTGGCGGCGCGTGCCGTCCTGCTGGCCAGGGGTTCCGCGACCCGGCTGTTCGCGCTGGTGTTCGGCGTCGGCACGGTTGTCGCCGTGTTCCTGTCCAACGACGCCACCGCGGTGGTGCTGACGCCGGCGGTGGCCGCGGCGGCGCGAGCGGCGCGGGCGGAGGACAAGCTGCCCTACCTGTTGGCCTGCGCCTTCGTCGCCAACGCGGCGAGCTTCGTGCTGCCGATCTCCAACCCCGCCAACCTGGTGATCTACGGCAGCCGCATGCCGCCGTTGCTGCACTGGCTGCAGCACTTCGCACTGCCCTCGGCGCTGTCGATCGCCGCCACCTACGGCGCGCTGCGCTGGACGCAGCGCCACCGGCTGCGGCAACCTGTATCGGCCGGGATCGACATCCCGGCGCTGTCCGCGTCCGGCGGGCTGGCCGCCCTCGGCATCGCGGGCACGGCGGTCACGCTGCTGGCCTGCTCCGGCTTCGGCATCGAGCTCGGCCTGCCGACCTTCCTGGCCGGCGTCGCCACCGCGATCCTCGTCCTCCCGCACGGCGGGTGCCGCACACGGGACGTGTTGCGGGACATCTCCTGGGGCGTGCTGCCCCTGGTCGCCGGTCTGTTCATCCTGGTCGAGGCGCTGACGAGAACCGGGGTCACGGCGGCGCTGGCCGGCCTGCTGCGTGGCCTGGTGCAGCATTCCACCACCCTGGCGGCCTGGGCGGCGGGGATCGTGCTGGGAGCCGGCTGCAACCTTGTCAACAACCTGCCCGCCGGCCTCCTCGCCGGCCGCGTGCTCGGGTCGGGACGGGTGCCGGACCAGGTGCGCAGCGCCGTGCTGATCGGCATCGACCTCGGACCCAACCTGTCGGTCACCGGCTCGCTCGCCACCATCCTGTGGCTCGCCGCCCTGCGCCGGGAAGGCGAGCGTGTCGGCGCCTGGCGCTTCCTCGGGCTGGGCATGCTGGTGATGCCGCCGGCCCTGCTGCTCGCCCTTGCCGGCGTGGTCGTGTCCGGCTGAACCCGTGCCGGAGGAATTCGATGCAGAACGTCGGTGCCGCCTGGCTCTGTCCCCTCATCCTGATCGCCGGTGCCCCGCAGCCGCGTCACCAGCTGCCATTGCCTCAGCCTCGCTCACCTCCTGATCTGCGAACTCGCTGACGATCGCCATGTCGGGCCACCAGCTCTGGTGATTTTCCGAATGAGGCGCAGCCCGGAGGGCTCGTGCGTCACCAGGTGACAGTCCTGGGCACTCGGTTCGCCGGCATCAAGTTTTCTGCCCCGGAGCCTGCTTCAGGGGCTGTTCCTGGCCGCGCTGTAGGATGAACAGATGACGGTCCGGGCTGGCATCGAGCCGTTCCGTCGTGAACTGCTGATAGGCCAGCGGATCGCGGCTGACCGAATGACGATCAGGGGCGGCACGCACGGAGGCAGGCTCAGGCCGGCGTGGCGGTGCGGACCGGCGCGGTCTCGCGCAGCATCAGCATCGCCGCCAGCCCCACCAGCACGCCGCCCGCCATGTACCAGGCCGGCGCCAGGGGGTTGCCGGTCACGGCGATCGCCCAGGCGACCAGGAACTGCGCCGAGCCGCCGAACACCGAGATGGCGCCTGCATAGATCAGGCCGAGACCGGCGGAACGGACCCCGCGCGGCAGCGACTCCGTCACCACCACGATCATCGACACGGTGGACAGGGCGGACGCCGACGCCAGCGCCGCGGTGCACGCATACAGCGCCAGCGGCGAGCGGAACCCGTCCAGCAGGCGGAAGCACGGGAACACCAGCAGCAGCAGCACGCAGGCCGGCACGATCAGCACCGGCTTGCGGCCGTAGCGGTCCGACAGCCAGCCGCCGAGCAGGTCGCATGCGGCACTGCACAGCCCGACCACCACGGTGGCGCCGAACGCCAGCCGGCTCGGCATGCCGAGCACCGTGGCGGCGTAGGTGGTGAGGTAGTCGAGGATGTAGGTGGCGGTGGTGGCGCTGGCCAGCAGGGCGACGCCGAGCACCGCGATCCGGGCGAGGCCGACCGCGGGCGGGGCCGCCGCTTCCGGCGCGTCGCGGTGCAGGGTCTCGTCGAGGCTACGGCGCAGCAGGAGCCCGAACGGGATGATGACCGCGCCCCCCAGCAGCGCGATCCGCCAGCCCCAGGCGTCCAGCGCCGCCTCGTCCATGAGGTTTGACAGCACGACCCCGACCAGCCCCGCCACCAGCACCGCCACGTCCGCGCTCATCGCCTGGAACGAGGTATAGAACCCGCGACGCAGCGGCGGTGCCGCCTCGAGGAGGAAGGCGGTGCTGGGACCGACCTCGCCGCCGAGCGCGAAGCCGCCCAGCATCCGGAAGCCGATCGCCAGCACCGGCGCCGCGATCCCGATCTGCCGGTAGGGAGGGGTGAGCGCCAGCCCGACCACGGCGAGGCCGACCAGCCCGAACGACAGCAGCATCGCCGGCTTGCGGCCGCGCCGGTCGCCGATCCGGCCGATCACCAGCGCGCCCAGCGGCCGGAACAGGAAGCCGGCGCCGAAGGTGGCGAGCGAGGCGAGCAGGCTGCCGGTCGGGGTGCGCGCGGGAAAGAAGCTGCGCCCGATCTGCAGCGCGAAGAAGGCGTAGGTGACGAAGTCGTAGAACTCGAGCGCGTTGCCGACCGCCACCGCGGCCACCTGCCTCGGCCGCAACGGCCGTGCCGTGTGTTCCATCAGCACTCCATCCCGACCATGTCCCGGAGACTGCAATGCAAGAACCGGGCTTACAGGATCAGCCCGGTCCGGCGTCCCGGACGGCGACGCCGTGGAGGAAGATGTCGACGCAGCGCGTCACCCGGCGGGTGATCGCGGCCAGGTCGGGCGTCGGCAGGCCCAGCATCACCGCGCGCTGCTTGCGGCCCATGATCAGCGACAGGAACAGGTCGGCGGCCTCCTCGACGTCCGGCCCGGCCGCGATCGCGCCGGCGGCCTCGTAGGAGCGGAGCAGGTCGGCGACCAGGCCGAGGCAGCGCAGCCATCCCTCCGCATGCGACAGCCGGGCCAGCTCCGGGAAGCGCTCCGCCTCGGCGACGATGATCCGGCTCAGCGCCACCGTGTCCGGCAACAGGGAGCGTTGCAGCAGCAGGATGCCGATCGTCCGCAGCACCTGCGGCAGGTCGGCCGGCTCGTGCGCCTCCGCCGCAGCGGTCGCCTCGGCCGCCACCGGGGCCAGCACCGCCTCGACGCGCATCCGGAACACCGCCGCGAACAGCCCGCCCTTGTCGCCGAACCGGGCGTAGAGGGTCGGCTTGCCCACCCCGGCCGCCTCGGCCAGGGCGTCGAGGGTGGTGCCCTCGTAGCCGCGCCGCTCGAACAGGGCCGCCGCAGTGGCCAGGACGCGCCGGTCCCGCCCGGCCGCCTCCTCGCGGGTCGGACGGCCGCCGCTGCCGGCGCGGGAGATCGGATCGGCTTGCTCGTCGGACATGCGGCGTAATAGAACGGAACGGTTAAGTTTTCCAGGTGCGCGCGATGTCCTCGACGATCAAGGATTCGGTCCCGGTCGCGGGGGGGGGGCGTGCGGGTCTGCGGGGGGGGGAGTCGGGCGCGCCGGCCTGCTCCGAGGCTGGCTGCTGCGGCTGGCGGTGGCGACCGCCCTGGTCGGCGCCGGCATCTATGGCTGGGACTGGTGGAGCGTCGGCCGGTTCGTCGAGACCACCGACGACGCCTACGTGGCGGCCGACGCGGTGACGCTGGCGCCGCGCGTGGCAGGCTACCTCGCCGCCGTGCCGGTGCGCGACAACCAGGTGGTGCGGGCGGGCGACGTGCTGGCCCGGATCGACGACCGCGACTACCGCGCGGCGCTGGCGCAGGCGCAGGCGGAGGTCGCGGAAGGCCGGGCCTCGCTGCTGGCGGTGGACAGCGAGGCGGCCGAGCAGCGGCAGTCGATCGCCCAGGCGCAGGCCGACATGGATGCCGACGAGGCCAGGCTGCGCTTCGCCGCGGTGGAGCGGGACCGGGCCGCCACCCTGTCCGCGACCGGGGTCGGCAGCCGCGAGGCGCAGCAGCGCACGGGTGCGACGTTCGACGAGGACGAGGCGGACCTGCGCCACGCGATCGCGGCGCTGGGCGTGGCGCGCGCGAAGATCCAGACCCTGGAAGCCGAGGGCGCCTATGCCGCGGGCGCGCTGGCCAGGGCGCAGGCGGACGTGGACCGCGCGCGCATCAACCTGGACGACACCGTGCTGCGCGCCCCGGTCGACGGCGTGGTCGGCGACCGCAGCGCGCGCGCCGGCAACTACGTGCAGCCCGGCCTCGGCCTGCTCACGGTGGTGCCGATGGGGCAGGGGCTCTACGTCACCGCCAACTTCAAGGAAACCCAGCTCGCCCGGATGCAGCCGGGACAGGCGGTCACCGTCACCGCGGACGCGTTCCCCGGCCACCCGTTCCGCGGGGTGATCGACGGCTTCTCGCCCGGGACCGGGTCGCAGTTCGCGCTGCTGCCGCCGGAGAACGCGACCGGCAACTTCACCAAGATCGTGCAGCGCGTCCCGGTGC
>CAXUEL010000200.1:0-6457 GCA_964249915.1 uncultured Acetobacteraceae bacterium | reverse complement strand
CTCCCTGCCCTCGCCTGGAGTCTCGACCATGGCTGATCCGGCCGCGCCGTCGGCGACCCGGCCGGCGTCGGCGCCGTGCCCGATCTGCGGTCGGCCGTCGCAGGCGCAGCATCGACCGTTCTGCTCGGTCCGCTGCGCCGACGCGGATCTCGGCCGCTGGCTTACCGGCCAGTACCGGGTTCCGGGACCGCCGGCCGATCCCGACGATCCGGCCGGAGGCCGGCTTGATCCGAAGGAAGGCATGGGCTAAAGCCTGCGCCACCAACGGACCGGCGCTGCGCCACGTCCAGCAGGGCAGAAGCCCGGGTAGCTCAGTTGGTAGAGCATGCGACTGAAAATCGCAGTGTCGGTGGTTCGAATCCGCCCCCGGGCACCATGTCTCGCCGCTTGTTCCCGGCCCCGTCCCCGTTTCCGGAGGGCTCGTCCATGAGGGCGCCGCGATCCACAGCCGCCGCCGAGCCGCTCCTCGACCTCCAGCCGGAAGATCCCAGCGCACGCCTGCGCCACGCGCTGCGCGATCTCGGCGAGGCCGGCCGCCTGTGGCGGCTGTGCTGGACGCTGGGCTGGCTCGACGTGAAGCTGCGCTATCGCGGCTCGGTGCTCGGGCCGTTCTGGCTGACCGCGTCCACCGCGGTGATGGTGGCGGCGATGAGCCTGCTCTACACCACCTTGTTCCGGATCGACCTCCGCACCTACATGCCGTTCCTGTCGCTGTCGCTGGTGCTGTGGGGCTTCATCGGCGGCGTCGTGAACGAGGGCGCCACCTGCTTCACCGCCGCGGAAGGCATGATCCGCTCCATGCGGCTGCCGTTCGCGCTGCACGCGGCGCGCTGCATCATACGCAACATCCTGGTGCTGCTGCACAACGTGCTGGTGATCGTGGTGGTGTTCGCGATCTTCCGAATCTGGCCAGGCCAGCACGCGCTGTGGGCGCTGCCCGGGGCGGCGCTGTGGCTGCTGGACGCGGTGGCGGCGTGCCTGCTGCTGGGCACGCTCGGCGCGCGCTATCGCGACATCCCGCCGATCATCGCCAGCCTGATGCAGATCTTCTTCTTCGTCAGCCCGATCATCTGGCGGCCGGAGCTGATCACGCATGGCCATGCCTGGCTGCAGCTGAACCCGTTCTATGCCCTGATCGAGATCGTGCGGCGTCCGCTGCTGGATGATCAGGCCACCGCGCATCTATGGCGGCTGGCGGTGTACGACAGCGTCCTGCTGTGGATGGCGGCGCTGCTGCTGTTCATGCGGGTGCGCGCCCGGCTCGCCTACTGGATCTGACGCGATGGGTGCGTTCCCGCCTGGCCGGCTCGGCGCCAGCGTGGTGGTGCGGGACCTGCACGTCACGTTCCCGCTCTACCACGGCAGCGCGCGTACGCTGCGCCGCAGCCTGGTCAAGGTCGCCTCCAGCCGCTTCGAGCAGGATCAGCAGCAGCGCATGGTGGTGCAGGCGCTGCGCGGCGTCTCGTTCTCGCTCCGCCCCGGCGACCGGCTCGGGCTGGTGGGCGGCAACGGCGCCGGCAAGACCACGCTGCTGCGGGCGCTGGCCGGCATCTACGAGCCGGTGTGGGGCCGGGTCACGGTGCGCGGCGAGATCAACGCGCTGCTCGACACCAACCTCGGCATGAACTCGGAGCTCACCGGCCGGGAGAACATCGCGCTGCGCGGGCTGCATGCCGGGCTGACGCCGCGGCGGATCCGCGCGGTCGAGGACGACGTGCAGGACTTCGCCGACCTCGGCAGCTTTCTCGACATGCCGGTGCGCACCTACAGCTCCGGCATGGTGGTGCGTCTCGGCTTCGCGCTCGCGACCTCGATCCGGCCGCGCGTGCTGCTGATGGACGAGTGGTTCCTGGCCGGCGACACCAACTTCATGACCAAGGCGCAGAACCGCCTGGAGCAGCTGGTGCGCCAGGCGGAGATCCTGGTGATCTCCACCCACCAGCTCGACGTGGTGGCGGCCTGGTGCACGCAGGTGCTGTGGATGGAGGGCGGCACGATCCGCCTGCAGGGGCCGCCGGAGGAGGTGCTGCCGGCCTACATGGCCGACGAGCCGCCGCCGGACGGGGGCCTGGTCGGGGACGCGGCCGAGGCGGGCTGAGATGGCGTGGTGGGCCGGGTGGGGTTCGAACCCACGACCATTCGATTAAAAGTCGAATGCTCTACCGCTGAGCTACCGGCCCTTGGCGCAGGCGGGCCTTGCCTGCCGTCGCAGCTGGTCAGGCGGCGGGGGCCGACGCCGGACGCATCGTCACGATCCGGTCCGGATCGGTCACGGTGCCGCTCCCGCCGGCGCCACGCTTGATCTGGTCGACCAGCTCCATGCCTTCAATGACTTCGCCGAAGATGGTGTACTGGCCGTCCAGGCTCGGCGCAGGCGCGAACATGATGAAGAACTGGCTGTTGGCGCTGTGCGGGTGCGCGGTGCGCGCCGCACCCAGCGTGCCGCGGACGAACCTCGCCGCCTTGGTGAACTCCGACTTCAGGTCGGGCAGCTGGCTGCCGCCGGTGCCGGTGCCGGTCGGGTCGCCGCTCTGGGCCATGAAGCCCTCGATCACCCGGTGGAAGGCGACGTTGTCGTAGAAGCCTTCCGCCGACAGGGCGCGGAACCGCTCGGCATGCGCCGGCGCCAGGTCCGGCCGCAGCCGGATCACGACCCGGCCGGTCTTGAGCTGGAGGTGGATGAGGTCCGCGTTCGGCGCGGCGGTGGTCTCGGACATGTTGGCTTCCCTGGAAAGAACGCGGATCAGCGCAGCTTGGCCATGATCCGGGCATGCGTGAAGGTGGGCACGAAGGAGGAGATCTCGCCACCGAGCCGGGCGATCTCCTTCACCAGCCGCGACGAGATGAACTGGTAGCGCTCGGTGGCCATCAGGAACAGCGTCTCGATGCCCGGGTCGAGGCGGTGGTTCATGCCGAACATCTGCGTCTCGTAGTCGTAGTCGGTGACGACGCGAAGCCCGCGTATGATCACGTTCGCCCCGTTCTGCCGGGCGCACTGCACCAGCAGGTTGTCGAAGCCGATCACCTCGATCGGGGTGCCGGTGTCGGCGGCGATCGGCGCCACCTCGTGCGCCACGCACTCGACCCGTTCCTCCAGGCTCATCAGCGGCTGCTTGCCGACGTTGGCGGCCACCCCCACTACCAGGCGCTCGACCAGCCGCGCGCCGCGCGCGATCACGTCGAGATGGCCGCGGGTGATCGGGTCGAAGGTCCCCGGGTAGAGGCCGACATGGGCCCGCGCGTCAGGCATCTGGATCCTCCTGCAGGTCGGCCGGATCGGGATCCGCCGGTCCCGCCTCGAACGGGTCGCCGAAGCTCGGCTCGAGGGAGGTCGGCTCGAACGGCGACGGCTGCGGCGGCACGGCGTCCGACGGCGCGACGGCGCCCGCGGCCGGCCCATCGACCTGGGTCTCGTCGCCTTCCGGCACCTCGTCCTCCAGCACCGGGAACACGCTGGTGACGTGCTCGGCGCCGCCGAGGCGGAACAGGGTCACCCCCATCGACTGGCGCGCGGTGATCCGCACCTGGTCGACCGGCACCCGGATCAGCCGCCCGGCATCGGTCACCAGCATCACGTCGGTGCCGTGCAGCACCGGCAGCGTCGCCACCACTGCGGACCCGTTGCGTCGCGGCGACAGCGAAACGTTGGCGATGCCGAGCCCGCCGCGGCCGCTGACCCGGTAGTCGTAGGCCGACGAGCGCTTGCCGAAGCCGCCGTTGGTGACGGTGAGCAGGATCTCCTCCGACCCCTCCAGCTCGTCGAACCGTTCCGGCGACAGGACCGCGGCCGCGACCGGTTCCTCGCCGTCCGCGTCCGCCGCCTCGGCCTCGATCTCGGCCACCGCCGCCTCGGTGTCCGCCGGGGTGGTCTCGGTGCGTCGCTTGGCGATCGCCATGCGCATGTAGCCGGCCCGTTCCGACACGTCGGCGCCGACGTGGTTCAGCACCGCCAGGCTGTTGACCTCGTCGCCGAGCCCGAGCCGTATGCCGCGGACGCCGGAGCTGTCACGGCCGGCGAACACGCGCAGGGTGTCGTCGGTGATCTGGAACCGGATGCAGCGGCCGAGCCGGGTCGCCAGCATCACATCCTGGCCCTCGCGGCAGGTGGCGACGCCGATCAGCCGGTCGCCGCCCTCGCCCCATTCCTCGTCCAGCTTCATCGCGATCAGCCCGGACGCGCGGACGTTGCGGAAGTCGCTCAGCCGGTTGCGCCGTATGCTGCCGCTGGCGGTGGCGAACACCAGGTGCAGGTTCTCCCACAGGCTCTCGTCCTGCGGCAGCGGCAGCACCGTGGTGATGGAGTCGCCGCCGAGCTCGGGCAGCAGGTTCACCAACGCCCGGCCCTTGGCGGTCGGGCTCGCCTCGGGGAGCCGCCACACCTTCTCGCGGTAGGCCTTGCCGCCGGAGGAGAAGAACAGCACCCACTGGTGGGTGTGGGCGTTGAAGGAGCGGGTGATGATGTCGTCGCCGCGCCGCCCGGCGGCGGTGCGGCCGCGGCCGCCGCGGTTCTGCGCCCGGAAGGTTTCCAGGGCCGTGCGCTTGATGAAGCCGTCGCGGGTGATGGTGACCACCATCTGGCCGGGCTCGATCAGGCTCTCGTCGGTCTGGTCGCCGGCGACGTCGGAGATCTCGGTCAGGCGCGGCGTCACCACCTCGGCGCGGACCGCGACCAGCTCGTCGCGCATCACCTCCAGCCGGCGCGGCCGGCTGCCGATGATCTCCAGCAGCTCGTTGATCCGGGTGCCGACCTCGGCCAGCTCGGCGTGGATCTTGTCGCGCTCGAGCCCGGTCAGCCGGGCCAGGCGGAGCTCCAGGATGCCGCGGGCCTGGGCTTCCGTCAGGTGCACGCGGCCGTTCTGCACGACGTTGCCCTCGTCGTGGATCAGGCTCAGCAGCGGCTCGATCTCGTCCGCCGCCCAGGCGCGCGCCATCAGCGCCTCGCGGGCGGTGGCGGAGTCCGGCGCGGTGCGGATCAGCGCGATCACCGCGTCGATGTTGGCCACCGCGACCACCAGGCCGACCAGCAGGTGGCCGCGGTCGCGCGCCTTGTTCAGCTCGAACCGGGCGCGGCGGAGGATCACCTCCTCGCGGAAGGCGATGAAGGCGACCAGCACCTCCTTCAGCCCCATCAGCCTGGGCTGCCCCTCGTTCAGGGCCAGCATGTTGACCCCGAAGGTGGTCTGCAGCTGGGTGAAGCGGTAGAGCTGGTTGAGCACCACCTCGGGCGTGGCGTCGTTCTTGATCTCGATCACCAGACGCATGCCGGAGCGGTCGCTCTCGTCGCGTATGTTGGAGATGCCCTCCACCTGCTTGGCGCGGACCAAGTCGGCGATCTTCTCCTGCAGCGTCGACTTGTTCACCTGGTACGGGATCTCGGTGACCACGATCGCCTTGCGGTCGCGCCGTATGTCCTCGATCTCGGCGCGCGCCCGGACCAGCACCGAGCCGCGGCCGGTCTCGAACGCCGAGCGGATGCCGGAGCGGCCGAGGATGATGCCGCCGGTGGGGAAGTCCGGTCCCGGCACGATCTTCATCAGCTGGTCGAGCGACAGGTCGGGCTCGGCGATCAGCGCCAGGGTGGCGTCGATCACCTCGCCCGGGTTGTGGGTCGGGATGTTGGTCGCCATGCCGACCGCGATCCCGGCGGCGCCGTTGATCAGCAGGTTCGGGTAGGCGGCAGGGAGGACCTTTGGCTCCTCCTCGCTCTCGTCGTAGTTCGGCCCGAAGTCGACCGTGTCGCGGTCGATGTCGTCGAGCAGGAACATCGCCGGGCGGCCGAGCCGCGCCTCGGTGTAGCGCATGGCCGCCGGGCTGTCGCCGTCGACCGAGCCGAAGTTGCCCTGGCCGTCGATCAGCCTGAGACGCATCGACCAGGACTGCGCCATGCGCACCATGGCGTCGTAGATCGAAGCATCGCCGTGCGGGTGGTACTTGCCCATCACGTCGCCGACCGCACGGGCCGACTTGCGATACGGCTTGTCCGGGGTGAAGCCGCTTTCGCGCATCGAGTACAGGATGCGCCGGTGCACCGGCTTCAGGCCGTCGCGCACGTCGGGCAGGGCGCGGCTGACGATCACCGACATCGCATAGGCGAGGTAGGAGGTCTGCATCTCCTCCTCGATCGTCACCGGCGTCATGTCGGACGGGCCGGGATCGGATGCGCCCAGGTCGGGAGGGCCCAAGTCGGGGGGCCCCAGGTCGGGCGGAAGCGGCGGCGCCGGTGGCTCGGGGGTGTCGCTCAACAGGAGATCCGTCGGTCGGGCGCCGGATCACGGCCGCCGAGGCGCTCGGCGCCGGCTGCCTGGTCAGGCGCGCAAGGAAACACGGCGCCGCCTCACGCGGGCCGCCGTGCGCAGACTAGCACGCGTGCCGCCGGCGCGGAAACATGCGGCTCGACGGCGCTAGAACGGGATCTCGTCGTCCAAGTCGTTGCCGGACGGCTCCCAGCCGCCGCCGC
>CAXUEL010000199.1:0-6469 GCA_964249915.1 uncultured Acetobacteraceae bacterium | reverse complement strand
TCCGCGAGCGCCGCCTCGCCCCGCACCCGGGTGAAGCAGTTCAGCAGCGGGTCATGGCGCGCCACCCGGTCCAGCGACGCCTGCACCACCGATGCCGCCGTACGCTGCCGGCGGCGGACGGCATCGGCAAGCTCGTGAACATCGTTCAGGGAACGAACACGGGAGCCGGCTCGACGTCGGGCGGCAGCGGCACCGCCATCACCAGGGCGGCATGGCCGGCCAGCAGGTCGAGGCTGGCGGCGATCCCGTCCAGCCAGGCCGGATCGAGCGTAAGGCCGAGCTGTGACGCGCACAGCTCGGCCTGCGAGCGGACGCGGTCGGTCATGCGGCAGCGCCCGGCACGGCGCCAGGCCGGTCGGGGGCGGGAAACCGGGCGGTGCCGAGGCAGCCTGCGGGCGGGGTCCCGATCCGCATCAGAAGTGGCTCCAGCCGGGACGCCGGATCGCCATCGCCCGATCGGCCTCGTCGAGAACCGTCACCCCGTCGCCGGTCGTGAACCCGCCGATGCGGGTGACGGCGATCCCGGCATCCCGCGCCGCCGCCTGCAGGGCCGCGTCGCGATCGGGCGGCACGGACAGCAGCAGCTCGTAGTCGTCGCCGCCGGTCAGGCGACGCTCCAGCCAGCAGGGGCCGGCGGCGCGTGCGGCAGCGGAGATCGGCACGATGGCGGCCTCGATCCAGGCTGCCACGCCGCTTTCGCGGCACAGGTGGCCGAGGTCCTGGACCAGGCCGTCGGACACGTCGATCGCGGCATCGGCGATGCCTGCCAGCGCCAGGCCGAGGCGCGGCTGCGGCAGGCGGTAGCGGTCGACCAGGGTGCCGGTGGGGTCGTCCAGCTCGCCCCGCAGGCAGGCGAGGCCGAGCGTGCCGTCGCCGATGGTGCCGGTCACCCAGACCGAGTCCCCGGCGCGGGCGCCGTTGCGCCGCAGTGCCGCACCCGGCGCCACGTGGCCGAGCATGGTGAGCGAAACCACCTGGGGGCGGGGGGGGGCCGTGGTGCGGCCGCGGAGCTGGGGAACGCGTTTGGGCTCCTGGGCGGCGGCGAGACCGGCGGAGAACCCGGCGAACCAGTCCGGCGGCAGGTCGGGCGGCACCGACACCGTCAGGAGGTAGCCGAGCGGCTCGGCCCCCATCGCCGCCAGGTCGGACAGGTTCACCCGCAGCAGCTTGGCGGCGACGGTGCCGGAGGGATCGCCGGGCAGGAAGTGCACGCCGGACACCAGGGCGTCGGCGCAGGCGACCAGCGAGCGGCCGGGGGGCGGGTCGAACACCGCCGCGTCGTCGGCCAGGCCGAGCGCGCCCGGTCCGGCCAGGGCCCGGAAGTGCCGGGCGATGAACTCGAACTCCGGGGCGGGCCGGCTCACGGAGGATCAGGCGGGGCCGGGCAGGTCCGGCACGCCGGCCTCGGCGCCGAAGTCCTGCGGCCGCAGGCGGCGGCCGATGGCGTCCAGCAGGCCGTTCACCATGCGCGGCTCCTCGCCGAAGAAGAAGCCGTGCGCGACGTCGAGGTACTCGTTGATCACCACCCGGCCGGGCGGACCGTCCTGCATGGTCAGCTCGCCGCTGGCGGCCCGGAGCAGGGCGCGCAGCACCGGGTCGAGCCGGCCGATCGGCCATTCCTCCGGCAGTGCCGCGACGATCATGGCGTCGAGCCGGTCCTGCTCGATGACGGCGGTGCGCACGATCCGACCGAACAGCGTCACGTCGGCGTCGGGCACCCGGCCCTCCTCGTAGCCGCCGGTGCCGGGCAGCTCGCCGAGGCGGTGGCGCACGAACTGGTCGATCACGGTCTCGGCGCTCTCGCCGCCCTGCTCGCTCTGGAACAAGGCCTGCACGGCGCCGACCCGCGCCGCGGTGCGCGGCCGGGTGCGCTGCGCCGGGCGGCCCCGGTGCCGCGTCTGCTCTTCCGGCATCAGGATGCGGTCCCGAAGCGGTTCGATCGGCATGGAATGGCGGTCATGGGCGTCTCATCGGCCCTTTGACCCGTCAGGTCCAGCCTCCCTGCCGGACACGGACGTTCCGGGAGCCAGCGAGTCCAGGATCACCTCGAAGTCGCGCGCCTCGCGGAAGTCGCGGTACACGCTGGCGAAGCGGACATAGGCCACCGCATCCACCTCGCGCAGCGTGTCCATCACCCGCTCGCCGAGCTGGGCGCTGGGGATCTCGGTGTCGCCGGAAGCCTCCAGCTGGCGCACCAGGCCGCTGACGATTCGCTCCCGCCGCTCCTCGTCCACCGGGCGCTTGGCGGTGGCGATGCGGATCGAGCGGGCCAGCTTCTCCCGGTCGAACGGCACCCGCCTGCCGTCGGACTTGATCACCAGCAGCTCGCGCAGCTGCACCCGCTCGACCGTGGTGAAGCGCTGGCCACAGCCGGTGCAGAAGCGGCGCCGCCGGATCGCAGCGCCATCCTCGTTGGGACGGCTGTCTTTGACCTGGGTATCCTCATGACCGCAGAACGGGCAACGCATGCGGCAGGTCCTGACCAGGTCCACTGGATCGTGCGACATGACAGGTGCACCCCCGCACCGGTCGTGGCAAGGGCAGCATCCGGCCGCCCAGGCGCCCGAAGCAACCAGGAGGCTTCATGACACGACGCGTCACCCTCGCCAGCCTGATGCTTCTCCTGCCGGTGCCGGCATCGGCCGCAGCACCTCGGGGCTTGAGCGTCAGCAACGGCTGGTTCGCCCTGGCGCCGCGGACGCCGGTGCTCGGCTTCTTCTCCATACGCAACACCGGCAGCCAGCCGCAGCTGGTGACCGGCTGGCAGTCGCCCGGCTGCCGCGCCATGCGTCTGGAGCAGGCCAGCGGCGGAGACGGCAGCGGCAGCGGGCTGACTGTCCCGCCCGGAAGCAGGATGGCGTTCGTGCGCGGCAGCTACCACCTGTCCTGCAACGGGCCGAGCCCGGCCCTCCGGGACGGCGCGACGGTGCCCGTCACCTTCAGCTTCAGCGACGGCGGCACGCTGACCGCGCCGTTCACCGTGCGCGACGTCGAGGCGCCTCGGCCGGGCCAGAAGCGGACGGCGAGCCCTGACGCCGCCGGCGATTGAGCGTCCGTGCGGGCCGGCCGCGACGCCGTCACGCGTCGCCGATGTCCAGCGCCAGCCGGACCGCACGCTGCCAGCCGCGGTAGCGCTGGTCCCGGTCGGTCGCCGACGCGTCCGGCACGAAGCGCCGGTCGAGCATCCAGTCGCGGGCGAACTCGGCCGGCTCGGGATACAGCCCGGCGTCCAGCCCGGCGAGATAGCCGGCGCCCATGGCGGTGGTCTCGCGGAACGCCGGGCGGTCCACGGCCAGACCCAGCGTGTCGGCCAGGAACTGCATGGTCCAGTCGCTGGCCGACATGCCGCCGTCGACCCGGAACACGCGGGGTTCTCGGGCGGCCGTCGCAAGGTCTGCGCCCGGCTCCACGCCGTCGTCGGCCAGCATAGCCGACAAGAGGTCGCGCGTCTGGTAGCCGACGCTTTCCAGCGTGGCGCGGGCCAGCTCCTTCCTGGTGGTGCCGCGGGTGATGCCGGTGACGAGGGCCTGGGCGCGGCTGTTCCAGTGCGGCGCGCCGAGGCCGGTGAAGGCCGGCACCAGGTAGACCTGCTGCGCCGGGTCCGCCGCTTCCGCCAGGCGTCCGGTCTCGGCCGCGCTGTCCACCAGGCCGAGCCCGTCGCGCAGCCATTGCACCGCAGCACCCGCGGAGAAGATCGAGCCTTCCAGGGCGTAGTGGCGGCGGCCGTGGCGCTGCCAGGCGATGGTGGACAGCAGCCGGTGCCGCGAGCGCTTCATCACCGTGCCGGTGTTGAGCAGGATGAAGCCGCCGGTGCCGTAGGTCGCCTTGATGGTGCCGGGCTCGAAGCAGCACTGGCCGACCAGCGCCGCCTGCTGGTCGCCGGCGACGCCGCGTATCGCGATCGAGCCGCCGAGCAGGTCCGGCACGACGTCGCCGAACCCGCCGGCGCTGTCGCGTATTTCGGGCAGCAGGGCGGCGGGGACGTCGAGCAGCCGGATCAGCTCCGGGTCCCAGGTGCCGCTGCGTATGTCGCAGAGCAGGGTGCGCGACGCGTTGGTGGCGTCGATCGCGTGCACCCGGCCGCCGGTGAGCCGCCAGACCAGGAAGCTGTCGACGGTGCCGAAGGCGAGCTCGCCACGGACGGCACGCGCCCGGGCACCGGGCACCTGGTCCAGCATCCAGCCGATCTTGGTGCCGGAGAAGTAGGGGTCGATGCGCAGGCCGGTGCGCTCCGCGACCAGCTCGGCGTTGCCGTCCCGCTCCAGGCGGTCGCAGGCGGCTGCGGTGCGTCGGTCCTGCCAGACGATGGCGTTGTGGATCGGCCGGCCGGACGCGCGCTCCCAGATCAGGGTGGTTTCGCGCTGGTTGGCGATGCCGAGCGCCGCGATCCCCGACGCGCCGAGGCCGGCCTTGCGCAGGACGGCGCGGGCGGTGCCGAGCGCGGTGGCCCAGAGCGCTTCCGGGTCGTGCTCGACCCAGCCCGGATGCGGGTAGACCTGCGGAAACTCCTCCTGCGCCTGCGCCACCGGGCGCAAGCGCTGGTCGAACACGATGGCGCGGGTCGAGGTGGTGCCCTGGTCGATGACCAGCACGTGCGCCGGGGACGGACCGGACGAGGTCATGCGCGGGCATCCGCCTGAAGTGGACACGGACGAGCCGGCCGGGTGCCCGGCGCGGACCGGATCGGCCTGCCGGCCGGCATCAGCCGCATCCGCGCGGCCCGGCCGGCTCCGGGACCCGTTCTGGAACCCGCTCCGGGACCAGGCTCATCGCGCCGTCACCGCCTCGGCGGCGCCGACGGCCCGGGGATGCCCGGCCGCCGCCAGCGCACGCACGGCGCGGTCGACCGCAGTACGGGCGTCCGCGTCGAGGCGGAGGCCGAGCCTGGTGCGTCGCCACAGCGCGTCGTCCCCGGTCCGGACCCATTCCTCGCGCACCAGGTAGTCCAGCTCGGCCTCGGTCAGGCCGGCGCCGAAGTCGCGCCCGAGGTCGGCCGCGGTTCGGGCATCGCCTAACAGGACGTGCGCCCGCGTGCCGTACAGACGCAGCAGGCGGCGGAGCTGCGGCCGCGTCAGGAAGCCGTAGCGCGCCTGCAGCCGCTCCAGCTCGCGGTCGAAGCCGTCGCGCGCGAACTCGCCGCCGGGCAGCGGCACGGTGCCGGTCCAGCCGGCCGGCCTGCCGGATGGGCGCGGCAGGTGGCCGTCGAGCTTGGCCAGCACCGCCTCGGCCAGGCGGCGGTAGGTGGTGATCTTGCCGCCGAAGATGGTCAGCAGCGGCGGGGCACCCGGCTCCGCGTCGAGCTTCAGCACGTAGTCGCGCGTGGCGGCCTGGGCGGCGGAGCCGGACGCCTGCTCGTCCCCGGCATAAAGCGGACGCACCCCGGAATAGGTCCAGACCACCATGTCCGGCGTCACCGGCCGCACGAGGTAGTCGCTGGCGGAGCGGCACAGGTACTCGATCTCCTCCGCCGACGCGGCGACGGCGGCCGGATCGCCCTCGTAGTCGCGGTCGGTGGTGCCGATCAGGGTGAAGTCCTGCTCGTAGGGGATGACGAAGAAGATCCGGCGGTCCTGGTTCTGGAAGATGTAGCAGCCGTCGTGGTCGTACAGCCGCGGCACCACGACGTGGCTGCCCTGGACCAGGCGCACCGGGGCGTGGGCGTTGTCGCGGACCACCGTCCGCACCACGCTGTCGACCCAGGGACCGGCGGCGTTGACCAGGGCGCGGGCGCGGATGGCCCGGTGCCGCCCGTCCGCCTGCTCGAGCGTGACGTGCCAGCAGCCGTCGACCTTCTCGGCAGAAACGCAGCGCGTGCGGGTCGCGATCGTGGCACCCAGCGACGCCGCCGCGGCGGCGTTCAGCACCACCAGGCGGGAGTCCTCCACCCAGCAGTCGGAGTACTCGAAGCCGCGCCGGAACTCCGGCTTGAGCGGCTCGCCCACGACGTCGCGGCGCAGGTCGACCGGGCGTGTCGGCGGCAGGCGCTTGCGGCCGCCGATGTTGTCGTACAGGAACAGGCCGAGACGCATCAGCCAGCGCGGGCGCAGCCTGCGGTGGTAGGGCAGCACGAAGCGCAGCGGCCAGACGATGTGCGGGGCGATCCCCCACAGCACCTCGCGCTCGCGCAGCGCTTCGCGCACCAGGCGGAACTCGTAGTATTCCAGGTAGCGCAGGCCGCCGTGGATCAGCTTGGTCGAGGCCGACGAAGTGCCGGAGCCGAGGTCGTTCTGCTCGCACAGGAACACGCGGTGGCCGCGCCCGGCGGCGTCGCGCGCCAGGCCGCAGCCGTTGATGCCGCCGCCGATGATGGCGATGTCGTAAGGCTGGAGCTCCGAGGACTCGAGGCCCGGGGGCTGCAGGTCCGGGAGTTGCAGATCTGGGGGCTGGGGGGCTGGCGGGGCGTCCACCGACGGGTGTCCCGGCGGTGCGCGTTCTGCGCGGCGCGGGTCCGGCTGGTTCTGGCATGGGC
>CAXUEL010000198.1:0-6493 GCA_964249915.1 uncultured Acetobacteraceae bacterium | reverse complement strand
AAGCAGAAGCCGAGCGCCTGCGCGGGGAGGTAGGGGATGTGGGCGTCGAAGCCGTGCGCGTGCCGGGCGATGCGGCCGTCGAGTGCCAGGAAGATCCGCTCCTCCGGACCGAAGAAGGCCTGGATGACGTCCCTGCTGAACATCTGCAGCTGCGGCAGGCGGCCCTGCCCGGCGTGCCGGAGCAGGAAGGCGAGACCGGCTAGGTCCTGCCAGACGTAGTGGCCGATATGGATCGCGCAGGCGCCGAAGAAGTGCTGCACCACCGGATCGGGCGGCAGCCGGGCGCCGGCGCCAAGCGCTGCGCGATGCGCCAGCAGGTGGCCGAGCAGGGCGGCGCGCCCTCTCCCGAGATGCCCGCAGGCGGCGGCGAGCTCGGGCGTGCGCGCCACCAGCAGGTCGGCGGCGGGGAAGTAGAGCGCGTGGTTGTAGAAATACGTGCCGGTGCAGACGACGTGGAACACCAGGCCGGTGCCATCCTGCCGGAACCGGTAGGCGAAGCAGTTCTGGTCGAGCAGGAAGGCGAAGCCGTCGCTCGCCACCGGGGTGCCGTCGGCAGGCGACGGCCAGACCATGCGGCCGTCGCGCAGCAGCCGGTCCATCTCGGCGTGCAGGCTGTGCTCCAGCGCGCGCGCCACCGCGTCCGCGTCCAGCGCGAGCAGGCCATGCGCGGCCGGGACCACGTAGGCCAGCCCCGGCGGCGGCGGGGCGTCGAGGGTCCAGACCCGGGTGTCGACGGGGTGGCCGGCCTGCTCCAGATGCAGCGGCACCAGCGCGACCAGGTCCGCCAGGGGCAGCCGCGCCGCCCCGTCCTCCGGCAGCCCCGCGTCCGGTATCCCGAGCGCCAGGCCGGTCCAGGACGCCGACAGCAGCGGGCCGGCCAGGCGCGCCAGGTGACGCTGCCATTGCATCGGCAGCAGGGAGGTGGCGTGGCTCACCAGGCGCCCGTCCAGGTCGACGAACCAGGTGGCCTCGTGCCCGTCCCGGTGACGCAGGATCACCGCGAGGAGCGGCGTGAACGCCGCCTCGACGGCGGCGACCGCCCAGCCGGGAAGCAGCTCCGCCAGCGCCTCCCCGACCACCAGCGGCACCATCTCGCCGGGGTTGCCGACCAGGCTGCCGTTGGTGTCGGGAACCGGGTCGAACCGGAGCGGCGGCGGATCCGCGAGGCTGTGCCGCAGCAGGTTCGGGTCGGGCAGGAGCGGGACCAGCGGATCGGCCTCGACCAGCGCGTCGAGCTCGCGCTGCACCGAGACAGGGAGGGCGAGCCAGGCGCGCACCGCGTCCGGCACCGCGACCCGGATCCGCCGGCCCGGCGCATGGCGCAGCCACAGCCCGATCCCCTCCAGACGGCCGGCGAACAGGAGCCGCTCGCGCTTGGGCCGGCCGTGCGGCGGCGTGCACAGCCGGCCGTTGTTCTCCACGTGCCAGCAGGCGACGCCGCCGTCCTCGTGACGCAGCACCAGCACCCAGACCGGATCGAGCAGGGTGAACAGGGTTTCCGCGTGCCAGCCCGGGTTGAAGCTGCGGACCGGGTCGGTGCCGCTCGTCAGCGGGATCGGCGTTCGGCCGGGGATGTGCAGGTGCAGCCCGTCCGCCTGGTGCCGGATCGGCTGGTCGACGAGGAAAGGCGGGGTGTCCAGCTTCAAGAACCCTTCCCGTCGGCCCGGCCTGGCGTTGCCGGAGGCAGACTGGCATGGAGCCACGGTCGGCCACAACACGAGGCACCGGCGTCGGGGAGGCCGCCAGGGCTCTGCGCGTCGATCCGCTCAAGGCGGAACCTCGTGGATCATCCGGTTGTCGGGGTTGGGTCAGGCGAGGGTCAGGCCGTAGCGCACGAAGCCGCCCCCGCCCTCGCCGAGGCGGGTGACGGCAGGCTGGCTGGCGAGGTGGCGCGCGGTTTCCGCATTGCCGTCGAAGCTGAGCAGGACCGGCGCGGCGAACGGCCGGAAGCGCCAGACCGGTGCCGCCACCGGCGCCACCTGGCGATGCTGCAGCACGTAGCGCACGATCACGTCGCGGTTCAGGTCCGGGGCCTGCAGCACCAGGTGCCGGTCCCCGGTGCCGGGGAAGCCGCCGCCGCCGTCGGCGCGGTAGTTGTTGGTCACCACCAGGAAGCGGTCGGCGGGGGTCACCGCCCTGCCCTCGTGCGTCAGCGACACGATCCGCCTGGCGTCGGCGCGCACCAGCCGGCCCTTGGTGTCGTAGCGGCGGGGCTGCGACAGGTCGATCTCGTAGGACAGGCCGGCGATGGTGTCGAACAGGTAGCTGGCGGCGCGCGGGGCCAGCAGCGGCTGCGCGGCGCCGAGCGTCGGCTCGATGCGGTTGAAGATCGCGCAGGAGCGCTCCAGCCATTCGCGCAGCTCGGCGCCGTCCAGCTTCACCACGCAGACCGTGTTGGCGAACATGTAAAGGTTGGCGACCGCCTTCATGTCCAGCGGGCCGGCGGGGATGTCGACGAACGAGTCCGGCCCGGCGCCGCCCGCCTTGAACGGCGAGGCCGCCGACAGCAGCGGCAGGTGCGCGTGCGCGGTCGCGGCGATCAGCGGGCGGGCGTACCAGAGCTGGGCGTCGTTCACCAGCGTCAGCGCGGCGTCGTTGCCGAGCAGCGAGAAGTAGGTGTTGATCGGCACCGCGGTGCTGCCGACCGGCTGTTCCATCCAGCGCAGGGTCGCCTGGTGCTCGGGCGCCGCGGCGTCGAGCACCGCGGCGTCGTCGGGAACCAGCGGCACCGCCTGCCGCCCCTCGCGCCGGCAGATCGGCCGCACCTCGGTGCGGAACGACTCGACCTGCCAGGACCCGTCGGCGATCCGCCGCAGCTGGAGGTCGATCAGGCCGAGATGGCTGCCCCAGTAGCCGGGCATCACCGCCGGGATGCCGCCGAGTGTGCCGCGCACGGCGTCCACGCCGGGGAGGCCGGCGTAGTCCGGGCCGGGAAACACCCGATGCGCGTGGCCGCACAGGATCACGTCGATGCCGGGCACCGCGGCGAGATGCAGCGAGGCGTTCTCCTCGCCGCCGCATCGGGGCTGCGCCGAGATGCCGGAGTGGCACAGCGCGACCACCAGGTCGCATTGCGCGCGCAGGGCCGGAACGTGTCGGGCGGCGGCATCGACGATGTCGATCGTGCCGACGTGGTCGTCGAGGCGGGCCTTGTCCCAGACCGTGATCTGCGGCGTCACCAGCCCGATCACGCCGATGCGCAGGGGATGCGTCGTGCCGGCCTCGTCGGTGACGATCCGGTGCAGCACGACCGCGGGCGGCAGCAGCGTGCCGCCCGCGGTCTCGATGTTGGCGCAGACGAACGGGAAGCGCGCGCCGTGCAGGGCGCGGTGCAGGAAGTCGAGCCCGTAGTTGAACTCGTGGTTGCCGACGGTGGCGGCGTCGTAGCCGAGCAGGTTCATCGCCCGGACCATCGGGTGGCCGTCCTGGTCGGTCAGGTGGCCCGACAGCGCCATGTAGTCGCCGAGCGGGTTGCCCTGGATGATGTCGCCGTTGTCGAACAGCAGCGTGTTGGACGCCTCGGCGCGCGCCCGCGACACCAGGGTCGCGACCCGGGCGAGGCCCACCGTGTTGTCCTGACGGCCCTGGTAGTAGTCGTAGTCGTAGACGAACATGTGCAGGTCGGAGGTTTCGAGCAGCCGCAGCCTCACCAGGGATGCCGCGTCGGTCATGGATGGTTCCGCCGCCACGCGCCGGCGGCGGCCGGAGCGCCACGGCCCGTTCCCGTCCGCAGCGTCGCGTTCATCGGCATCGGAAGCCCTGTGCCCATCTCCGGGATGACCCTGCGTCGCAAGATCCGGTCGGTCCCGACCGTCAGATCGCGGCCTCGGCGAAGATCCGCGTCGCGTCGCCGTTCCACGCGCCAGCATAGCGCGAAAGCCAGTGCTCGGCCTGTGTCGGCGCGCCGGCGACGATCGGCAGCAGCGGGTCGAGGTGTCGCCGCTCGTCGCGGCCGCGGTCGTCGTGCAGGGCGCGCGCGGCGAGGCCGTCCCCGGCGATCGACACGAGGCGCGCGGCGAGGGAGCGCACGGTGCCCGGTGCGGCGCCCGGCCACGGGGCGTCGAGGCCCTGCGTCGGCACGGCGGCGCGCAGCGCCGCGTAGGCCGCCCACGGCTGCTCGCGCACCAGCGCTGCCGCGGCCAGGAGCGACGCGTCGTCGTACAGCAGCCCGGTCCAGAACGCCGACTGCGCCAGCATCATCGGGATCGAGCCGGCGTCCGCGCCGCGCATCTCCAGGAAGCGCTTGATCCGCACGTCGGTGAACACGGTGGTGAGGTGGTCGTCGAAGTCGCCCAGCGTGGGGCGCAGGTGATCGAGACCGGGCTGGCGGCCTTGCATCCAGGCGCGGAACGAGCCGCCCGCCACGTCGATCATCGCGCCGTCTCGGTTGACGAAGTACATCGGCACGTCGAGCACCCACTCGACGTAGCGGCCAAAGCCGAAGCCGGGCTCGAAGAAGCAGGGCGGCATGCCGCTGCGGGCGTTGTCGGTGTCGGTCCAGACCCGGGCGCGGGTGGACAGCAGCCCGTTCGGGCGGCCCTCCTCGAACGGCGAGTTGGCGAACAGGGCGGTCGCCACCGGCTGCAGCGCCAGCGACACGCGCAGCTTGGCGGCCATGTCGGCCTCGGAGCCGTAGTCGAGGTTCACCTGCACGGTGCAGGTGCGCAGCATCATGTCCAGGCCGTACCGCCCGACCAGCGGCATGTAGCGGCGCATGATGGCGTAGCGGCTCTTCGGCATGAACGGCATGTCGGCGCGGGTCGCGACCGGGTGGTAGCCGAGCGGCGCGAAGCCGAGCCCGAGCGCGTCCGCATGCGGGCGGAGGCCCGCGGCATGCGCCAGCAGCTCGGCCTCGGTGTCGTGCAAGGTGGCCAGCGGCGCCCCGGACAGCTCGAACTGGCCGGCCGGCTCCAGCGACAGCGAGCCGCCCTTGTTCGGCCCCTGCCCCTTCAGCCCGATCAGGTGGCCGGCGTCCGTGATCGGCTCCCAGGAGCCCGGGTCGGCGGCATAGGCGGCGAGCAGGTCGGCGATGCCGCGCGGCTGGTAGGCCGGCGCCGACCAGGCGGCACCGCCCATGGCGCCCGGCCGGCGGAAGCCGAACTTCTCGTGCTCGGTGCCGATCCGCCAGGCCGCGCGCGGCTTGGCGCCGGCCGCGAGATGCGCCGCGAGCTGGTCCACGGACTCGATCGGAGTGTCGTCTTGGTCGCCGGGGTTCGACATCGAGGGCGCACGCATTCCTGGAAGGATGGAACCGTTCCGGACGGGCCGCCGGTGGTTCGGCAGTGTCTATGGCGCTGCCGCCGGCCCGGGGCAACCTCGCGGGTCAGCCGGCGAGCGCTGCCAGCCCGGCCAGGGCGGCGGTCTCGGCGCGCAGGATCAGCGGGCCCAGGGTGGCTGCGATCACGAACGGGCGGCTGCGCAGCAGCGCCCGCTCGGCAGGGGAGAAGCCGCCTTCGGGCCCGACCAGCAGGCCGGGCTGGAGGCCGGGCGTCCTAGGGGTGCGGGCGCGCCAGGCGGCGAGGCTGCCGGCGCGGTCCTCCGTGGTCGCCCGCTCCAGCGCCACCAGCAGCGGCCGGTCGGCGTTCCAGGCGCCGAGCAGCTCGGGCAGCCGGACCGGGTCCGCGACCGACAGCAGGCTCAGCCGCTCGCATTGCTCCGCCGCTTCCGTCGCGATCGCGGTCCAGCGCCCGGCGTTGATGCGGGCGGAGATCGTGCGCTCGGTGATGACCGGGCGCAGCGCCTCGGCGCCGAGCTCGGTGGCCATGCGCACCACGAGGTCGGTGGCGTCGCGCTTGAGCGGCGCGAACAGCAGGGTCGGCCCGGGCTCGGGCGCCGGCGGCCGCAAACGCTGCCGGAGGCGGAAGCCGCCGCGCTCCTTGCGCAGCGACTCGACCGTGGCGCTCCATTCGCCGTCGAGAGCGTTGAACAAGCGCACCCCGTCGCCCGGCTGGCGGCGCAGCACGGCGCCGAGGTAGTGCGCCTGGCCGGCGGTCATCGGCAGGAGGAGGTCGGCGGACAAGGGTTCGGCGTGAAGTCTGGGCAGGTCCTGCACCGGAGCGCTCCGTTGACCGGGGGTCGGACCGGCCATAGCAGGAGTTCATGGCCCATACCGACATCGTCGCCACCGGCTGGATCCGGCACCTGCCGGCGGGGTGGCGGCCCTATGCGCTGCTGGCGCGGCTGGACCGGCCGATCGGCACCTGGCTGCTGTTCCTGCCGGGGGCGTGGGGCATCCTGCTGCCGGGCGGCGTGGCCATGGGGCAGCGGCTGCGGCTGGTGGCGCTGTTCGCGGTCGGCAGCGTGGTGATGCGGTCGGCGGGCTGCGTAGTCAACGACATGTGGGACCGCGACCTGGACCGGCAGGTGGCGCGCACGCGCGGCCGGCCGCTGGCGTCGGGGGCGCTGCGGATGCGGCAGGCGGCGTGGTTCCTCCTCGTGCTGCTGCTGCTCGGTCTCGGGGTGCTGGTTTCGCTGAACCGGCTGTGCTGGGCCC
>CAXUEL010000197.1:0-6538 GCA_964249915.1 uncultured Acetobacteraceae bacterium | reverse complement strand
GCCTGGGCCGGCTGCGCCGGCTGCCGGCGCGGCTGTCCGGCGGCGAGGCGGTGGAGCTGCAGGCCAACCTGGAGCTGCCGGCCGAGCTGCCGCTGATCGCCCAGGCGGGCGCTGCCGGGATCGGGCTGCTGCGTACCGAGTTCCTGTTCATCGATGCCGACGAGCTGCCGGACGAGGCGACGCAGGCGGATGCGTATCGCGGCGTGATCGAGGCGATGGGCGGCGACTGCATCACCATCCGCCTGCTCGACTGGGGGGGCGAGAAGCAGAGCGAGGCGATGGCCGCTTTTCTTCCCGCCGGCGACCTCAACCCGGCGCTGGGCCTGCGCGGCCTGCGCCTGCTGCTGCGCCACCCGGCGGTGATGGAAACCCAGCTCGCGGCGATCCTGCGCGTGTCGGGCGACGCCGCGGTGCGGATCATGCTGCCGATGGTGACGACGCTGGCCGAGCTGCGCGCGGCGCGCGAGATCTACGAGCGGGTCGGGCGCCGCCTGCGCCGGCGCGGCGTGCGCCTACCCGACCGGCTGCCGCCGCTCGGCATCATGGTCGAGACCCCCGCGGCGGCGCTGGGTGCGGAGACCCTGGCGCTGGAGGCCGAGTTCCTGGCGATCGGCACCAACGACCTCGCCATGTACACGCTGGCGACCGACCGCGCGTCCGCCGACGTGTCCGCCCTGTACGACCCGCTGCATCCGGCGGTGCTGCGCCTGATCGGCCAGGCCACCGACGCGGCGCTGCGTTCCCGCCGGCCGGTGTCGCTGTGCGGCGAGATCGCCGGCAGCCCGCTGGTGGTGCCGCTGCTGATGGGGATGGGCCTGCGCTCGTTCAGCATGAACGCGTCGGCGATCCCGCGGGTGAAGCAGGTGGTGCGCCAGGCCTCGCTCGACGAGTGCCGCAGGCTGGCGCGCCGGGTGCTGGAGGAAAGCGATCCGGACGCGATCGCACGGCTTCTCAAGGGTTTCGCCGCACGATAAGACGCCATCCGCGTGCTGTCGGGGATGTGGAAGCTTGCCGCAGGCAGGCGGTTCATCCCGGCCACGCCTGCAGGCCGCGTCCTGCCCAACGAGGCGGCATGGCGCTTTCGGATGAGGATCCTGCCACCATGACCGACGACATCCTGCCGATCCGGCGCGCGCTCATCTCGGTTTCGGACAAGACCGGCCTCCTGGCGCTGGCGCAGGCGCTGGCGGCGCACGGGGCGGAGCTGCTGTCCACCGGCGGCTCGGCCAGGGCGCTGCGCGAGGCCGGGCTTACCGTGCAGGAGGTGTCGGCGCACACCGGGTTCCCGGAGATCCTGGACGGGCGGGTCAAGACGCTGGTGCCGCAGATCCATGGCGGCATCCTGGGGCGGCGCGACAGCCCCGAGCACCTGACGCAGATGGAGCGGCACGGGATCGCGCCGATCGACCTGGTGTGCGTCAATCTCTACCCGTTCGAGGCCACCGTGGCTGCCGGCGCCGCTTCGGCGGAGTGCATCGAGACCATCGACATCGGCGGCCCGGCGCTGATCCGGGCGGCCGCCAAGAACCATGCCCACGTGGCGGTGCTGACCGATCCGGGCCAGTACGGGGTGGCGATCGACAGCCTGCGGACCCTGCGCGGCACCACGCTTGCCGACCGGCGCGCCTGGGCGGGCGCGGCCTATGCCCGCACCGCCGCCTACGACGCGGCGATCGCGACGTGGTTCAACGCCGAGCGCGGCGACCTGCTGCCGGTAAGGCTCGCCGTAGCCGGCGTCCGGCGCGAGGCGCTGCGCTACGGCGAGAACCCGCACCAGGGGGCGGCCTTCTACGCCGACGGCAGCAACCGGCCCGGCATCGCCAGCGCGGTGCAGGTGCAGGGCAAGTCGCTGTCCTACAACAACCTCAACGACGCCGACGCCGCGCTGGAGGCGGTCGCCGAGCTCGACCGGCCGGCGGTGGTGATCGTCAAGCATGCCAACCCGTGCGGGGCGGCCGAGGCGGCCGACCTGGCCGAGGCCTGGCGGCTGGCGCTGCGCTGCGATCCGGTGTCGGCGTTCGGCGGCATCGTCGCGGTGAACCGGGTGCTCGACGAGGCGGCGGCGACGCGGATGGCGATGATCTTCACCGAGGTGATCGTGGCGCCGGACGCGACGGACGGAGCCAGGGCGGTGCTGGCGGCGAAGAAGAACCTGCGCCTGCTGCTGACCGGGGCGCTGCCCGATCCGCTTGCACCCGGGGTGGTGCTCAGAAGCGTGTCCGGCGGCTTCCTGGCGCAGGCGCGCGACAACGGGCGGACGGAAACCTTCCGGGTGGTGACCAGGCGGGCGCCGACCGAGGCGGAGTTTGCCGACCTCCGGTTGGCGTTCCGGATCGCCAAGCACGTGAAGTCGAACGCGATCGTCTACGTGAAGGACGGTGCCACGGTGGGCATCGGCGCCGGGCAGATGAGCCGGGTGGACTCCGCCCGGATCGCGGCGGCCAAGGGCGCGGAGGCGGCGAAGGCGGCGGGGATCGACCACCGGCTGACCGAGAACAGCGTGGTGGCGTCCGACGCGTTCTTCCCGTTCGCGGACGGGCTCGAGGTGGCGATCGAGGCCGGGGCGACCGCGGTGATCCAGCCCGGCGGCTCGGTGCGCGACGCGGAGGTGATCGCCGCGGCCGAGAAGGCGGGGGTGGCGATGGTGTTCACCGGGATGCGCCATTTCCGGCATTGATCTCACTCGATACCGCGATGACTTCAGCTGATGTCGCGAAGCATTTGCATCGGTGCAGCTTCGACTTGAAATTTTCGCCGCCCAGGTCAAATGA
Source organism: uncultured Acetobacteraceae bacterium (assembly GCA_964249915.1). Classification (GTDB taxonomy): domain Bacteria; phylum Pseudomonadota; class Alphaproteobacteria; order Acetobacterales; family Acetobacteraceae; genus Lichenicola. The sequence continues at coordinate 3,767 of CAXUEL010000197.1, read as the reverse complement.
TCGCCCATGCGGAAATTCGATGAGCTGACAGAGCGTGAGCTGCTTGCCCTGGCTGTCGCCAGCGAGGAGGAGGACGGGCGGATCTACGCCGACTTCGCCCACTCGATGCGGGAGAACTTTCCCGACAGCGCCGGCATCTTCACCGAGATGGCGCAGGAAGAGCAGGAGCATCGCCGGCGCCTGATCGACCTGTATGCGCAGCGCTTCGGCGAGCACATCCCGCTGGTGCGCAGGCAGGACGTGGCGGGCTTCGTGCCGCGGCGCTCGGCCTGGCAGGTGCAGCGGCAGGGCATCGAGGCGATGCGTCGCCACGCCAGCCAGATGGAGCGCGATGCGGCCCGGTTCTATCGCCAGGCGGCGGCGCGTTCGACCGACGCCTCGATCCGCCGGCTGCTGGGCGACCTGGCGGAAGCGGAGGACGCGCACGAGCAGGCGGCGGGCAGCATCGCGCTGCGTCGCCTGCCCGCCTCGAAGCGGGAAACCGAGGACGACCAGGCGCGGCGCCGCTTCGTGCTGCAGGTGGTGCAGCCCGGGCTGGTCGGGCTGATGGACGGCTCGGTGTCGACGCTGGCGCCGGTGTTCGCGGCGGCGTTCGCCACCCACCTGCCCTGGAACGCGTTCCTGGTAGGCATCGCGGCCTCGGTCGGGGCCGGCATCTCCATGGGGTTCGCCGAGGCGCTGTCGGACGACGGCAAGCTGTCCGGGCGCGGGGCGCCGATCCTGCGCGGGCTGATCTGCGGGCTGATGACCACGGCTGGCGGCATCGGCCATACCCTGCCGTTCCTGATCCCCCGCTTCTCCGAGGCGCTGATCGTGGCCGGCATCGTGGTGGTGCTGGAGCTGGCGCTGATCTCCTGGATACGCTGGCGCTACCAGGACACGCCGCTGCTGTCTGCGGCGGTGCAGATCCTGTTCGGCGGCGGGCTGGTGTTCGCGGCCGGGGTGCTGATCGGCTCGGCGTAGGCTAGGCTGGCGGCCATGCGTCGCTTCCGTACACCAATGCTCCTGCTGCTCGCCGGCGTTACCGCCTCCACCGCCCAGGCCCAGGCCCAGCTTCCCCCCGCAGCCCCTGCAGCGGTCCTGACGCCGGCAGACCGCGGCTGGATCGACCGGATCCAGGACACGCTGAACGCCATCACCACGCTGAAGGGGCGGTTCCAGCAGATCGCCCCGGACGGAAGGCGCTCCACCGGCGTGGTGTGGCTCGACCGGCCCGGCCGCATGCGGTTCGAGTACGACAAGCCGAGCCCGCTGCTGCTGGTGGCGGGGGCCGGCCGGCTGGTGTTCACCGACAGCGCTCTGAAGCAGACCACCGAGATCCCGCTGGACAAGACCCCGCTCGGCCTGCTGCTGCGGCCGCAGCTGAGCCTGTCCGGCGACGTGACCGTGACCGGGTTCAGCCACGGCAGCGGGATGCTGCAGGTCGCGCTGGTGCGCAGTGCCAGCCCGTCCGACGGCAGCCTGACGGTGTTCATGACCGAGGCGCCGCTGACGCTGCGCGGCTGGAGCGTGGTGGACGCGCAGGGACGCGAGACGCGCATCGACCTGTTCGACCTGGCCAGCGGCGGCGCCATGCCGGCCGAACTGTTCGACACCCGCGTCGCCGACCAGTAGGGGCTGCCCGCTTCCTGGCCGGGACGTGCAGGAACCGGGCGCGGGGCGGTCCGTTTCTTCGGGTGCGGCATCACGCTGCACGGGAGAAGGCAATGGACAAGGATCGCGTCGACGGCCTCGCCAGCCAGGTCAAGGGCGCCGTGAAGGAGACCGCCGGCAAGGTCACCGGCAACGAGAAGCTCGAGGCCGAAGGCACCGCCGAGAAGGCGGGCGGCAAGGTTCAGGAAGGCGTCGGCAAGGGCAAGGACGCCGTGCGCGACGTCCTCAAGCCCTGAGGATCGCCGGCTGGTCCTGGGCTTCCTGATCGGCCTTCATGTCGTGCCCTGGTCGCCGCCAGCCGGGACGGCTGCCTGGCCTGCGGCCAGTTCCATCGCCCGGGCATAGACGGTGCGGCGGGGGAGTCCGACGGCGCCGGCGACCAGGGTCGCGGCGTCCTTGACCGAGTGGGTCGCGAGGGCGGCCTCAAGCCGGAGATCGAGCTCGTCGTGACCGGCGACCTGGTCCGGCGGCGGACCGACCAGCACCGTGATCTCCCCCCGTGCCGCTTCCCCGCGGTAGTGGGCGGCGAGGTCGGCAAGGGTGCCGCGGCGGATCTCCTCGAACCGCTTGGTCAGCTCGCGCGCCACCGCCGCGTCCCTGTCGCCGAACACCGCCTGGAGGTCGACCAGGGTTTCCGCCAGCCGGTGCGGCGCCTCGTGCCAGATCAGCGTCGCGGACAGGCCGACGCGCTCGGCGGCACGCAGGATCGCGAATGCGGTTCGCCTGGCGGCGGAGCGGGGCGGCGGGAAGCCCGCGAACAGGAACGGATGCGGCGGCAGGCCGGACAGGGTGAGGGCGGTGATCGCCGCGTTGGCGCCCGGCACCGCGCCGACCGGCACCCCTTCGGCGATCGCGGCCCGGACCAGGCGATAGCCCGGATCGGACAGGAGCGGGGTTCCGGCGTCGGACACCAGGGCGATCCGGCGGCCGGCCTTCAGCTGGTCGATCAGGGCGGGGATGCGATGCCGCTCGTTGTGCTCGTGCAGCGGCTCGGTGCGGGCCGGGATGTGCTTGGCGGAGAACAGCCGCGCGGTGACGCGGGTGTCCTCGCACAGCACCAGCTCGGCCTGCCGCAGCACGCCGATCGCCCGCTCGCTGATGTCGCCGAGGTTGCCGATCGGGGTCGAGACCAGGGTCAGGCCCGGCATCGCGAACGAGGCGGCGCCGGGCATCGGGTCCTGTGCTAGGAGGTCGGGCTCGGGTGGAACGGGGGAAGCGGATGACGGGTCTTCGGGCATGGCGGCACTGGGCGCCGGTCGCCTCCAACCGTCAACGGATCATGCGGTCGCTCCGGCTGCCCGTGCTCGCGTCCAGCCTGCTCGGCGGTGGCTGCACCGCGATGATGCCGTTCGGCCAGGCCTCGGCGCCACCCGGGTCGCCAGTGGTGCCCGACAACCCGAACCGGAAGATCGGCATCCTGCTGCCGCTGAGCGGCCCGAACGGGCGGCTGGGCGACGACATGCTGCGCGCGGCGCAACTGGCGCTGGCGGCGCCCGGCAGCCCGGCGCTCGACGTGCACGACACCGCGGCGCCGGGTGGAGCCGTCCAGGCGGCGCAGCTTGCCGCGGCGGCGGGCGATGCGATCATCCTGGGTCCGCTCACCTCCGGCGACACCGCGGCAGTGTCGCCGGTCGCACGCGCGGCGGGCATCCCGGTGCTGGCCTTCACCAGCGACGTGGCGCAGGCGCAGCCGGGCGTCTGGGTGATGGGGGTCACGATCGAGCAGCAGATGCGCCGGCTGGTGTCCGCAGCCAGGGCGGACGGACGCAGCCGGATCGCCGCCCTGCTGCCGTCGAACGCGGTCGGCAACGCCCTGGCGGACGGGCTGACCCGTGCCTGTGCCGATGCAGGGCTGTCGCCGCCGACGATCCTGACCCATGCCGGGACCGCCGACAGCATCGACGCGACGATGAAGCAGCTGTCGGACTTCAGCGGCCGCCAGGCGGCCCAGCAGGCGGCAGCCCAGCAGGCAGCGGCTCAGCAGGCAGCGGCTCAGCAGGCGTCGATCCAGCAGGCGGCGATCCAGCAGGGGGGAGCTTCGCAGCCGGCCGATCCGTCGGCACCAGGGGGGCCCGCCCCGATGCCCGGCGCCTCGCCGGCAACGCCTGCCGCAC
>CAXUEL010000196.1:0-6547 GCA_964249915.1 uncultured Acetobacteraceae bacterium | reverse complement strand
GTGCTGGCGCTGCTGGCGCGCGAGCCGGCGCCGCCGCCGCAGGCCGGCACCGGACGGGGATGGCGCCACGCGCTGCGGGTCCGGGTGGCGGAGCCGTTCCGCGACCTGCTCGGCCGACCGGACTCCGGGATCGTCATCGCCTTCGTGCTGGTGGCCAACCTCGGCACCCAGCTGGCCGACACCATGGCCTACCCGCTGTACCATGCGCTGGGCTTCGCGCCGACCGCGGTGGCGTCGGCCAACGGCGTCCCGTCGCTGTGCGCGGCGCTGGCGGGGGCGGCCGCCAGCGGGCTGCTGGTGGCGCGGATCGGGCTCGGCCGGGCGCTGATCGTGAGCGCGGTGGTGCAGATGGCCTCGATCCTGTCCTACCTCCTCCTGGCGCAGGCCGGACCGGTGTTCCCGCTGCTGCTGGCCAAGGTGACGCTGGAAGGCTTCGCCGAGGTGCTGGCCGCCACCACCTTCGCCACCTACCTGTCGCGGCTGTGCTCGCTCGAGTACACCGCCACCCAGTTCGCGCTGCTGTCGTCGCTGGCGCCGGTGGCGTGGCGGACGCTGGGCGGCAGCACCGGGTTCCTGGCGCAGGCGGTGGGCTGGACCGGGTTCTACCTGCTGACCGTGGCGGCCTGCCTGCCCGGCATCCTGGTCATGCTGCTGCTGCTGCGCCGCCATCCGGGCGGGCTGCCGCAGCGCGTCGCACCGGCGTGACCCGGGCTGCGGACGGGGAGCGGCCATCCCATATCGGCGGGATGAGCCCGATCCCGCATGCCCGCCTGTCCCGCGCCCACGAGGCACTGGGCGAGCCGTTCTTCGACCTGGTGACGCCGGCGCGCTTCCCGGAGCACGGATTGCGCTATCGGAATGTGCAAGCATCGGCGCGGATCGGGCTCGATGCGCTGTCCGACGAGGAGTGGGTCCGACATTTCGGTCGCTTCGAGCCGCTGGAGGGATCGTTCCCCCAGCCGCTGGCGCTGCGCTACCACGGCCACCAGTTCCGCAACTACAACCCCGACCTCGGCGACGGGCGCGGCTTCCTGTTCGCGCAGGCGCATGACCTGGTGGACGGGCGGCTGCTCGACCTCGGCACCAAGGGCAGCGGGCGCACGCCGTGGTCGCGCGGCGGCGACGGAAGGCTGACGCTGAAGGGCGGCGTGCGCGAGGTGCTGGCGACCAGCATGCTGGCGGCGCTCGGGGTGGACACCTCGCGATCGTTCTCGCTGGTCGAGACCGGGGAAGCGCTGGAGCGCAGCGACGAGCCGTCGCCGGCCCGCTCGGCGGTGCTGGTCAGGCTCAGCCACTCGCACATCCGCATCGGCACCTTCCAGCGGCTGGCGTACCACGGCGACACCGACGCGATCCGGCGGCTGCTCGGCCACGTGGTGCGGCACTACCTGCCGGAAGCGGCGCGGGAGGACGAGACGGCGCAGGCGGTGGCGGTCCTGGAGGCCGTCACCGCGCGAGTGGCGCGGGTGGGGGCGCAGTGGATGCTGGCCGGCTTCGTGCACGGGGTGCTGAACACCGACAACATCAACGTCACCGGCGAAAGCTTCGACTACGGGCCGTGGCGGTTCCTGCCCTCCTACCAGCCGGACTTCACCGCGGCGTACTTCGATACGGGCAAGCTGTACGCGTTCGGGCGGCAGCCGGACACGCTGCTGTGGAACCTGGTGCGGCTGGCGGAATGCCTGCTGCCGGTGGCGTCGCAGGAGGCGCTGGAGCCGGTGCTGCTCGGCTTCGGCGAGCGGTTCGGCGCCGAGCTGGCGGCGGGGATGCTGCGCCGGCTCGGCCGGGCGTCCGGGGGCGCGGAAGCGGACGCGGCGACGAGCGGGCAGGCGTGGCTGGCGCTGCGCGAAACGCAGGTGCCGTTCGAGCGGTTCTTCTTCGACTGGTACGCCGCGGTGCCGGAGGGCTACGCGCAGCCGGAGTTCGAGGCGCTGCGCGGCCTGCTGTCGTCGCACGCGTCGGCGCCGGGGGCCGGGCGCGACCATGCGTATTTCCGGCGCGGGACGCCGTGCACGATGCTGATCGACGAGGTCGAGGCGCTCTGGGCGCCGATCGCCGCCGCGGACGACTGGTCGGCGTTCCACGCCAAGCTGGACGACGTCGCGGTGATGGCGGACGCGCTGGCTTGAGCGGCGGCGGGGCCTGGCGGCGCCTGTCGCCGGGCCTGGAACTGTGCAAAAAGCGGGCGCATGACCACGCGAGCGGCGAGGACCAGGGCCCAGGGTAGCGGCGAACCGGCATCCGGCATGGACGAGGCGGACGCGGGCCTGCGCGGCCGCGTGGCCGAGCTGGACGCCGAGAACGCGCGGCTGCGCGACGCGCTGGCGCGGGCCGGGGGCGACGAGAACCGCTACCGCGCGATGTTCGGCAGCGCGGTCGACTTCGCCATCGTCGCCACCGACGTCGACGGCCGGGTGACCGAGTGGAACACCGGCGCCGTGCGCCTGCTCGGCTGGTCGGCGGACGAGATGCGGGGCAGGACGGCGGACCGGTTCTTCACGCCCGAGGACCTTCGGGCGGAGCGGCCGCACGAGGAGATGCGGCAGGCGCTGGAGGCCGGACGCGCCAGCGACGAGCGCTGGCACCTGCGCCGCGACGGCACGCGGTTCTGGGCCAGCGGGGAGATGATGCCGTTGCGCGGGTCGGACGGCGTCCTGCTCGGCTACCTCAAGATCCTGCGCGACCGCACCGCCGAGCACGAGGCCGGGGTCGCGCGGCGGCGGAGCGAGGCGTTCCTGCGCCTGATCCTGGACAGCTCGGTCAACGGCCTGTGCGGCATCGACCGCGACGGCGTCGTCACCTTCTGCAACGCGGCCGCGTCGCGCATGCTGGGCCTCGCCTGGGAAGGGGAGGCGGTCGGCTTCCGGCTGCACGACCTGATTGGCTCCTCCGGCCCGGACGGGTCGCGCCACGACGCGGCCGGCGGCGCGATCGCGGACGCGGCGAAGGCGGGCGAGCCCGCGCACGTCCGCGACGCGACGTTCTTCCGCGCCGACGGCACGCGGCTCCCGGTCGAGTGCTGGGTGCACCCGATCCGGCCGGGCGACGCGGCTGCCGGCGCGGTCTGCACCTTCCTGGACAGCACCGAGCGCCGGAAGGCCGAGGACTCGCTGATCGTCGAGACCAGGGCGCTGGAAACCCTGAACCGCACCGGCGTGGTGATCTCCAGCGAGCTCGACCTGGAGCACGTGGTGCAGGTGGTCACCGATGCCGGGCGGACGCTGACCGGCGCCGCGTTCGGCGCGTTCTTCTACAACGTGGCGACCCAGGCCGGCGAGAGCTACATGCTCTACACCATCTCCGGCGTCGACCGGTCCGAGTTCGACAAGTTCCCGATGCCGCGCAACACCGCCATCTTCAGCCCGACCTTCAGCGGGGTCGGCATCGTGCGGTCGGACGACATCCTGCTCGACCAGCGCTACGGCAGGAACGCGCCGCACGCCGGGATGCCGGGCGGGCACCTGCCGGTGCGGAGCTACCTGGCGGTGCCGGTGGTGTCGCGCTCCGGCGAGGTGCTGGGGGCGCTGCTGTTCGGCCATCCGGAGCCGGGCCGGTTCACCGAGCGGCACGAGTACCTGCTGGTCGCGATCGCAGCGCACGCGGCTATCGCGATCGACAACAGCCAGCTCTACCAGGCGGCGCAGCGCGAGCTGGTGGACCGCCGCCGGGCCGAGGAGCAGCTGCGCGAGCTGAACGAGACCCTGGAAACCCGGATCGCCGAGGAGATCGCCGAGCGGGCCAAGGCCGAGGCGGCGCTGCGCCAGAGCCAGAAGATGGAGGCGGTGGGCCAGCTCACCGGCGGGCTGGCGCACGACTTCAACAACCTGCTGACCGGGATCACCGGCAGCCTGGAGCTGCTGCAGACCCGCATGGCGCAGGGGCGGATCGGCGACGTGGACCGCTACGTCAACGCGGCGCAGGGGGCGGCCAGGCGGGCGGCGGCGCTGACGCACCGGCTGCTGGCGTTCTCGCGCCGGCAGACGCTGGATCCCCGGCCCACCAACGTGAACCGGCTGGTGGCCGGGATGCAGGAGCTGATCGAGCGCACCATCGGCCCGGGGATCACGCTGGAGCCGGTGGCGGAGGACGGGCTGTGGACCACGCTGATCGATCCGAGCCAGCTGGAGAACGCGCTGCTCAACCTGTGCATCAACGCCCGCGACGCCATGCCCGACGGCGGGCGGCTGGTGGTGGAGACCGGCAACCGCTGGCTGGACGGGCGGGCGGCGCGGGAACGGGAGCTGCCGGCCGGCGCGTACGTGACGCTCTGCGTGTCGGACAACGGCACCGGCATGCCGCCCGAGGTGATCGCGCGCGCCTTCGACCCGTTCTTCACCACCAAGCCGATCGGCCAGGGCACCGGGCTTGGCCTGTCGATGATCTACGGCTTCGTGCGCCAGTCCGGCGGCCAGGTGCGGATCCATTCCGAGCCCGGGCGGGGCACCACGGTGTGCCTGTACCTGCCCAGGCAGTCGGGCGAGGCGGACGCGACCGAGGCCGAGGCGAGGCCGGGGATCGCGCCGCGCGCCGGGCAGGGCGAGACGGTGCTGGTGGTGGACGACGAGCCCACGGTGCGGATGCTGGTGGCCGAGGTGCTGGAGGACCTGGGCTACTGCACGATCGAGGCGGCGGACGGCGCTGCCGGCCTGCAGGTGCTGAACTCGGCGGTGCGGGTCGACCTTCTGGTGACCGACGTGGGGCTGCCCGGCGGCATGAACGGGCGGCAGGTGGCGGACGCGGCGCGGGTGGCGCGGCCCGACCTGAAGGTGCTGTTCATCACCGGCTACGCCGAGAACGCGGTGCTGAGCCACGGCCACCTGGATCCCGGCATGCACGTGCTGACCAAGCCGTTCGCGATGGAGGCGCTGGCCGGGCGGATCAGGGAGCTGATCGCCGGAAGCCGGGACGCGGATCCGGCGGCGTCCCGCCTCCCGGATTGAATCCTAATCGGCACCGCGACACCATTATTTCGATTACGATATAACGGAGACGTGTTAATAAGGGCCGTCGCCGGCCTGCGCCAACCTGCAAGGCGCCTGCGACGGGAGGCCTCGTCCTCCCAGCTTGCGAGCGAAGGCGGTGGAATGGCTCTTTATCGCGTTTATCTTTCCGATGCCGCCGACCTGGTTCAGCAGACCGTACGCATCGATTGCGGGAGCGACGGGGAAGCCGTCGATCACGCCCGGACGCTCATCAAGGCCGGCGGTGAGGTCGAGGTCTGGGACGGCAACACCATGGACGGGCCGCTGATCGGCTCGCTCGCCTCGACGCAGGGGGCGATGAGCTCCGCCCTGGTGAGACGGTCGGCGGACCGCTGCCGGCACCGCGCCGCCTGACCGGCCTGCCAAGGGGTCGGCGTCCGGCGGTGCCTGCCCGGGACGGCATCATCGGCCCTGGTGCCTGCATCGCCGGTGGGGAGTCAGCGTAGGCCCCAAGCCGTGACCTTTCCCGGCCCATCAAGCACAGGGTCGGGGTCCCGAGGCGCCGGGGTGACACGTGGCCGTCCTGGCCGACGCGCGCGTGGTTCCACGCATCGGCGACCCGATGCGGCCGGCCGTCCGGCCGCGCGAGAAGGCGGCCTTCGCCAGAGCATCGCCGGATCGTGTGTGGTCACCCGACCGGCAAGGATGCCCGTCGGAACGAGGGGCTGGACCGCGACCGGTGAACGAACGCGAACCGGTCGCGGCCTAGCGGCGGCGCGGCAGCAGCATGAGGCCGAGCGTGGCGAGGCCGAAGGTCGCCATCGCGCCGACGGTGCCGCGATGCTTGGTGCCCCAGAGCTGGACGCTGAACGGCAGGGACTCGCGGTCGAAGGCGCCATGCGTGCCGGACGGGCGGGTGGACGGCGTGAACAGGTTCTCGTCGCGGTTCTCGGCGATGCCCGGGTTGTGCGAGGTCTGGCTGCGCGGCGCGATCCTGGCCATCAGCAGGTCGGTGAGGCCGGGAGCCAGCGCGTTCAGCAGCCCGGTCTGCACCGTCTGGCCGCCGACCAGCACGTCGCGCCGCCGGTTGGTGGCGGCGAAGTAGATCGCGTCGGCGACCAGCTCCGGCTGGTAGATCGGCGGCGGCGGGCGCGGCAGGCCGTCGATCCGGCTCGGGGCGTGGCTGTAGAACGGGGTGTTGACGCTGGGCGGGTAGACGGTGGTGATCCGCACCCGGCTGCGCTCGTGCATCAGCTCGGCGCGCACCGACTCCGCGAAGCCGCGCATGGCGTGCTTGGCCCCGGAATAGGCCGACTGCAGCGGCACGCCGCGCAGGCCGATGGCGGAGCAAACGTTGACGATCACCCCCGCGTCGCGCGGCCGCATGTGCTCCAGGGCGATCCGGGTGCCGCGCACCGTGCCCATGTAGACCACGTCGGTGACGCGCTCGAACTCCTGCTCGGACACCGACACGAAGGGCGCGAACACGCTGACGCCGGCGTTGTTGATCCACACGTCGATCGGGCCGAGCTCGGCGGCGATCGCGGCGGCGGCCCGGCGCAGGGCGTCGCCGTCGGTCACGTCGGCGGCCTTGGTTACTCTGTCCCTGCAGACATGGTTCCACA
>CAXUEL010000195.1:674-6572 GCA_964249915.1 uncultured Acetobacteraceae bacterium | reverse complement strand
CATTTCGACCCGCAGACCAACGTGATCGACGTGCACGTGTCGCGCCTGCGGCAGAAGATCGACAAGCCGTTCCCCCGGCCGCTGATCCACACCGTGCGCAACGCCGGCTACATGCTGCGTGACGAGTGAGACCGTAGCGGCCAAGCCGGCGATCCGGCGCGGCCGCCGCTCCGACATCCTCCGCTCCGCCAGCCTGCGCCTGGCGCTGGTCTACGCGCTGCTGTTCATGCTCAGCGCGATCGTGTTCATGAGCTTCATCTGGTGGGCGACCATCGGCCTGCTGGAGCGCGAGGTGGACGCGCAGATCGACACCGACGCGCGCGCCCTGTCCGAGCAGTGGACCGCGGGCGGCCTGCCGGCGCTGGCCGAGACCATCCAGCAGCGCCTGGCCGACAACGTCGACGACGACGCGCTCTACCTGATGGTCGACGCCTCCGGCGCCCGCATCGCCGGCAACCTGGTCGAGTGGCCGCGCGACGTCCGGCGCGCCGACGTCACCTACCAGCTCGCGATCTCGCGCGCCGGCGAGCGCGGCCTGGCCGAGGTGCACGCCTTTTCCCTGCCCGGCGGGTTCCGGCTGCTGGTCGGACGCGACGTGCGCGCGCGCGCGATCCTGCGCCGGCTGCTGACCGACACCCTGGTCTGGGCGATGCTGATGGTCGGCGTGCTGGGCCTGAGCGGCGCCTTCGTGGTGCGCTCGCTGTTCCGCCGCATGGTGCGCAACGTCGCCCGCACCACGCGCTCGATCGCCGCCGGCGACCTCGCGCAGCGCGTGCCGCTGTCGGGCAGCGGCGACGAGTTCGACCGGGTGGCGGAAACCATCAACGACATGCTGGACCGCATCGCCCGGCTGATGGACGGGGTGCGGCAGGTCTCCAACAGCATCGCCCACGACCTGCGCACCCCGATCACCCGCGCCCGCGCCCGGCTGGAGGACGCCGCCCTGCACGCGCCGGGGGCAGGCGAGATGCGCGCCGCGATCGACCGCGCGGTGGCCGACCTGGACGGGGTGACGGCGGTGTTCGAGGCGCTGCTGCGGATCGCCGAGATCGAGGCCGGCGCCCGGCGCTCCGCGTTCGCGCCCCTGGAGCTGTCGGCGCTGCTGGACGACCTGGCCGAGCTCTACGCCGCCCCCGCCGAGGAGCAGGGCCTGCGCCTCCGGCGCCTGTTCTCGCCGCCCATCATCCTCGACGGCGACCGCCAGCTGATGCAGCAGGCGGTGGCCAACCTGCTGGACAACGCGGTGAAGTTCTCGCCCGCCGGCGGGACGGTGTGCCTGTCCGCGTCCAGCGACGGCGGGGAAGCGCGGATCGTGGTGCGCGACCACGGCATCGGCATGGGGCCGGCCGAGCTCGCCCGGGCGTCGGAGCGCTTCTTCCGCGCCGAGGCGGCCCGCAACACGCCCGGCTCCGGCCTCGGCCTGTCCCTGGTGCAGGCGGTGGCGCAGCTACATGGCGGCAGCTTCGTCCTGCGGACGCCCGATCCCGACGCGCACGGCGACGCGGTTGGGCTGGAAGCGGTGCTGCTGCTGCCGCTCGCCGGCACGGCACGCGCTGCCGCGCCCGCACGCCACAGCATGGAGCCGCCGTCACCTGTGGACCATGAGCCGGTGAGCCGGGATCGGCTATCCTCCCGGACATGAACCGTCTGCCCGTGCTCGCCTGCCTCCTGCTGCTGTCGTCCGGCCAGCTGCAGGCGCAGGACCGGGACGCGGTGGCGCCGATGGTGGTCACCAGCGACACCGGCGCCTACTGCCAGACGCTGCTGGCGGAGATCCGCGCCTACCCCTCGCTGCCGCCGGCGGTGCGCGAGCTGCGGCAGGACGGCAGCCGCCTCTGCGACGAGGGGCTGGTCCGCAGCGGCATCAACCGGCTGCGCCGCGCGCTGATGGTGCTGCACAGCGGCCATGCGGGCACGGAGATGGGCCGGGACGGCGCGCCGCACGGTTGACCCGGCAGCGGCGCTGCCGGAGCTGGTCCCACGCTCCCCCGCACCGCGATGCGGTCGCCCCGTGAACCGTGCCGCACCCTAGAGGCTATGAGGCGACGACGACGCGTCGAACCGGGCGATGCGGCGTTCGTGCGCAGGCTTCCCACCGCCGGCGCCCCGCCGCCCGGCGCAGACCGACGAAGGATCGCCCATGTCCGGCAATCTCCGCGCCTTCCCGTCCGCAGGCATGGCGTCGCCGCGAGCCGGCTGGTTCATCGCGCTCGGCATCCTGTTCATCCTGCTCGGCGTGCTGGCCTGGGCGGACGTGGTGGCGACCACGCTGGCGAGCACGGTGGTAATCGGGCTGATGCTGATCGTGGCCGGGGTGGTGCAGGCCGCGCACGCCCTCGCCCATCGCGGCGTCACCGCGTCCGCCGCGCTCGTTTCCGGGCTGATCGGCGTCCTCTACGTGCTGGGCGGCGTCACCATCATCGCCGAGCCGGTCGCCGGCTCGGTGCTGCTGACCGCCGTCCTGGCATTCTGCCTGGTGCTCGCCGGCGTGTTCCGGATGGCCTGGGCCGCCGGCCACAGGCGGCTGGGCGGCTGGTGGGTGCTGCTGCTCAGCGGGCTGGTCGCCCTCGCGGTCGGCGTGCTGATCTACCTGTCCCTGCCCTGGTCCGGCCTGTGGGTGCTGGGCACCCTGGTGGCGATCGAGCTGGTGGTCGGCGGCGTGTCGGCGCTGATGTTCGGCCTGTCGCTGCGCCGCCTCGGGATGCCGAGGTAGGCCGCACGCGGTTCCGCCTCAGTCGCCCGCGGCCGCCTTGCGCAGGGGGCGCTGGAACCGCGACCCGGCCTCGGCGAAGCCGGTGGCCCGGCAGAACCCGTCCAGGTCGCCGCAACCCGCCGGCACCAGGAGCTCCAGCGTGTCGCAGCCGGCGACGCGGGCCGCCTGCGACGCCGCCTTGACCAGCAGCCGGCCGATGCCCCTGCGCCGGGCCTGCGGATCCACCAGCAGCATCGTCACCTGCGCCACGGGATGGGGGGCGTCCAGGGTGAGGTACCAGTGCAGCGCCACCAGGCCGCTGGGCGGTCCCCATTCCAGCGCCACCAGCACGGTTCCGGCCTCCTGGCGCAGCGCCTCCAGCCGCTCCGCCAGGAGGTGCTGCGCGATCGGGACGCCGGCGTTCCGGTACAGCTCGGCCAGTCCCGGCGCGTCGGCGCCGGTGGCGGCGCGCATCTCCAGACCGTAGCGGCTCTTCACGCGATGCCCCTCGCCTTCGAACCGCACCCGGAACCCTTCGGCAGTGGGACCGTTCGAGCCCGGCTCAGCAACGGGAGAAACGCGCCATGGCGGCGACGAAGGAACAAGCGGTTGCCCATCACGAGGCTGCCGCGGTGGCGTTCACGCATGCCGCCGAGGCGCATCGCGAGGCGGCGAAGCACGCCGGCTCCGGCAACTTTGAGAAGGCGGAGCGCTACGGCACCGCGTCGATCGACCACAGCGAGGCCGGCACGCGTCACGCGACGGAAGCGGCCATGATCTACACCGGCCTGGCGCGGGAAAAGGCGGATGCCGACCGGACGCTGGCGGAGGAAGCCGCCGCGGCGGAAGCCAGGCACGCCGCCAAGCGCGCCGAGGCGGAGTAGCTCATCCGCCGACCGCCCGCGGCGCGGCGAGCAGCACCAGCCGCGCCGGACGACGGGGCCGCAGCAGCACCACCGCGTTCTGCCGGAACCGGCGCGCCAGCACGATCCCGCGCGCCGGCGCCATCGCCGCCAGCAGCAGCGGCTCCGACCAGCGTCCGAGCCGCCCCTCGCCCGCGACGTGGACGATCCGGCGCATCGCCTCGCCAAGACGGCGCATCATGCGCCGGTTCCAGCCGTCGGGCCGGCGACGGCCGCCCGGATTGCAGGCGCTGAGCAGCACCAGCGGGACCCGCGCCCCGTCCAGGCCGTCCGGCCGACGCCCGATCCGCGCCACCACCGCGCCGGCGCGGTAGGTGCTGAGGCGGTAGGAGCGCAGCACCGCCGGCGTCGGCGGCAGCAGCCCGGTCAAGGGAACCGCCTCACGCGGCGTTGTCGCCGAACGCGGCATCGCGGTGCACGTACACCGACAACAGCAGCCCGAAGCCGAACATCACCGTCAGCATGGCCGAGCCGCCATAGGAGATCAGCGGCAGCGGCACCCCGCCGACCGGGATCGCCCCCATCACCATGGACAGGTTGACCACGCAGTACAGGAAGAAGTTCATCGCGATGCCGAGCCCGAGCAGCCGGCCGAACTGGTGCCGGCAGCGCATCGCCATCAGCATGCCGCCCAGGATCACCAGCAGCAGCAGCGCCATCACCGACAGGCCGCCGACCAGCCCCCATTCCTCGGCGATCATGGTGAAGATGAAGTCGGTCTGCTTCTCGGGCAGGAAGTTGAGCTGCCCCTGCGTGCCATGGAGGTAGCCCTGCCCCCACAGGCCCCCGGAACCCAGCGCGATCTTGGACTGGATGATGTTGTAGCCGGCCCCCAGCGGGTCGTTCTCGGGATGCAGGAAGGTGGTGATGCGCGCCTTCTGGTAGTCGTGCAGGTGGGCATAGGCGATGCGGCCCAGGAACGGCAGCGGCGCCAGCAGCAGCACCAGCTGCCACAGCCGCATCCCGGCGGCGAGGAAGATCGCCCCGCCCACCGCCGCGATGATCACCGCGGTGCCGAGGTTCGGCTCCTTCAGCACCAGCGCCACCGGGGCCGCCACCATCAGCGCCGGCGGGATGAGGAACAACGGGTTGCCCATCCGGTTCTGCCCGATGCGGTGGAACCAAGCCGCCAGCGCCAGCGCCAGCGCGATCTTGGCCAGCTCCGAGGGTTGCAGCTGCACGCCGCCCAGCACCAGCCAGCGCTCCGCGCCCTTGCCGACATGGCCCATGCGCAGCACGGCCGCCAGAAGCAGCAGCGACACGCCGTAGAGCGGCCAGGCGAGCCGCGCCAGCACGCGCGGGCTGAGCATCGCGACGCCCAGCATCATCAGCAGCCCGAAGCCGAAGCGCAGGCTCTGCGGCCCCGCGAACGGACGCGCCGAGCCGCCGCCGGCGGAGTACAGCGCGCCGTAGCCGACCCCGGCCAGCACGCAGATCAGCAGCACATACAGCCAGCTCACCCGCCACAGCTTGGCCAGGATCCGGAAGCTCGGCTCCGCCCGGAGCAGGCGCTTGTCGGTGATCATGGCGGCACAGATGCCGCGAGGAGGACGGGCAAGTCCACCCGGTTCACATCAAGGCTGCCACCAGGTGCGCCACCGCCTCGGCCACCTCGCGCGGCTGGGTGGTGACCTGGGGCAGGCCCATCAGCTCGCCATGGGTGCCGCGCGCCAGCGGACCCGCCACGAACAGGTCAGGCCAGGCGGTGCCGGACGCGTCCAGCACCCGGCTTTCCCCGTCCACGTCGATGCCGAGCCGGCACGGGTCGGCGCGAAGATGGCCGGCCTCGGCCAGGCTGCGCAGCAGCGGATGCGCCGCCACCACCGAGCGGTGCCCCGGCCCGGTGCAGTTCACCACCGCCCGCACCCGGACCGTGTCGGTGATCCTGCCGCCGCGCCGACGCAGCGTCACCGCGATCCCGTCCGCGTCGGCCCGCGCCGCGACCGGGGTCGCCGCCAGCACCGTCAGCCACCCGTCCCGCTGCCCCGACGCCACCACGGCGGCGATCTGCGGCGCGCACTGGAACCGGTGCACGTCCCAGAACGGGCGCAGGTGGCGCAGCAGCCGCCGCCGCTCGCCCACCGGCAGGCTGCCCCACACGGTGCGCGCCTGGACCCGCAGCGCCGCGATCACCTCCTCCCAGGGCCGCCCGTCCGCCTCAGCCGCCGCCACCGCGTCCCGCACCCGTCGCAGCAGCGACAGCGCGTCCGTGGCGGGATCGCCGGCGAAATCGCCCGACTCCCCCACCGGCTTGGTGGTGCGCGGCCGCGGCAGCAGGCCGCG
>CAXUEL010000195.1:0-664 GCA_964249915.1 uncultured Acetobacteraceae bacterium | reverse complement strand
ACGCGACACCGCCAGCATCGTGCCGCGATGCCCCCGCGCCCGCAGCCCCGCGATCACGTCACAGCCGGTCAGCCCGGTGCCCACCACCAGCACCGGATCCCCGTCCCCGATCCGGTCCAGCGCCAGGCGGTCCCATGGGTCGGCCACCACCCGCGGGTCGCGCGCCACCGGTGCCAGCACGGCGGGCAGGTCCGGCGCGGTATGGCCGACCGCCAGCACCAGCACGGGCGCCGCCGCCACGTCCCCGTCCTCCAGCGTCACCTCCCAGCCGCCCTCCGGCCGGCGCGCGGCCGACACCGCCCGGGCCCGCAGGTGGCGGATGCTGGCCGGAGACGCGTCGATCTGCGCCCGCACCGTCTCGTCCACGTAGTCGCCGTAGATCGTGCGACGGGGATGCACCAGCCCGTCGCTGCCGAGCGCCTCCGGGTCGCGCGACACTTCGGCCCGATCGTCGAGCCAGCGGACAAAATGCTCCGGCTGCTCCGGAAACAGCGACATCCGCCCGGCGGCGACGTTGGTGCGGTGCGCCGGGTCGTCGGTGCCGTAGGCGAGCCCGGCGCCGAGCCGCGCGGCCGGCTCGATCGCCAGCACGCGGCGGCGGCCCGGATGGTCGCGCAGCAGGTGGGCTAGGAAAGCGGCGCCCGCCCACCCCCCCCCCCCCCCG
>CAXUEL010000194.1:0-6626 GCA_964249915.1 uncultured Acetobacteraceae bacterium | reverse complement strand
CCGATGATCCGCTCGGCCTGGGCGCAGACCGCGTCGCTCGCGGCCATCATCGCGGTCTCGCCGACCAGCACCCCGTCCAGCAGCCGTTCCAGCTGCGCGGTGACGCCGGGATCGACCAGGGCCGGGTCGGCGTCGCGCAGCACCGCGTGCAGCAGCAGGCCGCGCTCGGTCGGCACGATCGCCTTGTCCTGCACCGCCAGCAGGTCCTGCGCCTTGAGCCCGCGTATGATCTCGGCCCGGGTCGCCGGCGTGCCGATGCCCTTGGCCTGCTTCAGCCTGGCCTGCAGCGCCCCGTCCGGCACGAAGCGCCAGGCGTTCTGCATCGCATCGATCAGGGTGCCCTCGTTGTAGCGTGGCGGCGGGCGGGTTTCCTTGTCCTCGACCACGGGCCCGGACAGCCGGGTGGTTTCGCCGTCGCGCAGGACGGGCAGCGGCTGGGCGTCCTCGCCGGTCTCCTCCGCCGGCTGCCAGTCCGGATAGGCGGCGCGCCAGCCGGGCGCGAGCGGCTGCCGGCCCGTGGCGCGGAAGGCGTGGCCGGCCACGTCGCGCAGCGCCGTGGTCTGGCGGTAGCGGAAGTCCGGCATCATCGCCGCCAGATAGGAGCGGGCGATCACCTCGAACAGCCGCCGCTCGTCGGTGCCGAGCCGCGGCCAGACCGCGCGCAGGGTGTCGATCGTATTGCGGTTGGGGATCACCGCATGGTGGCTGGCGCCGAGGAGCCCCTTGTCGCTGAAGCAGCCCCCGGCGCCGCGTCGGATCACCGGCGGGTCCGGCACCGGGATCGCGGCGAAGCTCTGCCCGGCGCGCAGGCCCGCGACGACGTGCGGCACGTCGCCGATCAGGCTCTCCGGCAGGCAGCGGGTCTCGGCGCGCGGGTAGGTGATGATCTTCTTGGCGCTGCCGTCGTACAGCTCCTGCGCCACCTCCAGCGTGTGCGCCGCCGACCAGCCGAAGCGGGACGCGCACAGCTTCTGCAGCGAGGGCAGGTCGTGCAGCCGCGGCGGGGCCTGCCGCTTCTCCTCCACGGTGACCGCGAGCGGCCCGGCATGCCCGTCCGCCAGGGCGGCGACCGACTCGGCGGCGGCGCGCGTGGCGATCCGCTGCTTCGGCGCGTAGCGCATCCGGAACCGGCCGCCCTCCGCCTGGGCGGTCGCCACCACCTCGAAGTAGCGCTGCGGCACGAAGTCGCGGATCTCCAGCTCGCGCCGGCAGACGATCGCCAGCGTCGGCGTCTTCACCCGGCCGACCCCGATCACGCCCCCGCGCCCGCGCGACAGGGTCACGGTGGCGGTGCGGGTCAGCGACAGGTTGTAGATCTGGTCCGCCTGACGCCGGGCGACCGCCGCCTGGTACAGCGGCAGGTAGTCCCGGTTCGGCTTTGCCGTGGAGAACGCGTCGCGGATCGTCTGCGGGTCCTGTGCGGTGAACATCACCCGGCGCACCTCGCCGCCGTAGCGGTAGTGCTCCAGGATCTCCTGGCCGATCAGCTGGCCTTCGCGGTCGCAGTCGGTGGCGAGCCACACGCGGCGCGCGGTGCGCAGCGCGTCCCGGATCGCCTGGAGCTTGGCGGCCTTGTTGCCGCCGGTGGCTGGCCTGGTGCCGTACAGCCCGTCCGGCCGAAGCAGCACCGCCGTCCAGCGCGACCAGGACGGGTCCACCTGCTCCGGCTCCAGCAGGTCGAACAGGTGGCCTTCCGCCGGCAGGATCGCGCCGTAGCGGCTGCCCACCGCGGCGCGTATGTCCTTCGCCTGGCTTGTCTTCTCGGTGATGACGATCTGCTGCGTCATCCGTTCACTATAGGTTCTGCGTCGGCCGGGCGCCAGATCGCGGCTGAGTGGTCAGCTGGCGGCGGGGACGCGGCCACGGCCGGCGGCCGTCTCCGGCGCGTACAGCGCGTCGATGGCGTCGGCGTGGCGCTGCAGCAGCAGGCGGCGGCGCAGCTTCATGGTCGCGGTCA
This sequence comes from uncultured Acetobacteraceae bacterium, assembly GCA_964249915.1. Lineage (GTDB taxonomy): Bacteria > Pseudomonadota > Alphaproteobacteria > Acetobacterales > Acetobacteraceae > Lichenicola. The sequence continues at coordinate 4,669 of CAXUEL010000194.1, read as the reverse complement.
GCAGCCCGTTCTCGACCGTGGCGGCGGGCATGACGCCCCAGCGCCGGATCTGCTCCGGCCGGGCCAGCCGGGCGTTCACCCGGCGGATCGCCGCCGCCGGGTCGGCGTCCTGCTCCGGCACCACCAGCGCCACCACGTGGGGCCGGCCTTCGCCCGCGACCACAGCCTGGGCGATCCCGGCATCGCCCATCAGCAGCGACTCCAGCTTGGCCGGGCTGACCATCTCCCCGCCCACCAGCTTGATGAAGTCGCGCAGCCGGTCCTCGATCACAATCCGACCGTGCTTGATCCGCGCCACGTCGCCGGTGTGCAGCCAGGGACCGCCCGGGCCGGCGTCCGGATCGGGACGGATCGCCGGCACCGCGGCCGCGTCGTTCCAGTAGCCGTCCATCACCAGGTCGCCGCGCAGCAGCAGCTCGCCGCTGCCGGCGATGCGCGCCTCGACGCCCGGCAGCGGCCGGCCGACGCTACGCCGGTCGTTGTCCCAGGGCAGGTTGACGCTGACCACCGGCCCGGCCTCGGTCTGGCCGTAGCCCTGCAGCAGCGGCACGCCCAGCGCCAGGAAGAAGCCGGACAATCCCGGGTCGAGCCGGGCGCCGCCGGATATGATCCCCTGCAGCCGGCTGCCGAAGCGTCCTCGCACCGTCCGGCGCACCAGCCGGTCCAGCACCAGGTCCTCGACCCGCTGCGCCGGCGCCAGGCGCGGCCCGTCGAGCCGGCGCAGGCCGAGCCGCAGGGTGCGCGCGAACAGCATGCGCTTCCAGGCCGGCTGGCGCGCCACCTCGGCGGCGATCCGGCCGCGCAGCACCTCGAACAGGCGCGGCACCGCGGTCACCAGCGCCGGTTCGACCTCGCGGAATTCGGCCACCAGCCGGTCGGCGCCGCGGCTGTACACCACCTCCATGCCGAGCGAGGGCAGCAGGTAGTTGCCGACCGTGTGCTCGTAGGAGTGCGACAAGGGCAGGAACGACAGGTAGCGCTCGCCGTCCAGGCGCATCGGCGCCACCGCCTGCGCGACCCCGTCCCGGTTCGCCAGCATGCAGCGGTGCGGCAGCATCACCCCCTTGGGCGGGCCGCCGGTGCCGGAGGTGTAGATCAGGCAGGCGAGGTCGTTCCTCCGGACCTGGGCGACGTCGGCGGCGAGCCGGGCCGGATCGCCGGGATCCGCCAGCAGCGCCTGCCACGACAGCGCCGCCGGCTCGGGCTCCATCGACACCAGCAGGTCGAGGCCGCCGGGGCCGGCCGCCTCGCGCACCCGCGCCGCCAGCGCGGCGGTGGACACGATCGCCGCACGCGCCCCGCTGTCGCGCAGGATGTGGGCGTCGTCGCGCACGGTGTTGGTGACGTAGGTCGGCACCACGACGGCGCCGAGCGACATCAGCGCGGTCTCGGCGATCGGGAACTCCGGGCGGTTCTCGCTGACCAGCAGCACCCGGTCGCCGGCGGCGATGCCCTGCGCGCGCAGGCCGGAGGCTGCCGCGGCGACCGCCTGGGTGAAGCCGCGCCAGGTGGTACGATGCCAGCCGCCCGCCGCCCAGTGCCGCAGCATCGGCCGGTCGCCCCGGCGGGCGGCGACGTCGAGCAGCATTCCGGGCAGGCTGTTCCAACGGTCGGCCAACGGCCAGCACTCCTCCGGCGCCGCAACCGGGCGCCCGGCGCCCGGCTTACGGGGAAACCGGTTCGGCGTCAGCTTGGAATCGGCGTATGGCCAGGTGGTCCGGTCCCGCGGTCCGCCCGCCCGGGCGACGGTGCCAGGCCCGACGGTGGCGGATGCCTGGCCGGCCCGGGATGCCGGGGCGCTGGAACGGCTGGCGGCCCTGGTGCCTGCGGCCCTCGCTGGCGTGCGCAGGATCCGCGTGGCAGCGCCGGTGCCGGGCCTGACGGACGGCCGGTGCGCGACATCTGCGTCCCGTCATGCCGAGCATCGTTCCCAGGCCCCGAAACCTCGGCTGGCCGTTGCTCGCTCCGCCCGGCATGGTTGTGCCGCAGATCGAGGCGTTGCTCGGCAGGCGACCGACACCGGGGGCCCGCTCCTGGGCGGCGTACGGAAGCCGCGGACGGCCGTGGCGGCTCCCGGATTGGCCGCCGGACCCGCGGCGGCGGGCCAGGCGACGAGCCACTGCGACGGGTTCCGTTCCGGCTGAGGTTCATGGGCTGATACGGCTTTCGACGCCTCCCGGTCGGGGATGAAGCCGGCTCCCGGCCGTGTCGCAGGCTGGCATGGCTGCCCGGCCATCGCATAGGATCGCCGCATGCCCGAGCGCGTGTCCTTCGACGCTTCCTTGACCACCGAGCTGGCGGCCTTCGTGGCCGAGAAGGTCGGTTCCGGCCGTTACGGCAGCGCCGGCGAGGTGGTCCGCATGGGGCTGCGCCTGCTGGAGGAGAAGAAACAAGGGCTGCCTCGCCGGCCGGCCGGGGCAGGAGCCGAGGACGTCTCCGTTGAGCGCTGACGCGGCCTCCCGTCCCGCCGAGGCGACCTTTCCCGCAGCCGAGCTCGAGCAGCTGCGGCGGGAGCTCGCGGCCGCCGAGCAGCGGGTGCTGGCGGGGGACGAGCGGCACCGCATGATCCTGGACAGCGCGGTGGACTACGCCGTCATGGCGCTCGATCTCGACGGCCTGGTGACGGGATGGAACGAGGGGGCTCGTCGCATCCTCGGCTGGACCGAGGCGGAGATGCTCGGCCAGTCCGCCACCGCGATCTTCACGGCGGAAGACCGGCAGGCGGGCGTCCCGCAGGCCGAGATGGAGGCGGCCCTGCACCAGGGACGCGGCACCGACGAGCGCTGGCACCAGCGCAGGGACGGCACCCGTTTCTGGGCCAACGGCGAGATGATGCCGCTCAGGAACGGGGCGGGCACCATCCAGGGCTTCATCAAGGTCCTGCGCGACCGGACGGAACAGCACCAGGCGGACGAGCGCACGCGATCCGACGCGGAGTTCCTGCGCAGCGTCCTGGCCTCCTCCAGCGACTGCATCAAGGTGCTCGACCTCGACGCCCGGCTCACCTTCATGAGCGAGGGCGGGCAGCGGGTGATGGAGGTCAGCGACTTCAACGCCATCCTCGGCTGTCCCTGGCCGGACTTCTGGCATGGCCAGGGCAACCAGGACGCCAAGGCCGCCGTCGCGGCCGCGCGCGCCGGCGGCACCGGGCACTTCCGCGGCCTGGCCGACACCATGGCCGGCACGAGCAGGTGCTGGGACGTCAAGGTCACGCCGATCTTCGGGGCGGATGGCCGGCCGGAGAAGCTGCTCTCGGTGTCCCGCGACGTCACCCCGACGCACGAGGCGGAGGTGGCGCTGCGGGCGAGCGAGGAACACTGGCGCGGCCTGTTCGAGCGCCTGCAGGAAGGCCTGGTCGTGGGCGAGCTGGTGCGCGACGCCGCCGGTCGCGTGACCGACTGGCGCTACCGGGACGTGAACCCCGCCTGGGGCAGCCTGGTCGGCATGCCGGTCGAGGCGACGACCGGCCGCACCGTCCGGGAGCTGTTTCCCGGCATCGAGGACGCCTGGATCACCGAGATGGCGGAGGTCGTCGGTAGCGGGCGGGCGGCGTCGTTCCTCCGCCAAGTCGGACGCCTTGGCCGCTGGTACGAGGGACGCGCCTTCCCCCTGCGGGGCGACCGCTTCGCCGTGCTGTTCGTGGAGGTGACGCAGCGCAAGGCGGCCGAGGACCGGCGGGCAGCCCTGATGGAGCTGGACGACCGGCTCCGCGAGATGGACGACCCGGCCGAGATGATGGTCCTGGGGGTCGAGACCGCCGGCCGCGTCCTGGGGGTGCAGAGTGCCGGATATGGCACCCTGGTCGACGACGGCCGCACCATCGTGGTCGACCGGGATTGGGCGGCCACGCCGGGTCAGGCGAGCACCATCGGGCGGCACCACATGCCGACCTTCGGCTCCTACTTCGAGAACCTGTGCCGCGGCGAGCCGGTGGTGGTCCCTGACGTCCGCACCGATTCGCGGACCAACGCTGCCAGCCTGGCGCGCTTCAACGTCGCGGCCCTGTTGAACATGCCGTTGATGGAGCAGGGGCGGGTCGCCGCCATGTTGTACGTCAACGCGTCGACCCCGCGGGACTGGACCGCCGACGAGGTCGGCTTCGTCCGCGACGTGCTCGAGCGGACCCGCTCGGCGGTCCAGCGGCGGCGCGCCGAGCACGAGCTCCGCGACCTCGCGGCGTCGCTGGAACGCCAGGTCGAGGAGCGCACGCGGACCCTGCGGGACTCCGAGGACGTCACCCGCCTCACGCTGACGGCCGTGGGGGGCATGGGGGTGTGGACCTACGACATCCCGGGCGACCGCTTCGTCTGCGACGCGGGGATCGCCGCCCTTTACGGGCTGGATCCGGCCGAGGCGGCCGCAGGGATCGGCAGGGCGGGCTTCCTCGCCCATGTCCATCCCGACGACCTCGCAGCGCTCCGGACGGTCATGGCGGGCGGCCTGGAACGGGACGGAGAGCTGGAGCTGGAGTACCGCATCCAGCACCCCGACGGGTCGGTGCGCTGGGTCCTGTCCCGGGGCCACACCTACTTCGACGGCGCCGGCCGTGCGGTGCGCCGGACCGGCGTCGGCGTCGAGATGACCCGGCAGCGGCAGCTGGAGGACCAGTTGCGGCAGAGCCAGAAGATGGAGGCGGTGGGCCAGCTCACCGGCGGCCTGGCGCACGACT
>CAXUEL010000193.1:0-6642 GCA_964249915.1 uncultured Acetobacteraceae bacterium | reverse complement strand
CGCCGCCACGCTCGCGGACGGCCTCGACACCCGGATCGGCGAAGGCGGCCACGGCCTGTCGGGCGGCCAGGCGCAGCGCGTGGCGATCGCGCGCGCCTTCCTGCGCAACGCCCCGCTGCTGCTGCTGGACGAGCCGACGGCGCATCTCGACCCGGTCACCGAGCGGGAGATCCTGGACAGCCTGAAGCGCCTGGCGGTCGGCCGCACCGTGCTGCTGGCCAGCCATTCCTCCGCTGCGCACGCCTTCCCCGGACGGCGCATCCACTTGTCGCGCGGCCACGTGGTGCAGGCGGAGGGGGTTCCGGCATGAGCGTCCGGCTTGTCGGCCCGGCCCGCTCGCCGGTCCTGACCGTGCTGTCGCTCTGGCGGCGGCACGCGCCGGTGCTGATGCTGGGCGTGCTGGCATCGCTCGCGGCCCTTGTCGCCGGACTGGCGCTGCTCGGGGCCTCCGGCCTGCGCCTCGCCGGCACCGGGGCCGGGCTGGTGCTGGCTTCCGGGCTGCTGCTTCGCCTGCTGGGCGCCGGCCGGGTCCTGCTGCGCTACGGCGAGCGTCTCCTCACCCACGACGCCATGTTCCGTGCGCTCGCCGACCTCCGCGTCTGGTTCTTCCGCCGCGTCGCCCGCACCGCCGCCGGCGGCATCGGCTACCGCCGCTCCGGCGACCTGTTGTCGCGCCTGGTCGGCGACGTCGAGGCGCTGGACGGGCTCTACCTCCGCATCATCGTGCCGCTGGCCGGCGCCGTCCTGGCCCTGCCGCTGTTGTTCCTGTTGGCGCTGCGTCACGGCCCCGGGCTGGCCGCCGCAATCGCGCTTCCGTTCGCCGCCTCTGCGTTCGGGCTTCCCGTCCTGGCCGCGCGGCTGGTCGGCCGCAGGGCCGGGTCGCTGTCCGAGCGGGCATCCGGCCTGCGCGTGTCCGTGCTGGACCTGGTGGGCGGCCTGCGCGAGATACGCGCCTTCGGCGCCGAGGACCGGATGCTGGCGCGGGTGCGTGCCCGGGAGCAGGCGCTGCTGTCGCTGCAGCAGGTGCTGGCGCGCGACGCGTCGGTGGCCGGCGCCGCCTCGTTCCTGTGCCAGCAGGCGGCGGTGCTGGCGCTGCTCGCCTCCGTGGCCGGGCTGCTGTTTGGACGCATCCCGCCGGTGGCCGGGGCCCTGCTGCTGTTCGCACTGCTGGCCGGGTTCGAGCTGGCCGGCGGGCTGACCCGTGCCGGCGTGCTGGCGGGCTACATGCGCCACGCCGCCGCCCGGGTGGTGGAAGCGGGCGAGCCCGCCCCCGACGCGCGCGAGCCGATCGGCACCGAGGTGCCGCAAGGCCACGCGCTTCGCCTGCGCGACGTGGGCTTCCGCTGGCAGCCCGACCGACCACCGGTGTTCGAGCACCTGACCCTGGACATCCCCGCCGGCGCCCGGGTCGCCATCCTGGGGCCGTCCGGGTCCGGCAAGTCGAGCCTGGCGGCGCTGCTGCTGCGCGTGGCGGTGCCGCAGCACGGCCGGATCACCCTGGGCGGCGTCGACCTCGCCCGGCTCGACCCCCGGACGCTGCGCACCCGGATCGCCTGGCTCAGCCAGTCGACCCACCTGTTCGCCGACACCGTGCGCGCCAACCTCCTGCTCGGTTGTCCGGACGCCACCGACGCCCGGCTCTGGGAGGCGCTCGACCAGGCCGAGATCGGCGACACCGTGCGCGCGCTGTCGGACGGGCTGGACAGCTGGCTCGGCGAAGGCGGCACCGGCCTGTCCGGCGGCCAGGCGCGGCGCGTGGCGCTCGCCCGCACCCTGCTGTCCCCGGCACCAATCCTGATCCTCGACGAGCCGGCCACCGGCCTCGACGCGCACACCGAGCAGGCCTTCCTGTCGACGCTGAACCAGGTGGCGGCGGGCCGCACGGTGATCCTGATCGCGCACCGCCTGACCGGGGTGGAGCGGCTCGACCGGATCTGGCGGCTGGCCGGCGGCATCGCCTCCGCGGCAGCGGCGTGACTGTCGCGTCAACGGGTCTCCGGCAACCGGCTCATTGACGGCTCCCGCGCCTTGACGGCACCTGTAGACGCAACAACCTCGGGATCCGGGTCAATGCGTCGCTTGTCCATCGTTGCCGCCATCTGCCTCCTGTCGGGCTGTGCCATGCCCGGTGGAGGCGGCAGCGAGACCGGCCGCAAGTACGTCGTGTTCTTCACCAAGGGATCGGCGGAGATCGACGCGCCCGGCCGCGCGGTGGTGTCGGAAGCCGCCGCGGTGGCGCTGCGCCATTCCGATGCCCCCCTCCTGGTCGCCGGCTACGCCGCGGCGCACGGCAACCTCGGCGCCGACGAGACCATCTCAGCGTCCCGCGCCGATGCCGTGGCGGCGGCGCTGCGTGCCGACGGCGTTCCGGCCGCACGCATTACCGAGCACGCCCGCGCGCCTGCCAACGAGGACCCGGCGGTCGCCGCCCGCCGGGTCGAGATCGGCTTCGTTCCCCCGGCCTGATCCGGCGCCGGTGCTGGACATCGAGCAGGCACGGGTTGGGGCCGGGGCCGTCGACGGCCCCGACGCGGTGCTGTCGCGGGTGTTCGGCTTCCCCGGCTTCCGCGGCCTGCAGCGTCAGGCGGTCGACCGGGTGATGGCCGGCGGCGACGCGCTGGTGCTGATGCCGACTGGCGGCGGCAAGAGCATCTGCTACCAGCTGCCGGCGCTGTGCCGCCCCGGTACCGGCCTCGTCGTCTCGCCGCTGATCGCGCTGATGGACGACCAGGTCGCGGCCCTGCGCCAGCTCGGGCTGAACGCCGGCGCGCTGCATTCCGAGCTCGACCCGGACGAGGCCAACCGGATCCGCAACGACCTCGCCGCCGGCCGACTCGACCTGCTCTACGTGTCGCCCGAGCGCCTGCTGTCCGGCAACATGCTCGACCGCCTGTCGCGAATCGCCATCTCGGTGATCGCCATCGACGAGGCGCACTGCGTGTCGGCCTGGGGCCACGAGTTCCGGCCGGAGTACCGCCTGCTGGCGCAGCTGCCCGAGCGCCTGCCCGGCGTGCCGCGGATCGCGCTTACCGCCACCGCCGACCCGCGCACCCGCGCCGACATCATCGAGGCGCTGGCGATGCCCGACGCCGAGGTGCTGGTGGCGAGCTTCCACCGCGCCAACCTGCACATCGCTGCCCGGCCGAAGGGCTCGGAGCTGAACCAGCTGATCGAGCTGCTCGGCCGGCACCGCGGCGAGGCGTCGATCGTGTACTGCGGCAGCCGCAACAAGACCGAGCGAATCGCCCGCAGCTTGCGCGAGCGCGACTGGCCGGCGATCCCGTTCCATGCCGGCCTGTCGCCGCTGGAGAAGCGCGCCGGCCTGCTGCGCTTCCGCTCCGGCGAGCCGGTGGTGATCGTCGCCACCATCGCGTTCGGCATGGGCATCGACCGGCCGGACGTGCGCTCGGTGGTGCATCTCGACATGCCGGACAGCCCGGAAGGCTACTACCAGCAGATCGGCCGCGCCGGCCGCGACGGCGAGCGCTCCGACACCCTGCTGCTGTTCGGCGGCGAGGACATGGCGCGCGCCCGGCACTGGCTGGACCAGAGCCAGGCGCCCCCGGCGCAGAAGCGCGTCATGAGCCAGCGCCTGGAGTCCATGATCGGCCTGGCCGAGACCACCGGCTGCCGCACCCGCGCCCTGCTCAACTGCTTCGGCGAGTCGCTCGGCGCCGACTGCGGCCATTGCGACAACTGCCGCAACCCGCTCGCCACCTTCGACGGCACGCTGGCCGCCCAGAAGGTGCTGTCCGCCATCTACCGCACCGGCCAGATGTTCGGCGCCCTCCACATCGTGTCCGTGCTGCGCGGCAAGCAGACCGACGCCGTGAAGCGTCACCGCCACGACCAGCTCGCCCTGTACGGCATCGGCAAGGAGAAGCCCGACACCTTCTGGCGCTCCGTGATCCGCCAGCTGGTCGCCCGCGGCGCGCTGCGCATCCATGGCGAGTATGCCAGCCTCGCCCTGCAGGAGGAGGTCGCCCGCCCGATCCTGCGCGGCGAGCAGCCCGTCCTGCTCGCCGAGGATGCCGCCGCCTCCCTCGCCGATGCCGTCGCCCCGAGCTCGCGCTCCGGCGGCGCCGGTCAGCCCCGCCCCCTGGACGGCAGCGCCGAGTCCCGCTTCCAGGCGTTGCGTGCCTGGCGCCTCCGCGAGGCCCGCGCCCAGGCCGTCCCCCCCTACGTCATCTTCAGCGACTCCACCCTGCGCGACATCGCCGCCGACCGGCCCGACACCCTGACCACGCTCGCCGAGATCAAGGGCGTCGGCGTTTCCAAGCTCGACCGGTACGGCGAGGCCGTCCTCGAGGTCCTCGCCGGCGCCGGCTGAAGAAGGGCAGGACTCCGCCCATCGATCCGTTCCGCGGCCTGATCCCGGCAAGGGCGCGTCTTTGCAAACCAGAGCTACCGACCATCTCGCCGATGATGACATACGCGCTGCCCGTATATCAGGAGGAACGCATGCAGGTCGGCAGATGGGGCAACAGCCTGGCCGTGCGTCTGCCGGCCGCGGTCGTCGAAGGCCTCAACCTTCAGGAAGGCGACGAGATCGAGATCGAGATCGCCGGCGAGCGCCACTTCCGTATCGATCGGGACCGCACGCGCGACACCGCGCTCGCCCGCCTCCGCGCTCTGAACTGGACCCTTCCGCCCGGCTTCCGGCTCAGCCGGGACGAGGCGGATGAACGCTAGGCCTTTCCTCGACACCAACGTCCTGATCTACGCCACCCAGGCCGACGACCCCCGTGCCGCCCGGGCCACCGAACTGCTTGCCGAAGGCGGCATCATCAGCGTCCAGGTGCTGAACGAGTTCGCCAACACCGCCCACCGCAAGCTGAAGCGCCCCTGGACCGAGATCAGGACCGCGCTCGACATCGTCCGCACGCTCTGCCCCGACATCCGCCCGCTCGACACTGCCATCCACATGGCCGCTCTGATGCTTGCAGAGGCCGACAACTTCAGCTTCTACGACGCCCTGATCGTTTCTGCCGCCCTGCAGGCCGGCTGCACGACCCTCTGGTCCGAAGACATGCAGAACGGCCGCCTCGTCTCCGGCCGCCTCACCATCCGCAACCCCTTCACGTAGCGCCGGGTCCGCGCGGACGGCATCGGCTTCCCAGACCGCGCCGGCGAGCGTGTCATGACTACGATAGTCACACGCAAACCCATGCACGAGATCCAGTTGCGGGACGCGAAGGCGACCTTATCGGCCGTCATCGACCAGGCCCGTCAGGGCGAGCCGTCCATCATCACCCGACATGGCCGACCCGAGGCCGTGCTGCTCAGCTTCGAGGAGTGGCAGCGCCTGTCCCGGGTGCCGTCGTTTGCCGGTTGCTGATGGAGGCTCCGCTGCAGCCGGAAGACCTGCCGCCGCTGCAGGGCGGGCTGCGGGACGTCGAACTCTGACCAACGTACCTCGTCGACACCGACGTCCTTTCCACCGGAGCGCCAACCGAAGCGGTTGCCGTGCCTGGTCTGGTTGCCTGGACAGCCCGCAACAGCACCGGACTCTACCTGTCGGTCGCCACCGTGGCCGAAGTGGAGGACGGCACCGCCAGGAGCCGCCGCCAGCGCGCATGGCGCAAGGCCGACCGGCTGGCAGGATGGCTGGAAACCCTGCTGCACCTCCACGGCTCCCGGATCCTCCCGGTGGATCTCCCGGCTGCCCGGCGCCTCGGACGCCTCACGGACCGGGCGCGCAGGCAGGAGCAGGCGCCCGGGCTGGCCGACCTGATCGTCGCCGCCACGGCACAGCTTCGCGGCTACACCATTCTCACCGGCAACCTGCAACATTTTGCCTTGCAGATCGTTCCTGTTCCCGATCCGCTCCAAAGAGGCGCTCCCAAACAAGAACCGATGACGTTGCGGACGCCCGTCTCCGGAGCGGGCAGTCCGCTTCCGGGACATCACTCCGGTTGCGTCCCTTCCAGGCTGACGCGGACGTAGAGGCTGTCGACCGGCATCTCGATCCCGATCTCCGGGAAGGCAAGCCTGTCCCCGGCCTTCAGGGTCTGGAAGTGCCAAGGTTCGTCCCGGTCACGCCAAAGCACCGTCACCCCGACGACGGACTGCTCGACCAGCACGTACCGCCTGGTGGACCGCACCCCGGCATACTCCGCCGGCTTGAGGATCCGGTCCTCCCGGATCGAGGACGGGCTGACCACCTCGAACACGATCACGGGATCGGGAACCAGGCGCTTTCTCCCGTCGAACCCGCTGCAGGTCACGAGGGCGTCCGGATAGCGAACCGCTTCCCCAACCGTTCGGATGCCCGCATCCGACGCCAGCGCCTCGCACGGACCGTCATCGCCGAGTCGGCGGCGGAGCTGGAAGGCAATGTTGCCGACGATCCGCATGTGATTGCCGGAGCCGCCGGTCAGGGCGACGGGCCGGGCCCCGTCGAACTCGTAGCGTCCCGCCCGAGCCTGCGCCCGATCGAGGAACTCGGCCTGCGTCATCGACCTGCGGGAGGCAACCGTCATGCATCCCATCCTGGCACCGGCTGCCCGGAACGCTCCATCTTCCAGCCAACGCGGCCCAGGCCGGCCCGACCGCATGCATCCTTCCGGCCCCCATCTTCCGGTCCATCACGCTCGCCCCGGAGCCGCCCACGGTCCTGCCGCTGTGGAGCCCCTGTGCTCC
>CAXUEL010000192.1:0-6663 GCA_964249915.1 uncultured Acetobacteraceae bacterium | reverse complement strand
GTCGCGGTGCAGCCGATCCTGCGCCACTGGATGGCCACCTGGCGCAGCATGACACCCACCGCGCCGCGCTCGGTGGAGGTCGACGTCGACGTCGACCCGGTGTCGTTCCTGTGAACGTCGTTCACGTGAACGACGTTCAAGCAGGGGTCGCCTAGCCCTCGTGCTTGCGGTGGCCGCGGCCGCTCTGCGTCTTCTCCGCGGCGACCCCCGCGGCGTGCTCCTTTTCCGCCTTGCCGGCGGTGGCGGTGCTGGTGTTGTCCCCGGCGACCGCGCCGTCGACCGCCTTGGAGGCCGCGCCCTTGGCGGCACCCTGGCCCTCGGTCGGCGACGGCGCCGGGCCGCCCTCCGGAACGTTGTCCTCCGGCCTGGGGTGGTGCCCCTTCACCGTGCCGTGGCTGGTGATCTCGTCGCTGCGTTCGTGCTTGCTCATCGCTGGTCCCTCGCGTCGGCGGTTCAACCCGTGGCGGTTTGGGGAGTTGCCCTCGGGACCGGAGGAGGATCGGCATGCAACCGTTCACCGTGGCCTGGGACGACGCGACGCTGGACCGCCTGCGCCGCCGGCTGCGCGACCACCGCCTCCCGCCGACGCCCGAGCACGCCGGATGGCGCTACGGCTGCGCCCCGGCGTTCCTGCGCGACCTGTGCGCCCACTGGGCGGACGGCTTCGACGTTTGTGCCGCCGCCGCCGAGCTGAACCGCCTGCCGCAGGTGCTGCACCGGGTGGAGGACATCGACCTCCACGCCGTGCACCTGGTCGGCGAGGCGCAGGGGCGCCGGCCGCTCCTCCTCACCCACGGCTGGCCCGGCTCGGTCTACGAGTTCTGGCAGGTGGCGGAGCCGCTCGCGTTCCCGTCCCAACACGGCGGCGATGCCGCGGACGCGTTCGACCTCGTGATCCCCTCGCTGCCGGGGTACGGCTTCTCCGGCAAGCCCGCCTCGCCGGTCGGGGCGCGCACCACCGCGCGGCTGTTCGACCGCCTGATGCGCGACTTCGGCTACCGCCGCTACCTCGCCCAGGGCGGCGACTGGGGCGCCGGCGTCAGCGCCTGGCTGGCGCTGGAGCACGCGGCGTCGGTCCGCGCCATCCACCTGAACTACCTGCTGGTGCAGCCCGACGCCGAGCCTGACACCGACCAGGAGAAGGCATGGAAGGCGGCGTTCGACGCCTCGCAACAGGCGCTCGGCGCCTATGCCCAGCTGCAGCGCACCAGGCCGTCCTCGCTGAACTACGCCATGGCCGACAACCCCGTCGCCCAGGCCGCCTGGATCGTGGAACGGTTCCACGACTGGGCCGACCTGCGCGAGCGACCGTTCGAGGCGGTGTTCTCGCGGGACCAGCTGCTGACCAACCTCATGATCTACGTCGCCAACGACGCCTTCCCGACCTCGACCTGGTACTACGCGGCCGCCGACGCCGAGGGCGTGCGCCGGATGCCGACGGGGCAGCGCGTGACCGTCCCGACCGCGTTCGCGGCCTATCCCGACCCGCGCTCGCCGACGCCGCCACGCTCCTGGGTCGAGCGCGGCTATGCCGTCACGCGCTGGACCCAGCCGCCGCGCGGCGGGCACTTCGCGGCGATGGAGGCGCCGGACCTGTTCGTCGAGGATCTGCGCGACTGGGCACGAGCGGTGCCGCCGGGTTGAAGCGTCCGGACGCCGATCGCGGCGTAGCGCGATGCCGATCGGATGGAATGCGGAACGCGCTGCGCTTTATCCCGGATGTGTGCCTCAGCGCCCGGCCCCAAGGGGGAGACGCCCTGGCCGGACTATCGTGTATGCAGTCTTGTTGTCGGATATTTCTGCTGCCAGGTCTCAATGATAAATAGGGTAACGCCGCCAGCGGTATGAATAGCGAGTCTTGCAATACGAGCATCAAGACGACGGGTGCCTTTTCCCCGATCATGGGCGTCAGCAGCGTGTGTCCATAGCGCGCCGATGTCTTGAACAGTCGAATTGATACCGCCAAGGGTAGACCGTACGTAGTTCTATTATGGCATTGATGAGCGTCGGGACCGTGGAATTGTTACCAATATTCATCATGACGCCACAATTACGCATGTGGGTCTCAAGCCTCGGACCACTTCGGTAAAGGCCTATGGCGGGGATAGCATCAGTCGCGGAGCCCCGGAAATCACCATCGCAAGGGCTTCGATCGTCTGCGGTGCCATGGATGTCAGATTTATGGTTGAGCCGTCTCCAGTTCAGCACGATCGGGCTCGATCTCACAGCGAAGTGCATTACCATCACGCTCTATAAGTCCAAGCCTCACCAACTCCGCGACATCGGCATGAACGGCGGCATAATCACGACCCAAAGCGATCGACAGGGCGCGTGTACTGGCGATCGGGTCGTGTGCGGCGACATGCTCAAGGATCGCCATCCGATTTGGGGTCATGCTCCGAAAGAATGTGGCCCAACTCTCGAAGCCGATCGTGCGCTTTGCCTCGAAGCTCTCGCCCCGATCAGCAGCGGCAACCGCCGCCTCAACGTTGGCGACGATCTCGCGGTCGATTGCCTCAAGGCTCATGCCAATCCGGAACACCAACCTGCCTGCCATGCTCACTTCCCTCCTTCTTGCCCGATAAGTGCCCGAAAGTCGGCTAGTAGCTGTTCGATGCCCTCGAAGTCGTAGGGTGTTTTGACACCATGCAGGTGCCGGTGGTCGCCTTTGCCTCGCTCGTTGTCGAACCCGATCACACGAACACCCTGCACCACATAGACTAGGCTGTATTTGAAGCGGTGCTTTGACGGTGGAACCGGCTCCAGTACCAGCCAAATCTTGACCTGACGGATTTCCCCGCTCTCCAGTCGCTGCTTGGTCCGACTGGATCAGTGTCGCCTTCACGGCCTACCTATATGCCAAAGCGCATATGCCGTAAAGAACATATGTTTGAGAAGACCTAAATCGGATGGCCCTGGCGGTAGCGGCCGAACATGCTTCTCCATCGCTCTTCGTCCCGCTGCCGGGACGCTTGAGGGGCAATCAGCGGGCCCATGATCCGAACGCCATGCCGGACAAGGACATGATCCCGTATGGACACTCAGAAGAAGCGGCCGACCAGGTTCTCCAGCCGTTCCTGGCCGCCGGAGCGCGGCTGCGGCGACAGGTTTTGTTCCTCGGCCCGGGCGGCGATGGTGTCCAGCGTCTGCCCGCCGCTCAGCATGTCGCGCGCCGCGTCGGTGTCCCAGCCGGCGTAGCGGTCCTTCAGCGCCTGTCCCAGCCGTCCGTCCTCCACCATGCGTGCCGCGATCAGGAAGGCGCGGGCGCAGTGGTCGATGCCGCCGACATGGGCGTGCACCAGGTCCGCCGGGTCGATCGACTGCCGCCTGATCTTGGCGTCGAAGTTGCAGCCGCCGAGCCCGAGGCCGCCGGCCTTGACGACGTGGTACAGCGCCATCGCGGTGTCCTGCAGGCTGTTGGGGAACTGGTCGGTGTCCCAGCCCAGCAGCGGGTCGCCGCGGTTGAGGTCGAGCGAGCCCAGGATGCCGAGGCTGGCGGCGGTGGCGATCTCGTGCTCGAAGCTGTGCCCGGCCAGCAGCGCGTGGTTGGCCTCCAGGTTGACCTTGACCTCGTTCTCGAGGCCGTAGCGCTTGAGGAAGCCGTACACCGTCGCGGTGTCGAAGTCGTACTGGTGCGCGGTCGGCTCCTTGGGCTTCGGCTCGATCAGGATCTGTCCCCGGAAGCCGATCCTGTGCTTGTACTCGACCACCAGCGACACGAACCGGCCGAGCTGGTCGACTTCGCGCCCGAGGTCGGTGTTCAGCAGCGTCTCGTAGCCTTCGCGGCCGCCCCACAGCACGTAGTTGTCGCCGCCCAGCGCCAGCGTCGCGTCCATGCAGTGCTTCACCGTGGCGGCGCTGTAGGCGAACACGTCGGGATCGGGGTTGGTCGCGGCACCGGCCATGAAGCGGGGATGGCTGAACAGGTTGGCGGTGCCCCACAGCAGCTTCGTGCTGGAGCCCTGCATCTTCAGGCCAAGGTAGTCGACCATCTCGCGGAAGTTGCGCAGGCCGGTGTTGAGGTCGTCGCCGTCGGGGGCGATGTCGCGGTCGTGGAAGGTGTAGAACGGCACGTCGAGCACGCGGAACAGGTCGAACGCGGCGTCGGCCTTGTCGCGTGCGCCCGCCATCGGGTCGGGGTTGCGCATCCACGGACGGTGCAGCGTGGGCGCGCCGAACGGGTCGCTGCCGTTCATCGCCAGGCTGTGCCAGTACGCGACCGCGAAGCGCAGGTGGTCGCGCAAGGGGCGGCCGAGCACCACGCGGTCGGCGTCGTAGTAGCGGTAGGCGAGGGGGTCGTCGCTGTCGGGACCGGCGAAGCGGACGGTCTCGAGGTCGCTGAACAGGGTGCTGGTGGCCATGACGGACTCTTTCACGTGGTCGCGGTTCCCGCTCAGGGGACGTTGTCGCGAAGGAAGATCTGGGTACGCACCGGCCTGGGCAGGAACGCCGCCTCGGCGCGCGCCAGGGCACGCAGCGCCGCGACGGCGTTCTCGACCTCCTGCTCCTGGTCCTGGTGCAGAACGGCGGTGAAGGTTCCCGACAGCAGCGCGTCGCGCGCATGCGCGGTGAGCTCGTGCGCCACCACCACCGGGGCGGGCTGGCGCGCGTCGGCGCGCAGGGCGGCGATGATGCCGCGGTTGCCGGCCCCGGCGCTGTAGATCCCGACCAGGTCCGGATGCCGGCGCAGCATGCGCGCCGCGAGCGGGCCGGTCACCGCGCTGTCGTCGCGGCCCTCGACCGTCGGCAGCAGGGAAAGGTGGGGGAACTCGCGCCGCAGCACCTGCTCGAAGCCGAGCCTGCGGTCGGCATGGTCGTGCAGCGTCATCCGGCCGACCACCAGGCCGATGCTGCCGCGCCCGCTCCCTGCCATCTGGGTGCCTGCCGCCTGGTTGCCTGCCACCTGCGCACCAGCCGTGTGGGCGCCCGTCATGCGGCCGATCAGCGACGCGGCCACACGGCCGGCCGCCTTGTTGTCGATGCCGAGGAACAGGCTGCGCCTGGACGGCGACACGTCGGACACCAGGGTGACCACCGGGATGCCCTTCTCGACCAGCCGGTCGATCTCGTGCCGCACCGGCGGCGACTCCACCGCGACCACCGCCACCCCGTTGCATTCGGCGGCGTCGATCGAGGACAGCAGGGCGGCGAGCGCCGTGTCGTCGAGCGCCGCGTAGTCCAGGGTCCGCACCAGCACGCGCTGGTCCGCCAGCACCGCGGCGGCGGCGGCGATGGTGTCGTGCAGCGCGTTCATGAAGCTGTTGGTGCCGCGCCCGGGCAGCACGAACAGGTAGCGTTCCCGACGCTGCGTCGCGAGCCCGGCGGCGAACGCGTCGCGACGGAACCCGAGCCGGCCGATCGCCGCCTGCACCCGCTCCACCGTGGCCGGCCGGACGCCCTTGCGCCCGTTCAGCACCCGGTCGACCGTGGCCAGGCTGACGCCGGCGGAGGCTGCGACCTCGAAGACCGTGACCTTGGGCATGCCGTCTCCCCACGCCGGACATAGGGCCCACGTTTGAGGCACGTCAATCAAAAATGCGGCCACCGATGCAACGGCCGCCGCGTGCCGGCCGGCGGACCCGGCCGGCTTGCTGCGGCGCAACAATCCGGCGCGGCGGGAGGCGGGTCGTCCGCGCGATCTTCCGCTTCCGGCAGCGGCGTTCGTCCGGCGAGACGCCGCGCCGACGGGCTGGATCGCGGGCGCGGGAGCATCCCCTTGCGTTACGTGCGGCAATTTGCTTTCGTTCCGTCAATGTCGATGACGAGGCGGCCGCGCGGCCGCCAGACAGCGGCAACTGACCGGCCTGTCCAGGCTCCCCTGGACCCAAGGCCGGCGCAACGGAGGAATCATTCGTGTCGCATCTTTCCCACCGGATCGCGCTCGGCGGCTCGGGCCTCGCGCGTCGCCTGCTGGCCGGCGCCGCCCTGTCCCTGGGCCTGGCCGCGCTGCTGCCGGCAGCCGCCCACGCCAACGCCGCGCATCCCAAGATCGGCTTCTCGATCGACGACCTGCGCCTGGAGCGCTGGGCGCACGACCGCGACTACTTCATCGCCGCCGCCAAGGCGCTCGGCGCCACCGTCAACGTCCAGTCCGCCGATGCCAGCGAGAGCCGGCAGAACGCCCAGATCGAGAACCTGATCTCGCGCGGCATGGACGTGATCGTGATCGTGCCGTTCAACGGCAAGGTGCTCGGCAACGTCATCAACGAGGCCAAGCAGGCCGGCATCAAGATCATCTCCTACGACCGGCTGATCCTGGACTCCAACATCGACGCCTACGTGTCGTTCGACAACGTGCGCGTCGGCCACATGCAGGCGCAGGGCGTGGTGAACGCCGCTCCCACCGGCAACTACTACCTGCTGGGCGGGGCGCCCACCGACAACAACTCCAAGCTGCTGCGCCAGGGCCAGATGGAGGTGCTGCAGCCGCTGATCGACAGCAACAAGATCAAGGTGGTCGGCTCGCAGTTCGTGCCCGAGTGGAGCGCCACCACCGCGCTGTCCGACACCGAGAACGCGCTCACCGCCAACCACAACAACATCCAGGGCATCGTCGCCTCCAACGACGCCCTGGCCGGCGGCGCGATCCAGGCGCTGGGCGCGCAGGGCCTGGCCGGCAAGACCGCCGTGTCTGGGCAGGACGCCGACCTCGCCGCCGCGCAG